>JAYRNU010000143.1:0-12428 GCA_041912015.1 Thiobacillus sp. | reverse complement strand
TCGCTGCATTTCTTGAGCCCGAGCAGGCAGCTCTGGGTGAATGCCGGACCTTCGGTCAGAAGCAGGATCTGCATCAGGGTGATGTTGCTGCCCCCTTCCCGCAAACAGAATCCTCCCAGCCGCCCGCGGAACGAAAACAGCAAACTGCCCTTCGCCAGGCTTTGCAGAATCTTGGCCAGATAGGGTGCGGGCACGCCGAGCTGGGCGGCGATATCCTTGTTCAGCACGGGGGTGGCATTCGGCTGGGTCGCCATATAGATCAAGGCCTGAACGGCATACTGGCTGGTTCGGGAGAGGATCATCTCGTGCCCCTGAATATGGATAAGGGACAATATAAAACAATCCTGTCCTAATATCTATATAAACAGCCGAATCCCCATTCAAATCAGATGGGTACCGGAAAATAGTGATCGACGAGCATGACGCCGAACAACAGGCTCAGGTACCAGATCGAGAAGCGGAAGGTTTCCTTCGCCAACGCATCGCTGTAATGCCGGTACAGCTGCCAGGCATACTGGATGAAGCGCCCGCCCAGCACCACGGCGCCCAGCAGGTAGATCCAGCCGCCCATGCCGGTGCCGACCGGCAGCATGGTCACCGCGAACAGCAGCAGCGTATACAACAGCAGATGCAGGCGCGTGTAGGCCTCGCCATGCGTCACCGGCAGCATCGGCAGCCCTGCCTTGGCGTACTCGTCGCGCCGGTAGAGCGCCAGCGCCCAGAAATGCGGCGGCGTCCACGCAAAAATGATCAGGAACAACAACAGGGCGTCGTGGTGGATTTCACCGGTCGCGGCAGCCCACCCCAGGACCGGCGGCATCGCGCCGGAGGCCCCGCCGATCACGATGTTCTGCGGCGTGGCGGGCTTCAGCAGCGCCGTATAGATCACCGCATAGCCGACGAAGGTTGCGAGCGTGAGCCACATGGTGAGCGGGTTGACGAACACCTGCAGCAGAAACAGTCCGATGCCGCCGACCACCCCGGAGAACACGAGCGTCTGTGCGCTGGTCAGTTCCCCGCGCGGCAGGGGACGCGCGCGCGTACGCGCCATCAGGGCATCGATTTTCTGCTCGACCAGGCAATTGAACGCGGCAGCCGCACCCGCGACCAGCGCGATGCCAAGCGTGCCGGCCCACAGGACGTTCCAGTCCGGCCACCCCGGCACGGCGAGAAACATGCCGATGACCGCGGTGAAGACGATCAGGCTGACCACGCGCAGCTTGCACAGCGCCAGAAACTGCTGGCAGCGGCAGACCGCCCCCTGGAGCATCAGCGATTCCGTCCTCATGTCCTGCGCACCCGGAAATTCAGCGCCACCAGGCTCGACAGCAGCAGCGCCGCCCCGGCGTTGTGCGCCACGGCCACGGCCAGCGGCAGGCTGAACAGGACGTTGCTGATGCCGAGGGTCACCTGCACAAGCAGCAGCCCGCCGATAGCCAGCCCCAGACTGGCATATCCAGGCGTGCGCAGCAGTCGAAGCACCAGCCAGCCCAAATACAGGAACACGATCAGCGCCATGAACCGGTGCGTCCAGTGGATCGCCGTCAGCGCACTCATCGGCAGCAGTTCGCCGGAAGCGGTCTCGCCCAGTTCGCGATGCAGGGTAAAGCCCTGCGCAAAATCCATCGGCGGCATCCAGGCCCCCTGACACAAGGGAAAATCGGTGCACGCCATCGCTGCGTAATTGGTGCTCACCCAGCCACCCAAAGCGATTTGCACCACCACCAGCAGCAGCCCGATTGCCGCGCCGGACCGCAGATGATCGACCCGGGCATAGTAGGCATGGGCATTCTGCGCACGCACGCGCAACCACAGCCAGACCAGCAGTGACAGGGTGGCGAGCCCGCCAAGCAGGTGGGCGCTGACGATGAAGGGCTTGAGCAGACGCGTGACCGTCCACATCCCGAGCAATGCCTGGAATACGATCAGGCCGAGCAGCACCAGCGGCAGGCCGGTACCGCCATTCGGCTCGTGCCGGGTACGCAAGCCCAGCACGGCGATGCCGAGCACGAGCAAGCCCAGCGTGCCCGCAAGGTAGCGATGCACCATCTCCTTCCAGGCTTTCGCATGCGAGACCGGGCCGTCGGGATTCGCGGCCAGTTGTGCGTCGATGGCATCGGCCGCGAGATGCGGCGTCAGCTTGCCGTAGCAACCTGGCCAGTCGGGACACCCCAGCCCGGCATCCGACAGGCGCACGTACGCACCCAGGCTCACGACGCAGAACGCGAGCACCAGAGCTGCCAGAATGAGCTTGCGATATGTCTTCATGTTCGGCGGGTCCGGTCAGCCTATCTGGGATGCCTTGAGCAGCAGCTTCAGGTCTTTCATCATGCGCTTGGGATCGACTTCAGCAGGAAAGCGCAGCATCAGGTTGCCCAGTGGGTCGACCATGTAGATATGAGCGGACCGATCGCGCGCAGCCGGAAACTGCTCTGAAAAAACAGCATCGTCCGCCCGCCACACCACCAGCCCCGGATGTTCCTGCAACAGCGCGGGGTCGGGGCTGCCGTCCCCGGTCAGCACCCACACCCGTTCGATGCGCGACTGCTCCTTGCCCTGCGCGATCCGTGTCTGCCGCATCAGGTAAAGTTGCCGTGCACAGCGCGCATCGCACATGGCCGGTCCCACATGCACCATCAGCCATTTTCCCTTCAAGGTATCCAGATTGAAGGGAACGCCATCGAGCGTCCTGCCCGCCGTATGCTGCAGGGGCGTGACCTGCAGAAGATCGCCGTAGTTGGCGTGGCCCGCAGGCCGCCAGCCAAAATAGGCCAGATAGGCGGCAATGACGGGCACGACGAACACCCCGACGATCAGCAGGAACTTGCTACGCGAAGTCAATTGCATCTTCAGAAAACTCGTCCGACATTCCGTCCGTTACCCTTCATCATCCTGCCGTCGCCTGACATTCAACACCAGCCACAAGACTGCGAGCGTGGCCGCCAGACTGTACCACTGGATGGCATAGCTGACATGCATGCTGACCCCGGTATCCGGGCGCGGCCAATCGCGCAGCAGGCCGTCCGCAGCCGAGCTGGTCTGCTGCAGCAGTACTGGCTGCAAGGTCCGGCCGTAGCTCGCCGCATACCGGTCGAAATCGAGGTTCTGCCATACCCGACCCTGGGGCGCGGTCTTCGCAAGCTCGAAATAGCGGCTGTGCGGATCGACCGCCATGCCTTCCAGCTTCACTTCGCCTCGCGGCGTCGGCGTTTGCGGTACCTGCTCGCGGCTGCGCCCCGCCGGCACCCAGCCGCGATTGACCAGTATCGCGATCGCGCCATCGTCGATCCTGAGCGGCGTCAGGACATGGTAGCCCGCCACGCCCTGATGCACCCGGTTGTCGAGCAGGATGGTGCCGGCATCATCGAACACCCCCCGCACCTCGAGCTTTCGATACAGCACGCTGTCGCGATCCAGCAGCACACTGCCGACATGCACGGGCGACTCCTGTTCGGCCCTGTCGTAGCGCGCCTGCAGCGCGCGCTTGGTCTCGGCCCGACCGCTCTGCCAATTGCCCAGCCAGAGCGTCAGCACGAAGAAAAACAGGGTCGCCAGCGTCGGCCACAGTGCTGGTGCGAACTGCCACTTGCCGAATCGCAGTTTCAGCAGGTGCATGGCGGGAGCAATCCAGTTAGACTGAAATTTTTCCGAGCGGCCTGTTCCATGCGCATTATTGCACTGCTTTTCATCGTCCTGATCCTGGCCAGCCTGGCCAGCGCCCTCTACTACCTGTTCAAGGACAAGGGGCAGTCTGATCGCACGGTGAAAATGCTGACCGTCCGGGTCGCGCTATCCATCACCCTGTTTGTGCTGCTGATGGCAGGATATTACTTCGGCCTCATCCCGCAAACCGGCCTGCGCTGAGCGCCTTCCCTGCCGTTCAACAAAAAGCCGCGAAAACGCGGCTTTTCATCAAACCGGCGCCGCGTCGGGCGCGGCTTCTGATCGCGCTGCCAGCCGTCCTAGATCATCCAGTAGACGAGTATGAACAGCAGCACCCATACCACGTCGACAAAGTGCCAGTACCACGACACGCCCTCGAACGCGAAGTGGTGCTCGGGCGTGAAATGGCCAGCGATCGAACGCAGCAAGATGACGATCAGCATCGTCGTCCCGATCATGACGTGGAAGCCGTGGAAGCCGGTCAGCATGAAGAACGTCGCACCGTAGGCGCCGGCACCGAGCGTCAGCCCCATCTCGGTATAGGCATGGTGGTATTCGTAGGCCTGCAGACCGAGGAACAGCAGACCGAGCGCGACGGTCATCGCCAGACCGATGATCAGTTGGGTACGATTGTTCTTCTTCAGGCCCCAGTGCGCCCAGGTCACGGTCACGCCGGAACTCAGCAGCAGCAGCGTATTGATCGCCGGCAATCCCCAGGCACTCATCGGCGAGAACTTGAGACCATCGGCCGTCAGTCCGGGACCCGCGGTCGGCCAGGTCGCCTTGAAGCCTTCCCACAGCATGCTGCCGGTTTCGGCATCGGCCAGCCAGGGTACGGACAGGACCCGGGTGTAGAACAGCGCGCCGAAAAATGCGGCAAAGAACATGACCTCGGAAAAAATGAACCAGCTCATCGACCAGCGATACGAGCTATCGACCTGCTTGTTGAAGCGCCCGGCCTCGCTGTCGCGGATCACCTCGCGGAACCAGCCGAACATCATGAACAGCAGGATCGCCAAGCCGGTGAGCAGCACCCAGCCGCCATGATCGACTTCGCGCATGGTCATGACGCCGCCCACCGCCATCAGCAGCAGCGCGACCGAGCCGATGATTGGCCAGAGCGAAGGTTGCGGCAGGAAATACTTGTCGGTTTGTGCCAGGCTCATGTCTTCCCCTTCTTTGTCGTCTATTGATTGTCTATTTCACGAACTGCAATACCAGATACACCAGCAGCAACATCGTCAACACGAACACGCCGCCGCCGATCAGGCCGGCGATGATGACTTGCGCCGGCGTCAGGTTTTGCGCATCGGCGTCGTAATCACGCCGCTTGCGCACCCCGAAGAAGCTCCAAAACACGGCGAGCGCAGCCTTGAGGTTGCTGCCCGACTCAGCCATTGGGCGGGGCTTTCTGCGCTGCGTCCGGCGCACCGGCGGTCTGCGCCTTCGCGTTGGTGTCGAAGAAGGTGTAGGACAGGGTCACGGTATGGACCTCCTCGTCCATCGACGGATCCAGCACGAACAGCACCGGCATGGTGCGGCGTTCGCCCGCGGCCAGCGTCTGCGGCGTAAAGCAGAAGCACTCGATCTTCTTGAAGAACGCGGCGGCGCGCTGCGGGCCATAACTCGGCACCGCCTGCCCGACGATCGCATGATCGCTGTTGTTGGCGACTTCGTACTCGATCTGCACCAGCTGACCCGGGTGAACCTTGAGGCTGCGCTGCGTCGGCTTGAACTGCCAGGGAAGGCCGGCATTGGTATTGGCATCGAACTCCAGCGTCACCCAGCGGCTGGTGTCGACCTGCGTGTTCTTCACCAGACTTTGCTCGTCGCCGGCATTGATCCCCGTCACGTCGCAGATCTTGTAATAGAACGGCACCAGGGCAAAGCCGAAGCCGAACATGACCAGCGTCACCACGACAAGCTTGGTCAGCACCTTGGCATTGCCCAGCACCATGATCTATTTGAGCCCCGAATAAAGTGTGAACAGGAACAGGCCGAGCGCCAGAATCGCGAGGAGGATCGCCGTGCGGTACTTGCCGCTGCGCTTGTCGTCCATGGCCGGCGAGTTCCCGCTCATTTGACCACCGGTGCGGTTTCAAAGGTGTGGTAGGGCGCCGGCGACGGCACGGTCCACTCGAGTCCTTCCGCGCCCTCCCAGACGCGGGCGGGTGCCTTGGCCCCGCCCTTGATGGCCTTCAGCACGATCACCAGGAAGATCAGCTGGCTGAAACCGAAGATGAAGGCGCCCACCGTGGCAATCTGGTTGAACTCGGTAAACTGCAGCGCATAGTCCGGGATGCGGCGCGGCATGCCGGCCAGACCCAGGAAATGCATCGGAAAGAACACGATGTTCATGCCGATGACCGACATCCAGAAATGCCACTTGCCCAGGGTTTCGTCATACATGTGGCCGGTCCACTTCGGCAGCCAGTAGTAGATGCCGGCGAAGATCGCGAACAGGGCGCCCGACACCAGCACATAGTGGAAGTGCGCCACCACGTAGTAGGTGTCGTGCAGCTGGATGTCGACCGGCGCGATCGCCAGCACCAGGCCGGAGAAGCCGCCGATGGTGAACAGGCAGACGAAGGCGATGGCGAACAGCATGGGCGTCTCGAAGGTCATGGACCCTTTCCACATGGTCGCCACCCAGTTGAACACCTTCACCCCGGTCGGCACGGCGATCAGCATGGTAGAGAACATGAAGAACAGTTGCGCAGCGGCCGGCATGCCGACGGTGAACATGTGGTGCGCCCAGACGATGAACGACAGGATCGCGATCGACGCCGTCGCGTACACCATCGAGGCATAGCCGAACAGCGGCTTGCGCGCGAAGGTGGGGATCACCTGGGAGACGATGCCGAACGCCGGCAGGATCAGGATGTATACCTCGGGATGGGCGAAGAACCAGAAGATGTGCTGGAACATCACCGGGTCGCCGCCACCGGCTGCGTTGAAGAAGTGGGTATTGAAGTTGCGGTCGGTCAGCAACATGGTCACCGCACCCGCCAGCACCGGCATGGTGGCGATCAGCAGATAGGCCGTGATCAGCCAGGTCCAGCAGAACAGCGGCATCTTCATCAGCGTGAGGCCCGGCGCACGCATGTTGAGGATAGTTGTGATGATGTTGATCGAACCCATGATCGACGACAGGCCCATGATGTGGACCGCAAGAATCGTCAGGTCATAGGACACGCCGCCCTGGATGAACAGCGGCGGATACATCGTCCAGCCGCCAGCGACCGCGCCGCCCGGCAGAAAGAACGACGACATCAGCATCAGGCCCGCTACCGGCAGCACCCAGAACGCCCAGTTGTTCATGCGCGGAAACGCCATGTCTGGTGCGCCCAGCATCAGCGGGATCTGCCAGTTCGCGAACCCGGAGAAAGCCGGCATGATCACGCCGAAGATCATGATCAGGCCATGCATCGTGGTCAGCTGGTTGAAGAAATCGGGATGCATCAGCTGCAGGCCCGGCTGGAACAGTTCGGCTCGGATCAGCAAGGCCATGGTGCCGGCCGCGAACAGCATGATCAGCGCGAAGAACAGGTAGAGCGTGCCGATGTCCTTGTGATTGGTCGTGGTGATCCAGCGCATGATTCCGGTGGGATGCGCGTGGTGTCCGTGGTCGTCGTGGGCGTGTGCTACGTCAGACATGAAGTGCTCTCCTCTCGGTTATTCACTGCGCGGCAGGGGCAGCTGCTTCGGCCGCGCCGCCGCGGGCTGCGGCGACCTCGGCGGGCTGTGCCGCATCGCCCATCTTGTTGTCCCAGGCATTGCGCTGATACGTCACCACCGCGGCAATGTCGGCATCGGACAGCTGGCCGCCGAATGCCGCCATCGCGGTGCCCGGCCGGCCGACCAGAACGACATGGATGTGATCCGCGATCGGCCCGGTAGCGACCTTGGAGCCGTTGATCGCCGGGAACGCGCCTGGCAGCCCCATGCCGTTGGCCTGGTGACAGGCTGCGCAATTGGCCTGGTAGACCTTCTCGCCGCGCTCAACGAGTTCGGCCACCTCGAAGGTCTTGCCGTTGTCGGCAGCAGCGGCTTGCGCCGTGCCTTTCTTCTTGGCCACCCAGGCCTTGTAGTCTTCCTCCGATACCACCTCGACGACGATCGGCATGAAGCCGTGATCCTTGCCGCACAGCTCGACGCACTGGCCGCGGTAGGTGCCGATCTTGTCCGCCTTGAACCAGGTGTCGCGAATGAAGCCTGGAATGGCATCCTGCTTGGCGCCCAGCGCGGGAACCCACCAGGAATGCAACACGTCGTTCGCCGTGATCAGCAGGCGCACGCGCTTGCCGACCGGCACCACCATCGGCTCGTCGACTTCGAGCAGGTAGTGCGCATCCTTGGGGCTTTCACCAATGATCTGTTCGCGCGGGGTCGCCAGATTGCTGTAGAAGCTGACGCCGTCGTTGAGATAGTCATAGCTCCACTTCCACTGGTAACCGGTGATCTTGATGGTCATGTCCGGGTTGGTCGTGTCCTTCATGTCGATCACCACCTTGGCCGCCGGATAGGCCATGCCCATCAGGATGACGAAGGGAATCACCGTCCAGACGACTTCGACCGTGGTGTTCTCGTGGAAATGCGCGGCCTTGTGGCCGACGGACTTGCGATGCTTGATCAGCGAATAGAACATCGTGCCGAACACCACGACGAAGATGCCCAGGCAGACCAGCATGATCAGGTTGTGCAGCTGGAACACATGCTGCGCGACTTCGCTGGCAGGTGTCTGCAGGTTGTACGCATAATCGGCCAGCGCCGGCCCGCTGGCCGCCAGGGCCGCCCCCATCACTGCCAGGTGTTTCCACATGCTTTTCATCAACTCTCCCCCCGTCCTCTCGTGCCTGTTATTTGTCGTCGCTGCAGCCGTCACGCCTGCAGCTTGCTACGCAAGGTGGCGGCCAGTTTCAGGCGCGCCTCATCGCTCAAGTGATGTCCGACTTCCGTCTCGCGACCGTGCGACCGCACGCTGAGCCGGCAGTCTTTTCCCGGTGCCTTGCAGTCGCAAGCGACGTGGACCCAGTGGCGATTCATCCTGCGTTGACCGTGCTGATTTCCCGAGCGCCATTCCAGCACCACCGTATCGCCGTCGATCGTAAGGGTCTCGTAGTCGGATTCGCGCTTGCGCAAGGCTTCGAATGCCCACGCCAACAATCCGATTTCCAGTCCCGCAAACGGCAACACCAGCCAGTATCCCAGCACTGCAAAACCGATCGCCGTACCGAAGCACACCCCGACCACGCTCCAGAACACCAGACGTTCCTGTGTCCGCGTCAGCGAGCATCTGGGGCGTGAATGGAACACAAACCCGCCTGCCAGGCTGCATGCAACACCGTCCGTATCCAGCTGTTCCATATCGGTTTGGGGAAACCGCGTGCGGCAATTTGTCGCAGACAGTACACGATGACACTCGCGTAAACAAGACGCGGGGCAAATTTAAGCAATTGATTTACAACAGAATATTTGTATTGTTGACTATTTTAATATGCTAATCCTTGAGGCAGCGTCAACCATTGCAGCCGATCCGCTGAGGGATCCCGGTCGGGAACATGGTCCTGCACGCCCAGGCATGGGCCGGGCAGCCTGGCGCGAAGCGCTTCGAGATTGGCGGCCAGCTGCGCCATCCCGGGGTCGATGACGTTGCCTATCCAGCCGGCCCAGGGCACGCCACTGCGGATGATCGATTCGGCAGTCAGCAGCGCGTGATTGAGGCAACCCAGCCGCATCCCCACGACCATCACGACCGGCAGACCGAGCGTGCGCGCCAGGTCGGCCATGTCCTCGCTTGCGTTCAGCGGAACGCGCCAGCCGCCCGCGCCCTCGACCACCACCCAGTCTGCTCTGGCAGCCAGGCGCGCGCAGGCCCCGGCGATCCGCGCCAGGTCGATTCGAACGCCCGCTTCGTGCGCGGCGATGTGCGGCGCAATCGGTTCCATGAAGGCATAGGGATTCACGTCGTCCAGCTCGGCGGCCACATTCGCCGCCTGCAGCAGCGCCGCCACGTCATCGTTCACCTGGCCCGGCGCCTGCCCGGCCGAAACCGGCTTCATCCCCGCGACGCGCAGGCCACGCGCGCGCAGCGCATGGATCAGCGCGACCGTCACGCGCGTCTTGCCGACCCCGCTATCGGTTCCGGTGACGAACAGGCCGCGCGCGCTCATGCCAGCCCCGCAAGGAGTGCCCGGTTTTCAAAGGGCTGAAGTCCACTAAAGCTCGCAAGCCCCGACTTTCGGCGCCGCTCGCCGATCTTGAACTGGATCACCTGGCGTCCGTCCTCGCGCCGCGTCTTGTCGCCCGCCCACGCATGACCGTAGATCACCTCGAACGTGGCCGGCAGACGCCCGTCGCGCCGATGCGCTTCGTAAGCCTGCTCCAGCCGCGTCCAGGCAGACTTGCCGAACAGACCCTGCCGGCGGGCCGTTGCCGCATTGTGCGCGCCGATGCCCTTGAGATCGCGCATCAGCGCCTTGAGGTCGGCATAGGTCAGCGTCAGCATCTCCATTTCCATGACCGGCGTGGAAAAGCCGGCGTGCACGAGCATGTCGCCGATGTCGTGCAGATCGGTGAAGCGGTTGACGTGCGGCGCGTCGTCGATCGCCGCGAATGCCGCGCGCAGTTCCTTCAGCGTGTCGGGGCCGAAGGTGGCGAACATCAGCAGGCCGCCAGGCGCCAGCACGCGATGAAAGCCCCCGAGAACGGCTTCGAGATCCTGCGCCCACTGCAGCGCCAGACTCGACCAGACCAGGTTCATGCTGTTCGGCGCCAACGGCAGGCGCGCCATGTCCGCGCAGACCAGATGGGTCGGACGCGACGTCCCCGGTACCAGATTCCGCAGCGCACGCTGCGCCCAGGTCGGCTGCGGCAGGCGCGCTCGCGCTGCCTTGAGCATGGACGGCGCGACGTCGAGCGCGCAGCACTCCGCTTCCGCGTGGCGCGCACGCAGATGGGCTAGCCCGTAGCCGGTCCCGGTGCCGACGTCGAGCATGCGATCCGGCTTGATCGTCATGTAATCGAGCCGCTCGAGCAGACGGTCGCAGACCTCGCGCTGCAGCACCGCATGGGCGTCGTAGCTGGCGGCGGCATGTTCGAAGGCGCGCCGCACTTCGGCAAGATCGAGTTCGGTTTCAGTCATCGATGAAGCGAACGATCGCGTCCGCGACGGAATCCGTGTGGGACAGGTGCGGCGCATGCGCGGCACGGGGCAGCTCGACGTGCTGCGCAGTCGGCAGGGCATGGGCCAGCCAGGCACCGGCATCAGGCGGCGTCAGCGTATCGCGCGCGCCGTGCAGCACCAGCGCCGGTTGCGCCAGCCGCGGCACGTCGGCGCGCAGGTCGGCATCCCTGAGGATTGCGAGGCCGCCGGACAGGGCTTCGGCGCGCGGCTGCGGCGCAGCCAGCAGCGTCTGGCGCAATTGCTGCAGCAATGTCTTCTGGTCCTGCACGCCGCGCGTCTGCAGGCTCAGGAAGCGCAGCAGCGTCGCTTCGGGATCGGCAAGCAGCGACGCACCGAACGCCGCGAGATCGCGCGCGTCCATGGCGGCGTGCCAGTCCTCCGTCGCGGTGAACCGCGGGGTGGACGACAGCAGGATCAGACGTGCAACCGTGTCCGGATGATCGAGCGCCGCGCGCATCGCCACCTGGCCGCCGAGCGACCAGCCGAGCAAGGTGACGCCCTGGGGCAGCTGCCGCGCCAAGTCGTCCGCCCACGTCTGCAGGGTGTTGCGGGACAGGGCGTCGCGCCCGCCGTGGCCCGGCAGCTCGAGCGCACGGACCTCGAAATCCTTCGCCAGCCGGGCCGCCAGCGCGTCGAACACGCGGGCGTTCATGCCCCAGCCATGCACCAGCGCGAGCACGGGCCTAGCCGATCGCATGCAGGGCCTCGACCAGATGCGCGACATCCTCAGTGCGGTGCGCCGCCGACAGGGTGATGCGCAGACGCGCCGTGTCGGCCGGCACGGTCGGCGTGCGGATCGCCGGCACCAGCAGGCCGCGTTCGAGCAGCGCCTGCGACAGGCGCACGGCGTCGGCGTTGGCACCTACGACGAGCGGCTGGATCGGCGTCGCGGATGGCATCAGCGTTCCCCATGGCACGCCGGCGAGCCCGGCGCGCAGGCGGGCGATGTGGCTTTGCAGGCGCGTCCGCCGCGCTTCGCCTGCCTCGATCTGGCGCAGGCTTGCCAGCAGGCACGCCGCCAGCAGCGGCGGCGACGCCGTGGTGTAGACGTAGGGGCGCGCCTTCTGGATGAGCCACTCGATCACGTCGGGGTGCGCCGCCACCGCCGCGCCGGAAACCCCAGCCGCCTTGCCGAGCGTAGCCAGGTAGACGACGCGCTCGCTGGCACGGGCGCGCTCCGTCAGGCCGCCGCGGCCATCATTGAGCACGCCGAAGCCGTGCGCATCGTCGAGGTAGAGCCAGGCATCGAAGCGCTCGGCCAGATCGAGCAGCGCGTCGACCGGCGCCATGTCGCCATCCATGCTGAACACCAGATCGGACACGATGATCCTGTCCTGCGCCGCGCTGGCTGCCAGCTGGCCCTCGAGCTGCGCCAGGTCGCCGTGTCGGTAGCGGGTGAAATTGGCCCCGGAAAGCTGCGCGGCATCGACCAGCGACGCGTGGTTGAGCTTGTCGCCGAATACCTCGCTCTTGCGGCCGGCGAGCGCAGTCACGACGCCGAGGTTCGCCATGTAGCCGCTGGTGAACAGCAGCGCCGCGGGCTTGCCGACGAAATGCGCGAACGCGGCCTCGAAATCGT
>JAYRNU010000142.1:0-2111 GCA_041912015.1 Thiobacillus sp. | reverse complement strand
TCGAGGCTGTTGCCCTGGCCCGCGCGCAGGTGAGCGAAGAACGTGCTGTCGCCGAAGCCAGCCAGCTTGCCGACGGCGTCGCCCGGGATCATCAATTCCATGTCGGCGAGATAGTTGAGCTGGCTCTCGCGCTTGCCCGTGACGGTGCCATTCACGGCATCCAGCGCAACCATGGTCATCGAGGCGCCAAGCTCGATGTCCGATTGACCTGGCTTCTTGAGTTCCAGCACCTGGTTCTCGGGATCCTCAACGCGAGCCGATATTTCCGTGGTATGGCCTTCGGTAACTTGCTTGCCGCTGGTCTGCTCGAACGACGCTGCCAGTTTCTGATTGGCGGCTTCGAGCTGCTCGACGCGCTGCAGCAGCTTCTCGTAGGCCTGCATGAGCATCTGCTGGTCGACGCTAGTCTCGGTGGCACCCACTGGTGCCGCTGCGAATCCGGCTAGCACCAGCGCGCGCCGCAGGCTGGTTCTGGTCAGCATGTTGATTGCTTTCAATGGTGTTCAGGTGGCTTGGCTGGCTGGCGGAGGAACGACTTCCGGCTGCTGGCTGGGTCGTAATTTCCTGCGTCAGGATCGGCCAGACCGTGCTGCTTGCTCAGACAGGGCCTCGAGGCATTCCCCCAGGCTTCGGCATGCCTCGCACAACGGTATGCCGAGCGATTCATCCTCGGCCAGGCAGCGAAACAGCAGGCGTGCGACGGCGCAGGAGCGCCGTGATCCGGTTTCCACCGTGTTGCAAAGGTGATGGATGGCACCGGCCATCAGGTCGGCATGGATTCCGACGCCAGACAAAATTTGTGACGATTGATTCATGGCAGCTCCTTGCAAGTCAGTGTGAAGAGGCTGGCTTGCCCGGAACCGCGGGACTGGCTGGCTGTTGTGGTGATTTTGGGGTGCCTGGCGACCGGTTGTGGCGGGCCTGGCAACCTGACGGATGATGCAGTGCTGGATCCGATCAGGCGGCTTGCTGACAGGCGAGATTTGCGCACGCCTCGCGCGCCTCTTTGAGAATCGCGTGGGCGCAATCCGCGCATTTCCCGCACTGTGCGCTGACGCCGAGCTGGTTCCTCAAGTCGCGCATGCGGCATGCACCTTGCGCCACGGCTTCATGGATATCGCGGTCAGTGACCTGGCGGCATATGCATACGTACATTCCGGTCTCCCTATTTGGTCAGGATCAGCTTGTCGTTACGGGTGATGCGCAGGCGGTAAAGGTCGCCCTTGTGAAGGATCCGAACTTCGTGCACGTCTTTGAACAAGGATTCAGTCGCTATGGCGGCCGGTGCTGCGTGCTCTGGCGCGAGCGAATCCGGTCCCGGGGCGTCGGGCTGCGCAGCGTAAACCAGTGTTTTGGGCGTGGGCGCCATCTGAAAGTGCTCCTGTTCATGAAGTTTTACGAATGATAATGATTCGCAACAACATGTCAAGCGCTGGCGCAAATTGGGTTCGGCGTGACGTGTCTCAGCGTGATGCGGGCGGATACGGGCCGCGCACCAGAGGCACCGCGTCGATCGCCTCAGGCTGCAGGGTCACGTGTCGAATGCCGTGATGGTCAGCCATCGTCTGGCGTGCCGCAGCCAGAATGGCCGGCCAATGATCGAGGTCGCGCAGTTCGAGATGCGCCGACAGTGCGAGCGTACCGGACGCGAGCGTCCAGACATGCAGGTCGTGCACGCGCAGCACGCCGGGCAGGGTGGCCAGGTCGCGGCCCACGGCGTCGAGCCTGATGTTTGGCGGCACGCCTTCCATCAGCACGTGAACGACCTCGCGCAGCAACCGCAACGCCGAGACGGCGATCAGGACGGCGACGAACAGCGACATCAGCAGGTCGATCGGCGTCCATCCACTGACCAGGATCACGACGCCCGAGACGATCGCGGCGACCGAACCGAGTGCATCCCCGAGCACATGCAGCATGGCGGCGCGGCTGTTGAGCGTCTGCTCGCCACGATGCAGGATCCAGGCAACCAGGATGTTGACGACGAGACCCAGCAGGGCGACCAGCGCGACCGTGCTGCCGACGATGTGATGCGGCGTGCCGATGCGCGCGATGGCTTCCTGCACGATGAAGCCGATCAACACCAGCATCAGCAGACTGTTGAACAGTGC
>JAYRNU010000141.1:0-7554 GCA_041912015.1 Thiobacillus sp. | reverse complement strand
AGGCACCGGAAAAATCAGCCTGTGCGGGATTCGTGGCCATCGCGGCCAAGCCGATCAACGCCAGCAATTTGAAGGAACCGTTCAGCGCAAGCAATTTCGTCTCCGATGAATTAATGATCGGGCAAGCCAAGCCCGCGCAGAGTGTCATGTCCGGCACGCAACGCTGTCAACTCTTCTCGGGAGTTCCGAAAGCCAACGCGGGTGTCTTCATGCGGCGGTGCAACGCAACGATGCCCGTCGACCTGGCTGTCTATGCGCGGCGCTCCGGATCCGGCAGTCAGGCGGTTGTAACGCCAGGCGACGAACCAAAAAAATGGCCCACAGCATGCTGTGGGCCATTGACGTGTCGGACGCCTTCTCCGGTTCAGTCACCGCCGGGGCCGTTGTGGCAGTCGTAACAGCCGACCTTCTGGCCTGCGGCGTAGCTGACCGTGCGACCTTCGACGCTGAAGCTGCGCGCCGCCTTGGCCGTGGACAAGGCGCTGCCGCGGTAGTCAGCGCCATGGCAGTAGGCGCAGGCAGACGCGCCATGATCGGCATAGTCGTGATGCGCGCTGACCCAGCTGCTGCCGACGGTATGCATGCCGTGCGGGCCGCCTGTCGCGGTAAGCGGCACCGACTTGTGGCACGCCGTGCATTCGCCGATGGTACCGGCGCGTCCCTGGACATCGAGCGCCAGCAGGTTGTCGTTGCGGTGCGAGCTCGGATATTCGGCATGGGTGGCGCCATGGCAGGCCTCGCACTGCAGTCCGCCATGCCCCTTGCTCATGCGGTACAGCGAGAAACCGGCCTGCGGCGTGTCGGGTGTGGTGGCATAGCGCGTGTCCAGCCACTTCTTCAGCACGCCGGTACTGCTGACCGCTGCGGTTTCACGCTTGCCGTCGTGATGGCAGGCCTGGCAATTGGGCTGGTCCAGCCAGCCGACCCGGCCATGGCGGCCGACGTTGGCCATCGAACCGTGACAGGACTGGCAGTTCATGCTGGGAGTGCCCTGGGCGTCGACCGCGTTGCCCATGACGCCGCGCAGGCACTTGGTGACGGAGCCCGGGTGGCACTGATAGCAGGCGCTGCGGTTGTCGATGCTGTCGAGCGGCAGGCCGGTCTTGGCATCGCTGACCGCGGCGTGATGGCCGTGCACGGCTTCGGTCAGCGGGCTGATGCCGGCGACCCCGGTCCCCGGCAACGCGTTGGAGGCGTGGCAGGCGGCGCACAGGATGGGTTTGCCCTGGTTCGCCGTGGCCAGCAGGCCGGAGGACGAATAGCCCTTGGCCTGCAGCGCGCTGGCGTAGGCCGGCACGCCAGCCTGCTTCTCGTCGTGCAGGCGCAGGATGTTCATCTTGTAGTCGCGATCCGGGTCCATCTGGTTGACCCAGCCGGCTTTCGGCATGGCGTCGATCGACGAATTGGATGCATGGCAGGCGGCGCAGCTCATTTCGTCGGAAACGGGCAACACCACGCGCGCCTGCGCCAGCACCTTGCCAGTCGTGTCGCGGGCCACGACCTTGACCAGCGGATAGGAGTTGAAGGTGCCGGCATCGTCGTAGGGGGTGATGGGAATGCCGTCGGCCTGGAACATCCTGTCGGCAGCATTGAGGCTCATCGACTGCGGCACGAAGGACGGGGTCATGTTGCCGGCCAAGCCGACATCGCGGTCGAGATCGGCACCGAACAGGGATTTGGCGTAGTCCCAGAAATTGCTCTTGGAATAGGAGCTGCTGTTGACCGAGCCGTCCGGATCGGCCATGGCTTCATAGGTCATGCTGATGCCCTGGGTCACGACCTGGGTGGAGCTGTTGCTGACCAGCTGGGCGCGCAGGTTGTTGTAGGGCGGCAGGATCGAGAAGATCGAATAATCCGCGTCCATGCAGTGCATGCCGAGATCGTTCCATGCCAGCAGCGTGAAGCCGCCCGGCGTGGTCGTCCCGCCTGTATTGGACGGTGCCTGCACGGTGATCTGGACGACGACCGTCCGGTAGCTGTCGCGAACGCTCAGCAGCGTGCTGCCCACGGTCTTGGCCTTGACCAGGATGGTGGACCCGCTCAGGGTGGCGCTGGCGATATCGCCATTGTTCAGGCTGATCGAAACCCGGCCCGACGCATTGCTGACGCTGAAGCTGCCGCTCTGGCCCGGAATCAGGACCAGGCTGCCGGGCGACACCGTCATGCCGGTACTCGTGGTGGCGGCCTTGACGGTGACCGAGACCTTGACGCTCTTGACGCTGTCCCGGACCGTGACCGTGGCGGTGCCGGCCTTCTTGCCTTCAAGTTTCAGCAGGCCGTCGCCGATTTCAGCGGTGACCACGCCGATATTGGAAGAGCTTGCCCTGACTTCGCCGCGTGCATTGGACACCGTGGCTGTGGCATGCTGTCCGGCCTGAAGCGTGACGGACGTGGGGCTGACCGTCAGGCCCCGGATGGCTGCTTCGGCCACGAGGGTCCCGACGAGCAGCAGGAACGGCAACAAGAGCCACCTGAAGTTGAATATGCGCTGCATGACAATGCTCCTCGATCCGATAAAAGGGAAATGGAACGGATTCCATGTCGATGCAGCGTAAGCCCCTTGAATTAAACGGGTCTTAAGGCAGGCTTAAGGCAAGCTTAAGAGAATGACGTCATGCGCATCCTGATCATCGAAGACGATCTGCAGCTTGGAGACGGCCTCAGCAGCGGCCTGCATTCGCTGGGCTTTGCCCCGGACTGGGTATGCGAACCGGTGGCGGGCTGGCATGCCCTGATGCACGAGGACTATGACGCCGTGGTGCTCGACCTGGGCCTGCCCAAGGAGGATGGCCTTTCCCTTTTGTCGCGTCTGCGCGCCCGGCAGGCGCCGATCCCGGTCCTGATTCTGACGGCGCGCGACGGCAAGGTCGACAAGCTGGCGGGCTTCAATGCCGGGGCGGACGATTACGTGATCAAGCCGGTGGACATGGAGGAGCTCGCGGCACGGCTGCACGCCCTGATCCGCCGTGCACAGGGGCAAATGCGCAGCCGCCTGGCAGCGGGGGGCCTGGAGCTGGACCCGCAGGCGCGGCGGGTCTGGCTCGACGGCGAGCCCGTCAACCTGTCGGTCAGGGAATACGCCCTGCTCGAAAAGCTGATGTCCAACGTCGGCCGCGTCCTGTCCAAGGCCCAGCTGGAAGCGGCGCTGTATGGCTGGGGCGAGGGCGTCGAAAGCAACGCCGTGGAAGTGCATATCCATCACCTGCGGCGCAAGCTTGGTGGCGCGCGCATCGTCACGCTGCGCGGCATCGGCTACATGATCGAAAGTCCGTGCTGAAGTCCCTGCAGTCCCGACTGATCGCGGCCGCCATCCTCGTTCTGCTGCTGTGCGGCATGCTCGCTGCCGTGGGAAGCTACCGCGCCGCGGTTACCGAGGCTGGCGAGATTCTCGACACTCAGCTGACCCAGCTGGTCAAGACGCTGCTGTTCCTGAGCCAGGTCAACGGGGGCCGCGCCGCGGGCGACATCGGCAGCGGCTTGCAATCGAACCACAGCTACACCGCGTTCCAGATCTGGCAACTCAAGGAATCCGGTTCGGCGAGCGGTGGCGTTTACCTCTCGCTTCCGGCCGACACGCGGCCCTTCCCAAGGCTGATGCTGCGTTCTGGCGACATGGACAATCACCGTTTGCTTGAACGCAAGGATGGATTCAGCCAGGGCGAGTTCGCCGGGCGCACGCTGCGGATCTTCGCCAGCACGTCGGCCGACGGGGTCTATCGGGCCTTTGCTGGTCAGGATGTACGCGACCAGCGCGAGATGGCCGCAGGCATTGCCCGCAGCAACATCCGTCCCTACCTGCTGATCCTGCCGCTCGGCATCCTGGCCCTGGTCGTACTCATTTACCGGAGCCTTGCGCCGATCCGCCGGCTCACGCTCGAAGTCTCGTCCCGCGAGCCCACCCATCTGGCGCCGCTGGCGATCAGCCACGTGCCCGAGGAACTCGGTCCGCTGATCCATGCCCTGAACGCCCTACTGGAACGCCTGCAGACCGCCATGGAATACGAGCGCCAGTTCACCGGCGCCGCGGCCCATGAATTGCGCACGCCGATTGCCGCGCTGCACGCCCAGCTCGACGCCATGCGCCTGGCACGGGACAAGGAAACACGCATTCAGGCCCATCGGCAGGCTTCCGTCACGGCAACCCGGCTGGCACGGCTGGTCAATCAGTTGTTGACCCTGAGCCGGCTCGATGCCGAGTCCCTGCCGTCGCGGCAGGCCTCGGATCTGGGCGAAATCGCCGCGGCGCTTTGTCAGGAAATGGGACCGACCGCGATACGCAAGGAGGTCGAGCTGTCGCTCAATGCCAGCGCTGCCTGGGTGCGCGGCGACGGGGATGCCATGCGCATCCTGATCCGCAACCTGCTCGACAATGCCCTGCGTTACACCCCAAAAGGCGGGCGTGTCGAGGTCAGCATCGGACCGGCGGACGGTATGGTCCGCCTGGTCGTGGCGGACAATGGGCCCGGCGTGCCGCCGGAGCGGCGCGACGCCCTGGGCAAGCGTTTCAACCGACTGGGCCAGATGGATGGGACCGGCGTCGGGCTGGGGCTCTCCATCGTGCTGGGCATTGCCGAACAATTCGATGGCCAGGTCCAGTTCGGAACGGGCCTCGATGGCGAGGGTCTGGCCGTGACCGTGGAATTTCCAGCCAGCGGCGAAGCGCGTTGACGGCAGGTCCCGGGACTGAAAACAACGCTCGCGGCGGCTGTTCTTGCCGAGCGCGAGCTTTATTGGCAAGGTGGCGCCCATGACGACCCTCGCGCCGGTAACCCGATACCAGATTGCAGCATGGATCATGATGGCGCTGGCCCTGCTGCTGACGCTCACGGTCCATCTGCTGCCTGCGCTGCTGGCGGGCTTGCTGGTGGTGGAGCTGGTCCATCTGCTGGCGCCGCGCTTCGTCATCGGCAAGCTCGATCACTACTGGTCCAAGCTGCTGGTGGTGTCGCTGATTACCCTGATCGTCCTCGGCGTGCTGGGCGGCTTCACCGCCGGCCTGCTGCTGTATCTGCGCACCGAAGGCGGGCTGGCCGGCCTGCTGACCAAGATGGCCGAAATCATCGAGAATTCCCGCCAGTTGTTGCCGCCGTGGGCAGCAGAATGGCTGCCGCAGGGTGACAGGTCGGGAATCCGCGCCGCCCTCGTCGAATGGCTGCGCGTCCACGCGCTCGATATCCGCCAGCTCAGCGGCAATGCCGGCCGCGTGCTGCTGCATTTCATCATCGGTCTCATCATCGGCAGCTTCATCGCGCTGCGCGGGGCGACGCCACACCAGGCACTCGCGCCGATGGCGCAGGCCATGAGCGAGCGGGTGCACCGGCTAGGCGAGGCCTTCAGCCGGGTGGTGTTCGCGCAGGTGCGCATCTCGGGGCTCAATGCGCTGCTGACCGCGATCTATCTGACCATCGTGCTGCCCGCATTCGGGGTGCAGCTGCCCTTCACCAAGACGATGATCGTCGTCACCTTCGTCGTCGGCATGCTGCCGGTGCTGGGCAATCTCGTTTCCAATACTGTCATCGTCGTCATTTCGCTGTCGCACTCTCTCAATGTCGCCATCGCCTCGCTGGCCTTCCTCGTGCTTATCCACAAGCTCGAATATTTCGTCAATGCCCGGATCATCGGCGGACAAATTAAGGCGCGCGCCTGGGAACTGCTGATCGCCATGGTCGCCATGGAAGCGGCCTTCGGCGTGCAGGGCGTCATCGCGGCACCGATCTACTATGCGTACGTCAAGAAGGAAATGTCGGACAGGGCGCTTATCTGAGCCTGTTTTCGCAGTCTTCATGCTCCTCGACCTGGCCATTTGGGGTAAAGTGCTAGGCGCTCGCCGCCCCGGTTGGTCATCCAGACAGGCGGCGGGCAACAATGCAATGTGCCCCAAATGGCCAAGGCCCTCTGGGTTGCGGCCAGAAAGAACGTCTGCTTTGTCGCGCGGCTCGCCAATGGATGGCCATTGGTTTCGCCGCCCTTCGCACAGTCATCTCTTTCTGGCTGTAACGCGTGGCAAGAAAACTACGGAAGCAGGCTCATATGTCCAACGATTCGGAATCACTTGTCATCACGGCCGCCGGTGAGGACAAGATCGGCCTCGTGGAAGGCTTTACCCGGCGCATCAGCGAGTCCAGCTGCAACATCGAGGAGTCGCGCATGGCGGCACTGGGCGGCCGCTTTGCGCTGCTGATGCGGGTCAGCGGCAACTGGGACGCGCTGGCCAAGCTCGAGGCGCGACTGCCGGCTGTCGGCGAAGAGCTCGGCCTGTCGATCGTGTGCCAGCGCACGCGTCCCGCGCGCGCCGACAAGCCGCTTATTCCCTATACCGTCGAGGTCGCGGCGCTCGACCAGCCCGGCATCGTCAACAGCCTGGCCAATTTCTTTGCGCGCCTGCACATCAATATCGAGTCACTCGACACCGAGACCTACCCGGCCCCGCATACTGGCGCGCCCATGTTCGCGGTGCGCATGACGCTGGGCATTCCGGCCGATGCGCACATTGCCACGCTGCGCGGCGATTTTCTGGATTACTGCGACGACCAGAACCTCGACGCGACCTTCGAGCCGGTGCGCATGTAGTCGTCAAAAAAAACCCCGCCCATCCTTGCGGATGGGACGGGGACGCGGAACGCAAGAGAAAATATTTTCAGGGCTGGACGTATTGATAACCGCGGGCCTGGAGATCGGCAATCGCAGCGATGCCGGCCGTAACATACCCTACACCTGGGATCAGCGCCGAGGTCGCGTCAGCCGGCAACTTGTTTGCCTTTTGGAAGCCGCGAGTGGTGTTCATGCAGAACAGGAATTTCACCCCTTTGGCGATGAGAGCCCTGACATCGCCCTCGTAGGCGTTTGCGGTACTGTGGGGGAGTCCGTCGGTCACGCCTGTAAAAGCAATCCCGTTTTGGAGCACCAGCGGCCCGCCGCCACTGTGAACCACTGCGACGATTTCATAATCCACGCCTGGCCGCATGCCGTAGGTGATTTCATAGTCATCGATCACGTTCGTGATGTTATGCAGGCCATAGGCGCCGCCAGGGGCGCCAGTGCCGTACTGGTTCAGTTGAATCAGCAGTTTGACGTTATGGCGCACGCTGTTGCATTCGGTCAGTTCCTGGGTGCCAGGACCGAATTCCTCGTCCAGGGTCATTCCACTGACCAGTCCAACCGGGCAACCGTTGCCACCGGCTGGGCCAGGTCCGCCAGCAAGGGCTGGGCCGGCAAGCAGCGCGGCAAACAGGGCACACAGGGTCATTTGGGGAATACGCATCCTTCTTCTCCTCGATTTTTGGATCATTGTTGAATTGGCCCGAACGGTGCAGGGCCTTTTGCCATGCGCCATAAAATCGGCGTATGGATAAGGAAGACGCGATGAGCGGTAGGTCTATTCCATCAATTTCCCAAGAAAATTGCCGGCCCCTCGGACCGGCCCCGTACAGGCCTTCTGTGACCCTGTTCGAGGGAGAAGCTGGTGGATCCGGATGGGGTGCCCGGGTGGTTCGGGCTTGAGGGCTTAGCGTGCCCTGATCAGGAAAATTGATGCCGATTCCAGCCGAGCCCGGT
>JAYRNU010000140.1:0-6632 GCA_041912015.1 Thiobacillus sp. | reverse complement strand
CGCTTTCCGCAACGCGTCAATGCCGGCTTCATGCAGGGGCTGACGCCGCACGACATCCGCCTGCGCGTATTCGCGCGCGGTGTCGGTGAAACTCGGGCCTGCGGCACCGGCGCCTGTGCCGCGGCAGTTGCCGGCATTCGCCTGGACCAGCTCAAGAGCCCGGTCAGCGTGCATACGCGCGGCGGCGATCTCGTCATCGAATGGGCAGGCATGGGGCAGCCCGTTTTCATGACCGGGCCTGCCGAAACCGTATTTGAAGGAGAAATCGAACTCACATGAACAGCCCAAGCGACATGCAACCCGAAGTCATCGCCGACTACCTGACCCGGCATCCTAACTTCTTCAACGACTTCCCGACCCTGCTGGCGGACCTGCACATTCCGCACCCGCACGGTACCCACGCCGTATCGATGAGCGAGCGCCAGCTGATCGCGATGCGCGACAAGGTGCGGATGCTGGAAGGCAAGCTGGCCGAGCTGATCCAGTTCGGCGAGGAGAACGACGGCATTTCCGAGCGGCTTCACGCGCTGACGCTGG
The DNA here is from genome assembly GCA_041912015.1 of Thiobacillus sp. Classification (GTDB taxonomy): domain Bacteria; phylum Pseudomonadota; class Gammaproteobacteria; order Burkholderiales; family Thiobacillaceae; genus Thiobacillus. The sequence goes on along the minus strand of JAYRNU010000140.1, from coordinate 6,095 downwards.
CGCTGGTCACAGCCAGCCAGCCAAAGGACATCTCGGCTGCGCTGGCGATCCACCTGCGCGATGGCTTCGCCGTACCGCATCACGCGCTGCGCGTCTGGACGCTGGGCGGCGAGCCGATGCCGGGGCTGGATGAGCCGGTGTCCCAGGCAGTGCGCGACGCCGTGGCGGCCATGCCGAATCCGTCGTGCGGTCCGCTCGCGGTTCCCGAGGCGAGCGACTGGTTCGGCGAGATCGCACCGCATTTGCGCGCGTTCGCCTGCATCCCGCTGCGCCCGGCGCCGGCCGCCGCACCGCTGGGCCTGCTGGTATTGGCGTCGGAGGAAGCCAAGCGCTTCTACCCCGGAATGGGCACGCTCTACCTCGATCGCCTGAGCCAGCTGGTCGGCGCGGCGCTGGTGCGGATGCAGGGTTGAACGCGACCGCATCCTATCTGCAGCACCTCGCCGCCGAACGGCGGCTGTCTCCCCATACGGTCGAGGCTTATCGGCGCGACCTGGCCGCGCTCGACAGCCTGACTGCGGGCAAGGCGCTGGAATCGCTCGACGCAAGCGACATCCGCAGCGCGATCGTCAAGTTGCGCGGCCAGGGCCTTGCACCCGGCAGCGTGTCACGGCATCTGTCGAGCTGGCGCGGATTTTACGTCTTCGCATGCCGCCGACTCGGCTACACCCGCAACCCCTGCCTCGGCCTTCGTCCACCCAAGGCGGCAAAGGCCTTGCCGCAAGTACTGTCACCAGATGCCTGCAGCCACCTGCTCGACGCCAGGACACCTCCCGCTGCGGACGAAGCCTTGCTGGCACGCGACAAAGCCATGTTCGAGCTGTTCTATTCATCTGGCCTGCGCCTGTCGGAGCTGGTCGGGCTCAATTTCAACGATCTCGATCTGCAGGCTGGCGAAGCGCAGGTGACCGGCAAGGGGCGCAAAACCCGCATCGTGCCCGTGGGGCAACAGGCACTCGAGGCAATCGCTGCCTGGTTGACGCGCCGGCAGCTGTGGCTCCGGGGCGACACGCCGGCCCTGTTCATCAGCCAGCGCGGCACCCGACTCAGTCCCCGCAGCGTGCAGCTGCGGCTCGAACGCTGGGCGATTCAGGCCGGCCTTGGTCAGCATGTCCATCCGCACATGCTGCGCCATGCCTTTGCCACCCACGTGCTGCAATCGTCCGGCGATCTGCGCGCGGTGCAGGAAATGCTCGGCCACGCCAGCATCAGCACGACCCAGGTCTACACCCACCTCGACTGGCAGCACCTCGCCAAGGTCTACGATCAGGCGCATCCGCGCGCGCGCAAGAAGTCCTGACGCCAGGGCCGCTCGGGCGATGAGAGTCACGCGCCCTCGGCTCGTCGGCGCCCAGCTCAGCAGGCCTGCAGCCGGTGGCGGCGCCGAACGCACAACGCACTGGCACCACGCGTCAAAGACTTGCGCCGGGCGGAACGAGCGTGATCCAGTCGCCGAGCGCCTGACGCATTTCACCGAGCGTCAGATCCCGCATCAGCGAACGGTTGCCGGGTGCCATCTGGTTCCAGGCGCAGCGCATGTTGCGAATGTCCGATGGCTGGGTGGGGCGCAGATGGAATATGGTGATGTAATACAGGAATGAAGGCAGGTCGGCCCCCACCTTGACGAAGCCCTGGCGGGCGTAGGGTGCGGCCGATGCCGAAATTTCACTGATCTCGTGCGTGACCTTCACGACGTCTAAGCGTTGCGGTTGCAGGATCTGCGGATCGGGACCGCTGACCGTGTTCACTTCGACGATGCAGAACGGATACGCATCCTGCACGCCGTTGTAGGGCACGATCTGGCCAAATTGCAGGCGCACGGTGGCCCTGCCGGTCTCGATCGGCAGCGGCCGGTTGAGTTGCACCTGCCACCCGGGCGGGTAGGCGTAATACGGCGACGCGGGATCCGGAGATTGAAGTACCGAGCAGCCCGCCAGCAGCATGCCGACGAGCATGCCTGTCCAAATTGCCATGATTCGCATGTTCACCTCCTGTTTTCCCGGGTTGAATCCTGAATCGCACCGCAGCAAGTCTGGCAGAAAAAACACCGCCTGACCTGTCGCGGCAGACAGCTCGCCGTCGGCTTGCCGCGTCGCATGCAGCAGGACATCCTCGCCGGAATCGCGTCAATCCGTTTCCGAGCGGCCGGGGGCCCGGGAATAAGGAACGATGCGGGCAACTCGGGCCTCGCGCGGGCCGCAACCTTCCGTCTGGACGAAATTCGGGCGTCAGGCAAGCCGTTCTCCGGGGGCAACCATGTCACGAATTGCTGCGTGAGGTTATCATGTTCGATTATGTGCTGACCGCCTCAGACTCGATTCAAGCCTTGCGGCAGGCTTGCGCGCCCCTTACCTGAATCCGCGCCCTGCCTGCTCTATCATTTACACACGGAGCCCTCGCGATGCCAACTTCCTCCAAGCCGCTCACCGAAGCCGCCCTGCTCAAAATGCCGGCATCGGCATACATGAACCCGGCTCAACTTGCATTTTTTCGTGCCCGCCTCGAGGCCCTGCGTGATGAAATGCTCAGCAATGCTGCGGACACGGGCGAACATCTGAAGGAAAACGAGAACTTTGCCGACCCCAACGATCGCGCGACGGTCGAGGAAGAACACATGCTGGAACAGCGCGTACGCGACCGCGAACGCAAGCTGCTCAAGAAGATCAACAGCGCGATCGCACGGATCGACAGCGGTGACTACGGCTGGTGCCTGGAAACGGGCGAACCCATCGGCCTGGCCAGGCTGCTGGCGCGCCCCACTGCCGAGTATTCGATCGAGGCGCAGGAACGTCACGAAAAGATGGAAAAGCTACACGCCTGACCGTTTCAGGCCTTGTTTTCCATGCCTGCGCCACCCGGCCCTCCTGACTCGCACCGTTCAGCAACGCACGGAACACCGGACGCGCCGATTCCTGTCACGCTTCTGACCGGATTCCTGGGTAGCGGCAAAACCACGGTACTGAATCATCTGGTTCGGAATTTGCCGCGCACGGCGATCCTGATGAACGAGTTCGGTGAAGTCGGCCTCGATCACCAGTTGTTGCAGAAGATGGACGGGCCGATGGCGCTGCTGTCGGGCGGCTGCGTCTGCTGCACGATATCCGGCAGCCTCTCGCCGACGCTGAAGAACCTGTGGATGGCCCGGCAACGTGGGGACGTCCCGGCATTCGAGCGCGTCGTCATCGAAACCACCGGGGTGGCCGACCCGGTGCCGGTGCTCGACAACCTGCTGCACGACAACTGGATTCGCGCACGCTTCCGTCTCGATGGCGTGGTTACGACGGTCGATGCGCTGTTCGGCGCCGGGCAACTCGACCAGCACCCCGAGGCAGTCAAGCAGGTCGCCGTGGCCGACCGGCTGCTGCTCACGAAAACCGATCTGGCGTCCGCAGCCAGCGTCGCCGCCCTGCGCGAACGGCTGGCGCGGCTCAACCCGGCTGCCGACATCGTGACGGTCATGCACGGCGAGCTCGACCCCGCCGCGATCCAGAACCTGGGATTGTGGAACGCCGCGACGAAATCGCTCGAAGTGGCGCGCTGGCTCAAGCATCAACGCTACCGGCCGGCCAGCGGCGGCAGGCTTGGCAGCAAGCCGCGTCCTGAATTGCACGATGCGCGCATCCAGGCATTCTCGGTCGTCTTCGACACGCCGCTCGACCGTTACGGCCTGCAATCCGCGATCGCAATGCTTTCCTCGTTCCGCGCCGAGAACCTGCTGCGCTTCAAGGCAATCGTGAACCTTGCCGACGAGGCGCTGCCGGTCGTGCTGCACGGCGTGCAGCATGTGCTGTATCCGGAAGTCCGGCTCGACGCCTGGCCCGACGACGACCACCGCAGCCGCTTCGTGTTCATCGTGCGTGATCTCGATTCCGAATTCGTCGCCAAGCTGCTGCAGGATTTCACCGGGGCAGCGCGGCAGCATCCCGAGCAGGCTGCATGAACCTGGCGCAGAAATTCCTGATTCTCGCCATCCGCGGCTATCAGCTCGTGCTGTCTCCCTGGCTGGGGAGACAGTGCCGCTTCCTGCCGACCTGCTCGGAATACGGCAAGGAGGCCATCGAGAAACACGGTGCACTCAAGGGCAGCTGGCTGGCCGCCAAGCGTATCGGCCGCTGCCGTCCCGGTTGTGCACACGGCTTCGACCCCGTCCCCCCGCCAGATTGATGCGCGGGCGAGGATGCAGCTAACATGACGACCATGTCGCAACGCCCGTTTACGCTCTGGCTGATCGTACTTGCCCTGCTGTGGGGACAGGCGAGCGCCTACGCGCATGCACTCGGTCACCTGAAGAACCGTGATGCCGACAAGCACGCGCACGTCTGCGAACTCTGCGTGGCGCAAGCTCATCTTGCGAGTGCGGCACCTTCATCGTCCTCCCCGTTCCTCCTGCTCAAGGCGATTGACGACTGGCACGCTGCAACCGTCCTCGTCGCCCCGGCCCCTCGACTCGCCGCTGCGCGCGCCCGCGCACCGCCTGCTGCCCTGTAGAACGCCTGCACCTTGCCCCGGAGCTGCCGGGGCGTGTCCGTTTTACTGGAGCCTCCGATGTTACGACCCACCCTGATGGCGGCGGCGATCGCTGTCGCCGTACCTGCGCTGGCCACATCTGCCCGCGCCGATGACAATCTCGACGCCCTGCGCGCCGAACTCAAGCAACTCAAGGAAAGCTACGAAGCTCGGATCCAGGCGCTCGAAACCCGCCTGCAAGCTGCCGAATCCCAGGCCAGCCAGGCAGTGCAGAAGGCCGACCAGGCGGCCCAGGCCGCCGACCAGGCCGAATCCCGGGCCAGCAATGCGGCCGCGCAGGCTCAGGCTGCTGGAGACGCCACGCCGGCAAGTGCGCTATCCCGTTTCAACCCCGAGATCTCGCTCATCCTGCAGGGCCAGTACGCCCATCTCGATGACATCGAGCATCGCTCCATCACGGGCTATCTGCCCTCGACCGACGTCGACCCCTCCCGTGGCTTCTCGATCGATGAAAGCGAGCTCGTGTTCAGTGCGAGCGTCGACCCCTATTTCCGGGGCTATCTGAATGCCGCGATCGATCCGGACGGCGGCGTCGGGGTCGAGGAAGCCTGGTTCGAAACCATGTCTCTGGGCCACGGGTTCACGATCAAGGCGGGGCGATTCCTGTCGTCGCTGGGCTACCAGAACCAGATTCATCCGCACGCCTGGGATTTCGCCAGCAACAACCTGATGTACAACGCGATCTTCGACGGTGCCTACACGCAGAACGGCGCGCAGGCCACATGGGTCGCCCCGACCGACCTGTTCATGGAATTCGGTGCCGAAGTCGGCAACGGCGACAGCTTTCCCAGCACCGACAACAACTCGAACGGTTGGGGCGACTATGTGCTGTTCAGCCATTTCGGCGGCGACGTCGGCGACTCGAACAGCTGGACCGCCGGTCTGTCCTACCTCTACGGCAAGGCCACGGATCGCGAAAGCGGGCTCTTCGACCTCAACGACGTCTGGTCGCAGACCTACTTCAGCGGCAAGAGCAAGAACTGGGTCGCGGATGTCGTATGGAAATGGGCGCCCTACGGCAATCCGACCGAGCAGAATTTCAAGTTCGCAGCCGAGTATTTCTGGCGCGACGAGCAGGGCAATCTGCTGTGCGCGGACAACACCGCGGAGGGTGGCGCCTGCACCGGGGCCACCAGCGCCTACTCGTCCAGCCAGTCAGGCGGCTACGTCCAGGGCGTCTATCAGTTCATGCCGCGCTGGCGCATCGGCTACCGCTATGACCGCTTGAGCGACGGCGACTACAACTATGGCGCGAATGACGCCTCCCTGCCTGTCTACCATTACACGCCGACGGCCAATACGGCCATGCTCGACTACTCGCCTTCCGAGTTCTCGCGCTTCCGCCTGCAGTTCACGCAGAGCAAGTCGATGCTCGGCGTTACCGAGAACCAGTATTTCGTCCAGTACATCCAGAGCCTGGGCGCGCATGGCGCCCACAAGTTCTGAATTCGAGGAGCCCATCCATGAAACCCGGTCGCATCTTCATCGCCCTTCTGGCCGCTCTGCCCGTGCTTGCGCAGGCCGCTCTCAACGTCTTTGCCTGCGAACCGGAATGGGGTGAACTGGCG
>JAYRNU010000139.1:0-44737 GCA_041912015.1 Thiobacillus sp. | reverse complement strand
CGCCCGCATCAAGCGGGCGATTTTTCGTGCGACAGGGAAACCTCTTATTCTGCCGCTTTGCCAGCCGCCTTGCGTGCTGGCAGCTTCTCCTTGATGCGGGCAGATTTGCCGGAGCGATCGCGGAGGTAGTACAGCTTGGCACGACGAACATCGCCGCGACGCTTGACTTCGACGCTGGCAACCAGCGGCGAGTAGGACTGGAAGGTGCGCTCGACGCCTTCGCCGGCGGATATCTTGCGCACGGTGAATGCCGAGTTGAGGCCGCGATTGCGCTTGGCGATGACGACGCCTTCGTAAGCCTGCAGACGCTCACGGTTGCCTTCCTTTACCTTCACCTGGACGACGACGGTGTCGCCGGGGGAGAAATCGGGGAGGGTCTTGCCCAGGCGGGCGATTTCTTCCTGTTCGAGTTGCTCGATGATGTTCATGATGGTTCCTTGCATCTGGCGGGAGAGGTGCACTCTTTTGGGGTGGACGTCACGCCGTTTCACATTGGCCCGAGTTTACCGGGCCGCTTCGTTCTGCGCCGCGCCGGCCGGGCGCTGCGCGAGAATATCCTGTTCCTGCTTTGTCAAAGGCCGCTGCGCCAGCAGATCGGGGCGAAGCTTCGCCGTGATCGTCAGGCTTTGCTGCAGCCGCCATGCGGCAATCGCTGCATGATTGCCACGCTTCAACACTTCCGGCACCGCCATGCCTTGCCAGACTTCCGGCCGGGTGTAATGCGGACAATCGAGCAGCCCGTTGGCGAAGGAATCTTCAACCACCGAATCCGCATCGTTCAATGCTCCCGGCAATTGCCGGATGAGGGCATCCATCAGTGCAAGGGCGGGGAGTTCACCACCCGACAGCACAAAGTCGCCAAGCGACAGTTCCTCGTCGACGTTGCGCTGCAACAACCTCTCATCGATGCCTTCATACCGTCCGCACAGCAAAATCATTGCGGACTTGTCCTTCAATTCCATGACCCGCCGATGCGTTAGCGGGCGGCCCCGAGGTGAAAAATGCACCACCCATGGCGCCAGATTCTCGCTGCCCAGATCCTGCCGGATGGCGTTCAAGGCACGTTCCAGCGGCTCGGCCATCATCAGCATTCCCGGACCGCCGCCGTAGGGACGATCGTCAACCGTACGGTGCGGGTCGTCGGTGAAGTCCCGCGGGTTCCAGGACTTGAACCGGTACAACCCACGGTCCAGCGCCCGACGTGTGATGCCGTAATCCAGAACGGCATCGAACATCTCCGGGAAGAGCGTGACCGCATCGAAGCGCATCAGTAGTCCTCGCCCCAGTCCACCTCGATCGTCCCGTTCGCCAGATCTACCTTGCCGACGAAAGCCGCCACGAACGGAATCAGGTAGTCGCGCTTGCCGCGTACCACCAGCACATCGTGTGCGCCGGTTTCCATCAGGCTGTCGACCCGCCCGAGTTCGACATCCTCTCGGTTGACCACCTGCAGCCCGATCAGGTCCGACCAGTAAAACTCGTTTTCTTCCGGCACGGGAAGTTCGCTTCTCGCTACCGAAATTTCCTGACCGCGCAGTGCAAATGCTGCCTCGCGATCGTCGATGCCTGCCAGTTTGGCAACCAGGGCATTGCCATGATCCTGGATGGCTTCGACCGTGTAATGCATGTGCTCGGTACCGAGACCGATGCGCCAGGATTCGAAATCCATCAGCGCCCCGGGATCTTCGCTGTAGGGCTGGACCTTGACCCAACCTTTGACGCCGAACGGCGCGGCAATGCGCGCCATCACGACCCAGCCGCTATCGAACTGCCCCAACTGGCCTGATGCGTCGATCAGGCAGTCGCAGCCTTGTTCTGCTTTACCAGGCGGGCGACCGTGTCGGACATCTGGGCGCCATTGCTGGTCCAGTAGCTGATGCGGTCCTGGTCCAGGCGCATCGAGTCGGCGCCTTCGGCGACCGGATTGTAGAAACCCACACGCTCGATGAAGCGGCCATCACGACGGCTACGCGAGTCTGCTACCACCACGTTGTAGAAGGGACGGTTCTTAGCGCCGCCGCGCGAAAGACGAATAACGACCATGATTCAACCCACCGGGTAAACACAGAAAACCGGGAATTATACTCAAAACAGCCTGATATGCCAGCAGTTTTCTCAGCGTATGCCCGGTATCAAGCCCTTCATTCCGCGCATCATCTTGGAAAGGCCGCCTTTGCCCATCATTTTCATCATCTTCTGCGCCTGCTCGAACTGGTTCAGCAGCTTGTTGACTTCCTGGACCTGCACGCCGGCGCCCGCTGCGATGCGGCGCTTGCGCGAGGCCTTGATGATCTCGGGCTTGCGGCGTTCAAGTGGGGTCATGCTGTTGATGATGCCCTCCACCCGGTTGACCGCCTTGTCGTCGGCACCCGCAGGAATCGGCATCTGCCCGGCACCGGGCAGTTTGTCCATCAGGGCGGACAGGCCGCCCATCTTTCGCATCTGCTGGATCTGCGCCTTGAAATCTTCGAGATCGAAATCCTTGCCTTTCTTGACCTTGTCGGCGAGTTTCTTGGCCTCGGCCAGGTCGACCGAGCCTTGCGCCTGTTCGATCAGGGACAGGACGTCTCCCATGCCCAGAATGCGCTGTGCCATGCGCTCTGGATGGAAGGCTTCCAGGCCGGTGGGTTTTTCGCCGACACCGATGAACTTCAGGGGTTTGCCGGTAATTTTGCGCACCGACAGCGCAGCGCCGCCACGCGCATCGCCGTCGAGCTTGGTCAACACCACGCCGGTAAGCGGCAGCGTTTCATTGAAAACCTTGGCGACGTTGACCGCGTCCTGGCCCTGCATGGCGTCGACCACGAACAGGGTTTCGACCGGTTTGACCGCAGCATGCAATGCCTTGATCTCGGCCATCATTTCCGCATCGATCGCCAGGCGGCCGGCGGTATCGACGATCAGCACGTCATAGAACTGCTTGCGTGCATGGTCCTGCGCAGCCTGGGCAATCCTGAGCGGGTCACGCTCGTCGCCTGCCTCGAAGAAACTGACGTCGAGCTGCCTCGAAAGCTGCCGCAACTGGTCGATGGCAGCGGGACGGTAGACGTCGGCCGAGGCGAGCAGGACCTTTTTCTTGCGGTTTTTCAACAGCAGCGCGAGCTTGCCGCTGGTGGTGGTCTTGCCCGAGCCCTGCAGTCCCGCCATGAGAATGACCGCGGGTGGCGTAGCGGCCAGGTTCAGTTCTGCGTTGTCGCCGCCCATCAGCCGCGTGAGCTCTTCATGGACGATGCCGATCAAGGCTTGGCCCGGGGACAGGCTGGCAAGCACTTCCTGCCCCATGGCACGCGACTTGACTGCTTCGATGAAGTCCTTGACGACCGGCAACGCGACGTCGGCTTCGAGCAGGGCCAAGCGAACCTGGCGCAAGGTATCCTGCACGTTGGATTCGGTGATGCGCGCTTGCCCGCGCAAGGATTTGACTACGCCGGCTAGACGTCCGCTGAGATTTTCTAACATGGTTTCCTTGTTACCGCCAAGGGTGGCATGGATAATGGGGCTGGCTGACTTTTCTCATATTCATTTTAACGAATGTCCCCACTCTTGCTGGCCGATTTGTGTGTAAGCGCGTTATATGGCTGGGTGGCCTGGCGCCTGCTGCGGACGCCGCGCTCGACATCCGTCCGCATCCTGCTGCCACTTGCCCTGTTGCTGCACGGCGCGCTGATTTTCCACTCGGTGCTGGGACAGGGCGACATCCGGCTGGGTTTCGGCAATTCCTTGTCGACGATATTCTGGCTGACGGCAGTGGTTTACTGGATGTCCAGCCAAGGCGCGCCGCTGGCGCGCCTGCAGTCATGGGTGAGTGGGCTGGCGGCCATGTCGGTGCTGGGAATGGCGCTGTTCACCGAAACCCACGCCATTCCGAACTCCCAGGCACTGGCCTTGCGCGCGCATCTGGTCGTTGCTTTCCTCGCCTACGGCCTGCTTGCGGTTGCCGCGCTGCATGCCGTCCTGATGACCATGCTGGAAAAGCAGTTGCACCGGGGAGGACTCATGCAGGAAGGTACCCCGCCGCTGCTGACCCTGGAGGCCATGTTGTTCAGAACCATCGGGATCGGCTTCCTGTTGCTGACGTTGGCGGTGTTCAGCGGCGTATTCTTTTCGGAGGAATTGTTTGGCCGCGCACTGCAGTTCACGCACAAGATCGTGTTTGCGATCCTCTCCTGGCTGGTGTTCGGTGGGTTGCTGCTGGGGCGCCACTACCGGGGCTGGCGCGGCCGAACGGCACTGTACTGGACCATCACCGGTTTCACGCTGCTGCTGCTGGCTTATCTGGGCACCCAATTCGTGCTGGAAGTGTTGCTCGGGCGCTGATCGTCCCGCCCTGTCGCTCTTGTGAGCGGTTCATTCAGGAATAGTTTTTGGAAGACCTGTCAATCAGTAGCCTTTTCAGCCTGCTCGCGGGTTTGTTGGTTTTGTCGGCGGGTTTTTCCGCATCCGAAACCGCCATGATGGCGATCAACCGCTATCGACTGCGGCATGCCGCCGAATCGGGTCATCGCGGTGCGATCTTGACGCTGTCGCTGTTGAACCAGACCGACAAGCTGCTGGGGGTGATCCTGCTCGGCAACAACCTGATCAATATCGCAGCTGCCACGCTGGCAACGATCATTTCGATTCGACTGTTTGGCGAGTCCGATCTTGCGCTCTCCGTCGGAACATTGCTGCTGACTTTCCTGATCCTGGTGTTCAGCGAAGTCACGCCAAAAGTGATCGGTGCTTCCTATCCGGAGCGGGTCGCCTATCCTGCCGGCTATGTGCTGATGCCGATGCTCAAGCTGACGTACCCGATCGTCTGGTTCATCAATCTGTTCGTGCAGGGCATCCTGTGGCTGATGCGCATCAGGCCGCCGGAGCCCGGGCAGGGCAGCCGCCTGGGGCTCGAGGAATTGCGAACCATCGTGCTGGAATCATCGGGGATGCTGCCGCGCGAACACCACAGAATTCTGGTCAACCTGCTGGAACTGGAGGACATCACCGTCGACGATGTCATGACGCCACGCAACCAGATCGAGGCGATCGATATCGAGGATGACCCCGACCGGCTGCGCCAGCAGATATCCACCAGCCATCACACCAGGCTCGTGGTGCATGCCGGATCGTCCGACAACCTGCTCGGCGTGCTGCATGTGCGGCGCGTGCTGAGTGCGTTGACTGGCGCGGATCTGGATCCGGAGACCTTGAAGGAAAGCCTTGAAGCTCCCTATTTCGTTCCGGCGGGAACGCCGTTGTTTACCCAATTGCGGAATTTCCAGCATGGGCGCCGGCGGCTGGCGCTAGTGGTGGATGAATACGGTGAATTGCAGGGCCTCGTGACCCTGGAGGACTTGCTGGAAGAAATGGTCGGCGAATTCACCACGCAGGCCCCCTCCGATGCGGGCTATTTGCGGCAGGAACCGGATGGCACCTGGCTGGCGGAAGGAACGGTGCTGTTGCGGCATTTGAACCGAAAGCTGGGTTTGTCGCTGCCGCTGGATGGCCCGAAGACGCTGAATGGCCTATTGCTGGAGCAGTTCGAGGATATTCCGGAAGCCGGCGTGAGCCTTAAGCTGGGAAAGGTGCCCGTGGAAATCGTGCAAACCCAGGATCGGGCTGTGAAGATGGCGCGCATCCACTTGCCGGTGCCGAACGGCGGCTCGCCAAACGTAACTTAATTTCAACCGGAAATGGCCGTTAAGGCCATTGATTGCCCAACGGGCGCCTTGCCGGCGTGCTGAGGCGGATGACAATCTTGGAAGGGCGTGTCTGGATCGAAATATGGCTGCTGTGACAAATACCATCAATTTAACCGGACTGGCGCGTGCCATGGTCAACCACGGCTGGCTCTCGGAGGCGGATGCCGAGGGAGTATGGAAACGCGCTACCCAGTCGGGCGATTCCTTCGTGACTGAACTTGTCAGGGGAAAGCGCTTCAAGGCCGATCAGGTTGCTGAATTTGCTGCAGCCTCGTTCGGTTTTCCCTATCTGGACCTGAATGCCATGGACGTCGACAGCCTGCCGAAGGGGCTGCTAGACGTCAAGCTGGTGCAGAAGCGCCGTGTGCTGGCACTCTATCAACGCGGCAACAAACTGTATGTGGCGACGTCCGATCCGACCCAGTTGCAGGCACTGGACGAGGTAAAGTTCCAGACCGGCCAGTCGGTCGAACCCGTCGTGGTCGAGGACGACAAGCTTGGCAGACTGATCGAGAAGGCCGACTCGGAGGCCGAGAACACGATGGCCGTGTTGAACGCGGAAGAACTCAACCTCGATTTCGAGGACGAGGAAAGTGCCGCGGCTGCCCAGCAGGATACCGGCGGCATCGACATTGAAGATGCGCCCGTCGTGCGCTATCTGCAGAAGATCATGCTCGATGCCATCAACCAGGGTGCCTCCGACATCCACTTCGAGCCTTACGAGAAGTATTACCGCATCCGTTATCGCCGCGATGGCGTCCTGTCCGAAGTGGCGCAGCCGCCGATGGCGATCAAGGACAAGGTCGCTTCCCGCATCAAGGTGTTGTCGCGACTGGACATTTCCGAGAAGCGCGTGCCACAGGACGGCCGCATGAAACTGGTGCTGTCGAAGAACCGTGCCATCGATTTCCGGGTCAGCACCCTGCCGACGCTGTACGGCGAAAAGATCGTCATGCGTATTCTGGATCCCACCAGCGCTCAACTGGGCGTGGACGCACTGGGGTACGAGCCCTGGCAGAAGGAACTGCTGCTGAACGCGGTGCAGCGTCCTTACGGCATGGTGCTGGTGACCGGCCCGACCGGCTCGGGCAAGACCGTTTCCCTCTATACCTGCCTGAACATTCTCAACAAGCCCGACGTCAATATCTCGACGGCCGAAGACCCGGCGGAAATCCAACTGCCCGGAATCAACCAGGTCAACGTCAACGACAAGGCCGGCTTGACGTTCGCCGCGGCACTCCGGTCCTTCCTGCGACAGGATCCCGATGTCATCATGGTCGGCGAGATCCGCGATCTGGAAACGGCCGACATCGCCATCAAGGCCGCGCAAACCGGCCACATGGTGATGTCCACCCTGCACACCAACGATGCGCCGGGTACCTTGACCCGCTTGCTGAACATGGGGGTCGCACCCTTCAACGTCGCGTCCTCGGTGATCCTGATTACTGCCCAGCGGCTGGGACGCCGGCTATGCAGCTGCAAGCAGCCAGCCGACATCCCCGACGAAGCCCTGCTGGCAGCGGGCTTCACCGAGGATCAACTGGACGGAACCTGGAAGCCCTACAAGCCGGTGGGATGCGAGCTTTGCAATGACACGGGCTACAAGGGGCGCGTGGGCATCTATCAGGTGATGCCGATCTCCGAGGACATGACCCGCATCATCCTCAAGGGCGGCGACGAAAACGATATCGCTGAGCAGGCGCGGCGCGAGGGCGTTCTCGACCTGCGCCAGGCGGGTTTGTTGAAAGTGAAAGCCGGCCTGACTTCTCTCGAAGAGGTCGAGGCCGTCACCAACATTTAAGGAAATTCCTCTATGGCTACAGCGGCAAAGGCAATCAAGGATGCAACCTTCCTGTGGGAGGGCATGGACAAGCGCGGCAAGAAGGTCAAAGGCCAGTTGCAGGCTGGTGGCGAGGCCATGGTCAATTCCCAGCTGCGCAAGCAGGGCATCACCGTTACCAAGGTCAAGAAGCAAAGCGCGCTGTTCAAGAGCGCCAAGAGGATCACCGACAAGGACGTGACGCTGTTCACCCGCCAGCTGGCGACCATGATGAAGGCGGGGGTGCCGCTGCTGCAGTCGTTCGATATCGTCGGCCGCGGCCATTCCAATCCGTCGATGCAGCGCCTGCTGGCTGAAATCAAGGCGGACATTGAAAAGGGCAGCAGCCTGACGCAGGCTTTCGGCCGTCATCCGCTGTATTTTGACGCCTTGTTCTGCAACCTGGTCGGTGCCGGCGAATCGGCAGGTATCCTGGAAGGGGTGCTCGAGCGCCTGGCCCTGTACAAGGAAAAGATTCTCGCCATCAAGGGCAAGATCAAGTCGGCCCTGTTCTATCCGGTTTCGATCATCGTCGTGGCGTTCATCATTACCGCGATCATCATGATTTTCGTGATCCCGGCATTCAAGGACCTGTTCAGCAGCTTCGGTGCGGACCTGCCCGGGCCCACGCTGCTGGTCATGGCAATATCCGATTTCTTCGTCAAATGGTGGTGGGCGATATTCGGCGTCATCGGCGGTGGCATCTATGCCTTGCTGCAGGCCTGGAAGCGCTCGCGCAAGGTGCAGATGTTCATGGACCGCGTCATGCTCAGGCTACCGATCTTCGGTCCGGTGATCGAAAAGGCCACCATTGCGCGCTGGACCCGCACGCTCTCGACCATGTTCGCTGCCGGCGTGCCGCTGGTCGAGGCGCTCGAGTCGGTTGGCGGGGCGTCCGGCAACCAGGTATTCGTCGAAGCCACCAGCAAGATACGCAGCGAAGTGGCGACCGGCACGGCGCTGACGACAGCGATGCAGAATTCCGGGAAGTTTCCCAACATGGTGCTGCAGATGACCGCGATCGGCGAAGAGTCGGGTGCGCTCGATTCCATGCTGGGCAAGGTGGCCGACTTTTACGAAGCGGAAGTGGATGATGCCGTCGAAGCGTTGTCCAGCCTGATGGAACCGATGATCATGGTGGTGCTGGGCACCCTGATCGGCGGCATGGTGATCGCCATGTACCTGCCGATATTCAAGATGGGGTCGGTGGTTTGATGGAATTGCTGCTCGGTGAACCAGCCCTCTTCACCGGGCTGGTTTTTTTATTCGCGCTGATGGTGGGCAGTTTCCTCAATGTCGTGATTCATCGTCTGCCCAAGATGATGGAAGCGGAATGGCATGAGCAGTGTGCAGAACTGAACGGTGTTCCGACGTCCCAGCCTGAAGAGAAAGCCGCCTACAACCTGCTGTGGCCGCGCTCGGCCTGCCCCCACTGCGGTCACCAGATTGCGGCGCTGGAAAACATTCCGCTGCTGTCATGGCTCTGGCTGCGTGGGCGCTGCTCGGCTTGTGCCGCGCCGATCAGCGTGCGCTACCCCCTGGTGGAACTGCTGACTGCGCTTCTGTCGGCAGCGGTGGCCTGGAAGTGGGGGGTCAGCATACAGACCCTGGGCGCACTGATCCTGGTATGGACGATGGTGGCACTGGCATTCATCGATCTCGACACCACCCTGCTGCCCGACAGCCTGACCCTGCCACTGTTGTGGGCAGGCCTGCTGTTCAACCTGGGAGCACATTTCGCCAGTCTGCCGGACGCGGTGATCGGCGCCATGGCGGGCTATTTGCTGCTTTGGTCGGTGTACTGGCTGTTCAAGCTGGTTACCGGCAAGGAGGGCATGGGCTATGGCGACTTCAAGCTGCTGGCAGCCATCGGGGCGTGGCTCGGGTGGCAGATGCTGCCGGTCACGCTGTTGCTGTCGTCCGTGGTGGGTGCCGCGATCGGCATCGCGATGATCGTGTTCGTGAAACATGACCGGCGCGTACCGATTCCATTCGGCCCTTATCTGGCAGGCGGCGGCCTCGTGGCACTGTTGTTCGGCACTGACCTCACCCAGGCCTATCTCGCCCAGTTCTGATGCTCACGGTCGGGCTAACCGGCGGCATCGGTTCGGGCAAATCGACCGTTGCGGACTGTTTCGCTTTGCGTGGGGTGCCGGTCATCGACACCGATGTCATCGCACACGAGCTGACTGCGCCTGGCGGCATCGCGCTGGATGAAATTCGCTCGACCTTTGGCGAGTCGGTGATGCGAGCAGACGGCACGCTGGATCGCGCTGCCTTGCGACAGCGCGTGTTCGCGGATGCCGGTGCCCGGCATCAGCTCGAAGCCATTTTGCATCCGCTCATCCGTCAGCGCGTCGAACGCGCATGCGAACAAATCACCGCGGCATACGTCTTGATCGTCATCCCCCTGCTGTTTGAAACACGGGAGTACCTGGACATGCTGGATCGCGTCCTTGTCGTCGACTGTCCGGAAGACCGGCAGGTAGCCCGGGTGATGACACGCAGCGGACTCCGACGGGACGAGGTCAATGCCATCCAGGCCGCGCAGGCAAGCCGATCGGAGCGCCTGGCCGCCGCAGACGACGTCATCGACAACTCGGGCTCGCCGGACGCCCTCGACGCGCAGGTTGCGGCGCTCCATCGGCGCTACCAGGCGCTCGCGCAGGAAGCGTTGCCTTGATTTTCCTCCGGGATCGGCGACAATCCACCGATTGAAATCAGCGCCTTGCAGCGTGATCCACTACGAGTACCCCCTGAGCGAACGCATCCGCACTCTGCTGCGGCTGGAGGACCTGTTCGACCGCTTCGATGCCTATTCGGCGTCGTCCGACCCGCATGCGCATCATGCAGCGCTGCTGACGCTGTTCGAAATGTCGGAAGTCGCGGCCCGAGCCGACCTCAAGTCCGATCTTCTGCATGAACTTGAACGGCAGAAATCCACGCTGGTCGCACTGCGTGGAAATCCGCATGTGCACGATGCCGTTCTGGGCAAGGTGCTGGCGGCAATCGAGACGGCGCATCAGGGCCTGTGTCAATTGCCGGGCAAGGTTGGCCAGCATCTGCGCGAGGATGAATGGCTCATGGCCATCAAGCAGCGTGCAGCGATACCGGGCGGCATGTGCGAGTTCGACCTGCCTTCCTACCACTTCTGGCTGCACCGTCCGGTCCGTGAGCGGTCGCTTCAGTTGCAGCGATGGCTGGCACCCTTCGCTTCCATCCAGTCGGCTGTCGACATCGTGCTGGGCCTGCTGCGCGACAGCGGGCAGCCCGAATTGCAGCATGCCGACAACGGCACGTACCAGCGCATGCTTGAATCGCGCAATCCGCAGATGATCCGTGTCACACTGGTCGACAGCCTGCCGTGCGTGCCCGAGATGTCGGCCAACAAGTACATGCTCAACATCCGGTTTGTTCGGGTGGGAGAAGGGCAGATGCGCGTCTGTTCAAATCAGCCGATCGACTTCGATCTGACCTTCTGCAGCTTATGAAGTCCCCCGGCAAACCGCTTGTCGTAGCCTGCCCGACGTGCGCCAAGGCAGTCCCCTGGACCGCGGAGAATCGCTGGAAGCCCTTTTGCAGCGAGCGCTGCAAGCTCGTCGACCTGGGCCAGTGGGCCACCGAAAAATACCGGGTACCCGTCGAGGACCCGGAACCCGAGGAAGGGCAGGCGCCCTCCCAGTAATCTGTTGGGTGCTTGAGACTATTTTTTGTAGGTCTTGACGCCGCTTTCCGTTCCCAGCAGCAGCACATCCGCGCCGCGTCGTGCGAACAAGCCGTTGGTGACGACGCCGACGATCTGGTTGATGGCAGTCTCCAGCGATACGGGATCGATGATCGACAGGCCATGGACATCAAGGATTAGATTGCCGTTGTCGGTTGTGAAGCCTTCGCGCAGGCGGGGTTGACCGCCAAGCTTGACCAGTTCCCGCGCCACATACGAACGCGCCATCGGAATGACCTCGACCGGCAACGGGAAGGTGCCGAGCACGCCGACCAGCTTGCTGCCATCGGCGATGCAGATGAACTGCTTGCTGCAGGCCGCCACGATCTTTTCGCGTGTCAGCGCGCCGCCGCCGCCCTTGACCATGGCGAAGTGTTCGGTGATTTCGTCGGCACCGTCGACATAGATTTCCAGATCGCCGACGCTGTTGAGGTCGAGTACCTCGATGCCATGACTCTTCAAGCGCGCGGCAGTGGCCTCCGAACTGGCGACGGCGCCGTCAATGCGACCCTTTACCTCGGCCAGCGCATCGATAAAGTAGTTAGCGGTCGATCCCGTGCCTACCCCGATGATGCCGCCGCGGGCATAATCCACCGCAGCACGCGCCACGGCTTGCTTCATTTCGTCTTGAGTCATGATGATTTCGTCGATTTTCTGTGCGGCCCGCTAAGATAGCGGCATCGCTGCAATTTTACAAACCTCTGACCAGCCGCTGCCATGAGCCAACCAGATGACTATCTTGAACGCATCCTGACCTCGCGCGTCTATGACGTGGCGGAGGAGACGCCGCTCGATGTGGCCCACAACCTGTCGCGCCGGTTCGGCAACCAGATCCTGCTGAAGCGCGAAGACCTGCAGCCGGTGTTTTCCTTCAAGTGCCGTGGCGCCTACAACAAGATGGCCAAATTGAAGCCGGCTCAACTGGCCCGTGGCGTGGTGGCGGCCTCGGCCGGCAATCACGCGCAGGGGGTCGCGCTGGCAGCACAGAAGCTCGGCGTCATGGCGACGATCGTGATGCCGGCAACCACGCCCAGGATCAAGGTGGAAGCCGTGGCGGCTCGCGGCGCACAGGTCATCCTGCATGGCGACAATTACGATGAAGCCTGTGACCATGCCACCGAACTGGCGAGGGAGGCGAAGGCAACCTTTGTTCATCCCTATGACGACCCCGACGTGATTGCCGGGCAGGGCACGGTGGCAATGGAACTGCTGCGCCAGCATCCGGGGCCGATCCACTCGGTCTACATTCCGGTGGGCGGCGGCGGGCTGATTGCGGGCATGGCGGCCTACATCAAGCGGTTGCGGCCGGAAATCCGCATCGTCGGCGTCGAACCGGAGGATGCCGACGCGATGGCACGTTCGCTGTGCAAGAATTCGCGCATCACGCTGCCGCGGGTCGGCATTTTTGCCGACGGCGTGGCGGTCAAGAAGGTCGGCAAGGAAACCTTCCGGTTATCGAAGCTGTATGTGGACGAAATCATTCGCGTCAACAATGACGCCATCTGTGCGGCGATCAAGGACGTTTTCGAGGATACGCGTTCGATTCTGGAGCCGGCCGGCGCATTGTCGATTGCCGGACTCAAGGCGGCCATTGCAGGCGACAAGCTCAAGGACAGGACGCTGGTCGCGGTGGCATCCGGCGCCAACATGAATTTCGACCGCCTGCGCTATATCGCCGAGCGGGCCGAGCTGGGAGAAAAACGCGAGGCGGTGCTGGCCGTCACCATCCCTGAGTCGCCGGGCAGTTTCAAGGCATTTTGCAGCCTGCTGGGCGCGCGCAACATTACCGAGTTCAACTATCGCTATTCGGACCCAAAAATTGCGCGCGTATTCGTCGGCCTGTCGGTGCCGGGAGCGGGCGAGGGCGCACGCGTGGTGGAGCTTCTGCAGCGCCACGGGCTGGAAGCGGTCGACCTCTCCAACAATGAAATGGCCAAGCTGCACGTTCGCCATCTGGTCGGCGGGCGGGCGCCGGAAGCGGTGAACGAAGTGCTGTACCGCTTCGAGTTTCCCGAACGTCCCGGCGCATTGATGCAGTTTCTGCAGAGCATGAGCAGCGGCTGGAACATCAGTCTGTTCCACTACCGCAACCATGGGGCGGATTTTGGCCGGGTCTTGGTTGGCATCCAGGTGCCGGACAAGGAGAAGCCCAGCTTCCAGAAGTTTCTGGAGGGGCTGGGCTATCGATTCTGGGACGAATCCCGCAATCCGGCCTACAGGCTGTTCCTTGCCTGAGGCTTATTTCTTGGCGCCGCAGGTATTGATGCCGAGCAGGCTGTAGGCGGGGCAGATCTTGAGCAGTCCGGTTGCAAGCGGTACCACGCCGATCCAGGCCCACGCCGGGCCGCCCATGAGGGCCCAGGCAATGAGGGCGATGCCTGCAACAATGCGGATGATGCGGTCGATGTTTCCTACATTGGCTGTCATAACGAGCTCCTTGTTTGAATGAGGTCACCTCGATGAGGTGTGCACACTATAAACCGTTGTGCCCTTGCAGGGGGTCTGTCTGGCATCGGTGCGGTGACAGGCGTGACCCGCCGGTGTTGCCGGGTCTCCGCAAGTGCCGGCATGCTTGCCGGGGTGAGGGCAGAGGCGGTATCCAGCCGGAAAACGTGGTGGAAGATGCATGCGCGGCGTCCTCGAGGCCGCATGTTACCCTCGATTGATGCTACGAATCTTCGCTTTGATTCTTCTGGCCCTGGTGGCCGCACCGAGTGGGTGGGCGGCGTCGGGCGATGCTGCAGTCTTGAAGGCGCAGCAGGCTTATGCGCAGCGCAAGCTGGCGGATCTGGAACGGGCCGCGCGTGCCGTCCCGGACAGTCACGTGCTGTCGCCCTATGTCGAGTACTGGCGCCTGATGCTGTCCGGCAGCGACGACGATGCGCGAATCGCCGATTTTCTGGCGCGTTATCCCGGGAGTCGCGTGGCAGAAATGATGCGCGCCGACTGGCTGAAATCGCTCGGCGCTCGCGAGGCATGGCCGATCTATTTGGCCGAGTACCCGCGTCTGGTCAAGCCCGATTCAGCCCATCAATGCTTCGCCTATCGCGCCGAACGGGCGCAAGGCAAGCTCAGCCACCAGCGCGAGGCAGTTTCCATGTGGTTTACCGGGCGCGACATGCCTTCGGCCTGCGCGCCCCTGTTTGCGCAATTGATCGCCGAGGGACTGATCAACCAGGAGGATGTCTGGCGGCGGATCCGGCTGGTGCTGGAGAGGGGCAATCCCAATATCGTCAAGGTGGTGGCGACCGCCTTGCCTGAGGCTGAGCGTCCTGAAACTTCATTGCTCGATCAGGCCCGCCGCGATCCTGCCAAGCTGCTGAACGGCAATAGTCTGGACATGAGGCGGCGCGGCGACCGCGAAATTGCGATCTTTGCGCTCGACCAGCTGGCGGCGCGCAGTTCCGGCGACGCGGAGCAGGCCCTGCGCAAACGGCTTCCACAGTTCAGCGCGGAAGAGTCGGCCACGGCCTGGGCACGGCTGGCGACTTGGGCGGCGCGACGCCACGAACCCGTCGCACTGGCCTGGTTCCAACTGGCTGGGCCGGTCGTGGTCAACGATTATCAGCGTGAATGGTGGGTGCGCGCCGCGCTGCGCGAAGGCGACTGGCAGACTGTCCAGCGGGTGATCGGCGGCATGGGCAACGATCTGCAGGGGCAGCCCGTATGGCAGTACTGGCGGGCGCGCGGGTTGAAGGCTGGGGGCCAGATATTCGCCGCCAATGCCATCTTCCTCGCCCTGTCGCGTGAACATCACTATTACGGACAATTGGCCCAGGAGGAACTGGGGCCGGTGGCACAGGAACCGGTCATCAACCGGAAAACGGGCAATGACGATGTCGCGGCGATTGCCCGCGAGCCAGGCATCGCCCGCGCGCTGGCTCTGCAGGAACTGGGCCTGCGCAGCGAAGCCACCCAGGAGTGGAACTGGTCGATACGGGACTTCACGGATCTGCAATTGCTTGCTGCGGCCGAGCTTGCCCGGCGCATGGAATGGTATGACCGCGCGATCAATACTGCCGAACGCACCCGCGATCTGCATGATTTCGAGCTGCGTTTTCTCGCACCCTACCGCGAGCTGGCGCAGCAGGCGGCGCGGGACAACGAGATCGATGAAGCCTGGGTGTTCGGCCTGATGCGGCAGGAAAGCCGCTTCGTCAACGTCGCCCGATCCAGTGTCGGCGCGTCGGGCCTGATGCAGATCATGCCGGCGACCGCGCGCTGGATCGCGCAGCGCCTCGGCATCAAGAAGTTCAAGACGCAGCAGATGCAGGATCCGGCAAAGAACATCCAGTTCGGCGCGTATTACCTGAAGCATGTGCAGTCCACCCTGGACGACTCGCCGGTCCTGGCCACCGCCGCCTACAATGCCGGCCCCAGCCGGGCCGAACGCTGGCGCGATACAAAGCCGATGGAAGCGGCGATCTACATCGAATCGATCCCGTTCGGCGAAACGCGCGATTATGTCAAGAAAGTCATGAGCAATGCGATGTACTACGCAGTGCGATTCGGCCAGCCTTCGGCGCTGCTGAAGGAACGGCTGGGCACGGTGCCCCCACGGAAGGCGCCGGCTGAGTCGACACCCGAACCCGACACTACGCTGGAACTTGAACAGGCTGGCGATTAGAATCTGGCTCGCCTCATACAAGAAACACAGCCTTCATGAAGATTGAACGCATCTGCATCCTGGGCGGCTCCGGCTTCGTCGGCAAGCATCTCGTCAGCCTGCTCGCCACACGCGGGCTCAAGGTGCGCGTCCTGAGCCAACGCCGCGAAGCGGCCAAGGAGCTGATCCTGCTGCCGACGGTGGAAGTGGTCGAGGCCGACGTGCACGATCAGCATGAACTCGTCCGACAGTTTCGCGGCATGGATGCCGTCATCAACCTCGTTGGCATCCTGCATGAAGGCAAGGTCGGACGCGTTGATCTGCCACGCGCGCGCCGCGGGGATTTCCAGAAGGTCCATATCGAACTGACACGCAAAGTCCTCCACGCCTGCGGCGAGTCAGGCGTGCACCGCCTGCTGCACATGAGCGCGCTCGGCGCCAATCCCACCTCGCGCTCCGCCTACCAGCGTTCCAAGGGCATTGCCGAGGCGCTGGTCCGCGAGGCCGGCATGAACCATGTCGAACACGAAAACTGGTACCTGAACGGACCCAAGTTCATCCATGGCTACGGGCTCAATGTCACCATCTTTCGGCCGTCGGTGATCTTTGGTCGCGGCGACTCCTTCCTGTCGATGTTCGCCCGGCTGCTGAGGATGTTTCCGGTGCTGCCGCTTGCCGGTGCTGCCAGCCGTTTTGCGCCGGTGCACGTGGACGACGTCGCCCGCGCGTTTGCCGACAGTCTCGACAACACTGATACCTATGGCCAGAGCTACGACCTCTGCGGCCCCAAGGCCTACAGCCTGCAGGAGCTCGTGAGCTACGTCGGCGAGGTCATCGGCAAGAAACGCAGCATCATTCCGCTGGGGGACATGGCGTCCTATCTGCAGGCGTGGGCGATGGAATTCAAACCCGGCAAGAAGCTGATGACGCGCGACAACTTCTTCGCCATGATCGACGACAACGTCTGCAGCGGCGGCTGGCCGTCCGTGTTCGATTTCGCCCCCGCTTCGCTCGAGGCGGTCGCGCCCGAGTATCTGCGTGCCGATACGCCACGCGCCCGGTACGAGGACTATCGCGGCAACGCCGGGCGCTGACATGGACGCGCCGCCCGCGCCATGAAGACCTATGTCGTGGGCGGCGCGGTGCGAGACCGGTTGCTGGGCCGGCCGGTGACCGACCGGGACTACGTCGTCGTGGGAGCCACGCCCGAACAGATGCTGGCACTGGGCTTCCAGCCGGTCGGAAAGGACTTTCCTGTTTTCCTGCACCCCGATACGCATGCCGAGTACGCGCTGGCGCGTACCGAGCGCAAGTCCGGCCACGGCTACAAGGGCTTCAAGGTCCATGCCGCGCCGGATGTGACGCTGGAAGAAGATCTGCTGCGACGCGACCTCACCATCAATGCCATCGCCGAAAATGCGGACGGCACGCTGGTGGACCCCTACGGCGGCCAGCGCGACCTGGCAGCACGCGTACTTCGCCATGTGAGCGCGGCGTTTGCCGAAGACCCCGTGCGAATCCTGCGCGTCGCACGCTTTGCCGCACGTTTTACCGACTTCTCGGTCGCAGCCGAGACGCTGGACCTGATGCGCAGCATGGTGGACAACCGCGAGGTCGACGCGCTGGTGCCGGAACGCGTGTGGCAGGAGATCGCGCGCGGCCTCATGGAGGCCCGGCCTTCGCGCATGCTCCAGGTGCTGCGCGACTGTGGCGCACTGGCCAGGCTATTTCCCGAGATCGATCGCTTGTTCGGCGTGCCGCAACCGCCGCAGCATCACCCCGAGATCGACACCGGCGTGCACGTGATGCGGGTGGTGGACTGGGCTGCGCAGCAGGGGCTGAGCCTGCCCGTCCGCTTCGCTGCATTGACGCACGATCTTGGCAAGGGTGTCACGCCGCCCGAACTCTGGCCCAGACACCATGGCCACGAAGCCAGAAGCGTCGACCTCGTTCGGTCGCTCTGCACACGCTTTCGCGTCCCTGCCGATTGCCGCGACCTTGCCATCTTGGTGGCTCGCGATCATGGCAACGTGCACCGTGCGCTGGAACTGCGCGCGGCCACGGTCGTCGAACTGCTTGAACGGGTCGATGCATTTCGCCGGCCCGGGCGCTTCGACGCGTTTCTGCAGGCCTGCGAATGCGATTTTCGCGGCCGTCCCGGCTACGAGACGCGCGAATTCCGCCCGATGCCGTATCTGCAGCAGGCCCTTGCCGCCGCGCGCGAGGTCGATGCCGGCGCGATCGCCCGCGAAGTTGGCCCGGAGAAGATTCGCCAGGCGGTATTCCAGGCACGCGTCGAGGCGGTGGACGCCTGGCGCAGGCGAAACAGTTGAGGAGCACGCATGCCGTACAGCGAACAAACCGTCCAGTCCGTGCGTCCCTGGTCGTCCAGAACGTTCAGTTTCACGCTGAGCCGTCCCCAAGATTTCGTGTTCGAGAACGGCGAGTTTGTCACCATCGGCCTGAAGCAGGAAGGCAGGCTGGTGGCGCGCGCCTATTCCATCGTCTCAACTGCCGACCGCGACTATCTCGAGTTCCTCAGCATTCATGTGCCGGACGGTCCGCTCACCAGCCAACTGGCGCATATCCGTCCCGGCGACAGCGTGTGGGTCAACAGCAAGACCACCGGCACGCTGACCCTCGGTCACGTCTTGCCGGGGCGCGTCCTCTACCTGCTCGCCACCGGAACCGGCCTCGCGCCTTTCATGAGTCTGATCCGCGATCCCGCGCTCTATGCGCGGCACGAAGAAGTCGTGCTGGTGCACACCGTGCGGACGGTCGCCGAACTGGCGTATCGCGATGAGATCGAGGCGCTGGGAAACGAGCGGCTGCATTACGTGCCAACGGTCACGCGCGAGCCGTTTACCGAGATGCACCGAGGCAGCGACCTGTTCCGTTCGGGTGCGCTGTCGCGGCGTCTCGGCCTGCCAGTCCCCGATCCAGCGCAGGATCGCGTGATGATCTGCGGCAACCCGGCGATGACGCGCGAGTTGACGCAGCATCTCAAGGACGCTGGCTGGACGCTGACCAGTCATCGCGGCGTCGGCAACTTCACCACAGAAGTCGCTTTCGTCGTCCATCACGAATAAGTCAACGCGCATTTCGCACCGCAGTCAGCCCGGCGTCCCGGTTTCAAAAACCGCCATCCCTTGTCACAATGGCCTGAAGCCATTTGCGGAGGTGGGACGATGCGGACAGGGACTGGCTGGATGCTGCTTGGGTGGATGGTCCTGGCTGGGGCACTCGAGTTTGCCTCGGCATCCCCTGCGAATGAGACTGCGTCATCCAAGGCGACCGCGGTCGAGGCCTTCAGTCCGCAAGGATCGGTCAAGGCGGTAAGACAGGTGCAGGCGCGGTTCACCGCGCCGCTGGTGGCGCTGGGCGATTTGCGTGCGGCCGCCCCGTTCGTGGTCGATTGTCCGGTTGCGGGCAGCGGCAAGTGGCTCGACGACCGCACCTGGGTGTACGACTTCGAACGCGACCTGCCCGGGGCGGTGCGCTGCGAATTCAGCGTGCGTCCCGGCCAGCGGGATGCGGCCGGGCAGCCCGTTCACACAGCGAAGTTCGAGTTCGATACCGGCGGCCCGCAGGTGCAGGCGTTGCGACCCGCAGACGGCGACGGCTCGATCGACGAACGGCAATCGTTCGTGCTGGCTTTCGATGCCCAGGTCAAGCCCGGCACGCTGGCCCGCCATGCATCGTGCCGGGTGTCGGGTCTGGCCGAGCGCATCGAGGTCGAGGTGCTGCAGGGCGCGACACGCGAGGCGGCCCTGCAGCCACTCAAGGACGGCAGGGATCCCTTGTTCCGCCGCCGTTTCGCGCCCAATGCGGCGACCACCGAGGTGTTGCGCTGCAAGCGGCCGCTGCCGAACGAGGTGTCGGTCAGCCTGGTGCTCGACCAGGGCATCGAGGCGGCCAACGGCCTGGCCAGCCAGGATGCGCAGACTTTTTCCTTCAAGGTCCGCCCGGCATTCCGCGTACGTGCCCTGTGCGACAAGGTCAACGCCCGCGCGGCCTGCAATCCGCTGACCCCGATCCGGGTCGGCTTCGGCACGGCGATCAGACGCGAAGATGCGCGCCAGGTCCGGCTCGCCAGTACCGACGGGCGAAGCTGGCCGGCGCAGCGGGATCAGGAAGACGAAGCCGGCAATCCCTGGGTGGAGGAGCTGACTTTTTCCGGCCCCTTCCCCGAACGATCCACGCTCAGTCTGAGCGTGCCGCCCAACCTGCACGACGCGGACGGGCGTTCCCCCGCCAACGCCGCCCAGTTTCCGATGGCGATCCGCATCGACGCCTATCCGCCGCTGGCCAAGTTCTCGGCAGCATTCGGCGTGCTCGAGGCAGCCGATCCGGTGCTGCCGGTGACGCTGCGCAATCTGGATACCGGGGCCGGCGGCAGGACGCTGGCGCTGCCGGGCAAGCTGGCCGCGGTGCGCGAAGGCGCCGACAGCATGGTGATCGGCTGGCTCAAGTACCTCGAAAGCGTGCGCTACGGCCGCGATGTCGCCAGCGCGGACAGGAAGAAGCCCGCCAGCCGCCAGCCTGCCGGGAGTTTTCCGGTACTGGAGCAGGTCAGTCCGCTGGCCGAATTCGCCGTGCCCAAGCCCGGCGGCAGCCAGGCGTTCGAGGTGGTCGGCATCCCGCTGGCAGGCCCCGGGTTCTACGTGGTGGAACTGACCAGCCCCAGGCTGGGCCAGGCCTATCTCGATGGCAAGGGCGCCTACTATGTCCATACTGCGGCGCTGGTGACCAATCTGGTCGCGCATTTCAAGGCTGGACGCGAGTCTTCGCTGGTATGGGTGACCGCGCTGGACAGCGGCCAGCCGGTTGCGGGCGCGCAGGTCGCGGTCAGCGACTGTGACGGCAATCCTGCCTGGCAGGGCACCACCGACGCCCAGGGACGCGCCCGCATCACGCAGGCCCTGGGCGAAGCCAGGCGCTGCAGGAACTGGCCCGGCGGCTGGTTCGTTTCGGCACGTGTCGACAAGGATCGTACCTTCACCCTGTCGTCGTGGGACGAGGGCATCGAACCCTGGCGCTTCAATCTGCCGGCGAGCGAGATCTGGGCGCCGACGATCGCCCACAGCGTGCTCGACCGCAGCCTGTTGCGCGCGGGGGATACGGTGGCGATGAAGCACATCGTCCGGCAGCGAGCCGGCAGCGGCTTCAAGCTGGTCGCCCCGAAGGCGCTGCCCAGCAAGGTCACCCTGACCCACGTCGGCAGCGGACAGGCGATCACGCTGCCGGTGACCTTCGACGCGCAGGGCATCGCCGAGACGCAATGGACCATCCCGCGCGAAGCCCGGCTGGGGCCCTATGACATCACCCTCGGTGAAGGCGCCGAGGCCCTTCAGTCGGGCCGGTTCACGGTCGCGGCGTTCCGGCTGCCGACGATGCGCGCGCAGATCAGCCTGCCGCAGGAGACCCTGGTGCGTGCCGCATCCGCCGAGGTCGACGTCGGGGTGCAGTATCTGTCCGGCGGCGGCGCCAGCCTGCAGCCGGTCAAGCTGCGCAGCCTCGTCGAACCGGGTGCCTACACCCTCGCGGCATTCCCCGGTACCGCCTTTGCCAACGGCAACGTCACGGAGGGCCTCAGCCGCGACGAGGAAGCGAATGTGAGCTTCTACGAACTGGAGGACGGTGCCGATGCGGATGCGCCGGCAGAGCGGTCGGGACTTGCCCGGACCCAGTCCGCCACCCTGGATTCGGCGGGTGCGGCCAGACTGACGATCAATGGCTTGCCGCTGGATGACACGCTGCAGGCGCTGCGACTGGAGCTCGACTACCAGGATGCGAACGGTGTCACGCAGACCGTGTCGCGCCGCGTGGCGCTGTGGCCGGGGCGACAGATTCCGGGCATCGCCATCGCCGACTGGAACGCGCGGGATGCACTGCGCTACACGCTGGCGGTGATCGACCCCGCCGGCAAGGCCGTGGCGGGCGCACGGGTCGAGTCGGACATCTTCAGCGTGCGCGCCTACAGCCATCGCAAGCGGCTGATCGGCGGGTTCTATGCCTATGAAACGGTCCGCGAAGTGAAGCGCATCGCGCCCGGCTGTGCCGGCAAGACCGATGCACGGGGTCGGCTTGCCTGCGATATCAAGCCTCCCGCCCGCGGCAGCCTGATCGTGCGCGTCAAGACCACCGACGCGTCCGGCAACACCGTGTATGCGCACCGCGACATGTGGGTGGCGGGCAGCGACGATGCCTGGTTTCCGGGACACGACTCCGACCGCATGGATGTGCTGCCCGAGCAGCAGAAATACGAGCCGGGCGAAACTGCCGAGCTGCAGGTGAAGGTGCCGTTCGGCAGCGCGACTGCGCTGGTGACGGTGGAGCGCGAAGGGGTGCTGGACAGCTTCGTGGTGCCGCTTTCCGCGTCGTCGCCGACCATCCGGCTGCCGATCAAGCCGAACTATGCGCCGAACGTGGTCATCTCGGTGCTGGCCGTGCGCGGGCGCGTCGGCGAGCCGGCGCCCACGGCGATGGTCGACCTCGGCAAACCGGCCTACAAGATGGGCGCGGCGAACCTGCGCGTGGGTGAACGCGGCCATGCGCTCAAGGTCGAGGTCAGTGCGCCGCGGGCGGTCTATCAGGTGCGCGATCGGGTTCCTGTGAGGGTGCAGGTGACGCGCGCCGATGGCGGAAAACTGCCTGCCGGCGCGGAGGTCGCGCTGGCCGTGGTGGACGAGGGGCTGCTCGAACTGGCGCCGAACCCGAGCTGGAAGCTGCTCGACGCGATGATGGCGTCGCGCCCCTGGGAAGTGGAAACCGCCACCGCGCAGATGCAGGTGGTCGGCAAGCGCCACTATGGCAGGAAGAGCCTGCCGCCCGGCGGCGGCGGCGGCAAGTTGCCGACCCGCGAACTGTTCGACACCCGCGTGCTGTGGCAGGCGCGGGTCAAGCTCGACGCCGCAGGCAGGGCGCAGGTGGATGTGCCCCTGAACGACAGCCTGACGAGCTTCCGCATCGTTGCGGTGGCCAATGCGGGCGTCGGCTTCTTTGGCGATGGCGGCGTCAGCATCCAGACCCGGCAGGATCTGATGCTGCTCGCGGGGCTGCCGCCGACCGTGCGCGAGGGCGACCGCTTTGCGGCGCAGTTCACCGTGCGCAACGGCAGCGACCAGCCGCAGCAGGTCAACGTCAGCGCGTCGCTCGAGGCGGATGGCAGCGCGATCCCCTTGTCGCCCCAAACCGTCTCGCTGGCGCCGGGCGAGGCACGCAGCCTGAGCTGGCCGGTCAGCGTGCCTGCGGGTGCGGAAAAGCTCGGCTGGCGTCTCGAGGCCCAGGGCAGTGGCGGCAGCGATGTACTCAAGCTTGGCCAGACGGTGCTGCCAGCCGTGCCGACACGGGTGATCCAGGCCACGCTGCTGCAACTCGACGGCAGCCAAGCGCTGAAGGTCGCGCGTCCTGCCGATGCCCTGGCGGGGCGCGGTGGGGTCGCCATCAGCGCAGCACCCACGCTGGCGGGCAATCTCGCTGACATGCGCGCCTACATGCGTGCCTATCCCTACACCTGCATCGAGCAGCGGGTGTCGCGCGCGCTGGCGCTCGACGATGCCGCCCTGTGGGACGATGCCATGAGCCGCTTGCCGCTGTACCTCGACGGCAACGGCCTGCTCAGGTTCTTCCCCAGCGATGCCCTGCCGGGTGATGCGATGCTGACCGCGTATGTGCTCGCCGTTGCGCATGCCGCCCGTCAGCCGCTGCCCGATGCTGCCCGCGAGTCGATGCTCGCGGCGCTGCAGGCAGTGGTGGCCGGGCGGCTGGAGAATGCGGGCATCGGCTTCGCCGACGGCAACCTGCGCAAGCTTGCCGCCATCGAGGCGCTGGCGCGCTACGACCAAGCCACGCCCGACATGCTCGAGGCCTTGTCGATCACGCCGAATCAATGGCCGACTTCAGCACTGATCGATTACCTGTCGATCCTGCAGCGGCTCGCCAGCGTGCCCGAGCGCGAAGCCAGGATGAAGCAGGCGGTGGCACTGCTGCGTGCCCGCATGGACTTGCGCGGCAGCACGCTGAACTGGTCGGGCGGTTCGCGCGACGATCTGTGGTGGCTCATGGTGTCGCCTGATCTCAACGCGGCGCGCGCGCTGGCCGTCGCGCTGACCCTTCCCGAGCTGCAGGCCGACTTGCCGCGCATGGCACGCGGCCTGGTGGCGCGGCAGAAGTTCGGACACTGGGACCTGACCACGGCGAATGCCTGGGCGCGCATCGCGCTCGATCGCTTCTCGGCGAAATACGAGCACGCGGCAGTGCGCGGCCAGACGCGCGCCGAACTTGCTGGCACGACGCAGACCATGACCTGGCCGTCGCCGCAGGACATCGTGCTGCCCTGGCCCGCGGCGCCCGGTGAATTGAAGCTGACGCAGCAGGGCGGCGGCAAGCCCTGGATCACCGTGAGCAGCCGCGCCGCCGTGCCCTTGAACGCCGCGCTCGATGCCGGCTACAGCATCAGGCAGAGCATGGTGCCATTGCAGCAGGCTGTCCCAGGCAAGTGGACGCGTGGCGACCTGGCAAGGGTGACGCTCACGATCGACGCCCAGGCCGACATGGGCTGGGTCGTGGTCGATGCGCCGGTGCCGACCGGCGCATCGGTCCTTGGCAGCGGCCTCGCCGGCGAATCGACGCTGCTGCAGCGCGACAACCGCAGTACCGGCTCGGCCTGGCTCGCGTTCGAGGAGCGCCTCGTCGACCGTTATCGCGCGTATTACGCCTGGGTGCCCAAGGGCCGCTTCACCGTCGACTACACGCTGCGTCTGAACCAGGCGGGCAGCTTCAATCTGCCGCCGACGCGCGTGGAAGCCATGTATCAGCCCGAGCAGTTCGGCGAAATCCCCAACCCTGACTGGAACGTATTGCCGTGAGAGGTGGTGCCCTGATCGTTGCCGCCGCGGCTGCGTTGTCAGCCTGCGGGCAGGCACCGGATCTGGCGCAGATCCGGCAGCAGCATCCGTCGTCCTCGGCCTGGCTGCTCGATCGTCACGGTGTGGCGATGCAGGAAATTCGCGTCGACTTCAGTCGCAGGCAAGGCGCGTGGCAGAATCTGGACGCGATCTCGCCGACCTTGAAGCAGGCCGTGGTGCGCTTCGAGGACAAGCGCTTTGCCGAGCACGCTGGCGTCGACATGCGCGCACTGGCCCATGCGCTCT
Organism: Thiobacillus sp.; assembly: GCA_041912015.1. Classification (GTDB taxonomy): domain Bacteria; phylum Pseudomonadota; class Gammaproteobacteria; order Burkholderiales; family Thiobacillaceae; genus Thiobacillus. The sequence goes on along the minus strand of JAYRNU010000139.1, from coordinate 19,755 downwards.
GGCAGAACCTCGAGGGCGAGCGTCGCCGTGGCGCCAGCACCCTGACGATGCAGCTGGCGGGTTTTCTGCAGCCCGAGCTGGCCTCCGGCGCACGCAAGGGACTGTGGGGCAAGCTGCGGCAAATGTTCGCAGCGTGGCGGCTCGAACGCCACCTGAGCAAAGCGCAGATCCTCGAAGCCTATCTGAATCTGGCGCCATTCCGTGGCGAGGCGCGCGGCGTGTCGGCTGCCTCGGCGATGCTGTTCGGCAAGGGGGCGTCGGCACTGACACGTGACGAGGCGCTGCTCCTGGCAGCCTTGCTGCCGGCGCCGCAGGCAGCGGTCGACCGGGTAGCCGAGCGCGCGTGCCGCTATTCAGGCCTGGCGGCGCAAGGCGAGGCTTGCGGACGCTTGCATCGTCTCGCCCAGGCCTCGCTGCAGGGGCAGCCCGCCTGGGAAGGCCTGGATGCCGCCCCGCACCTTGCCTTGAAGCTGCGGCCGGCTGCCGGGGCGAGGATTCGCACCACGCTCGATCTCGGTCTGCAGCGTCGCGCCATGGCGATTCTCGAAGCGCAGCTGTCCCAGTTGGACCGCGAAGACGTCGAAGATGGTGCGGTGCTGGTGCTGGATAATGCCAGCGGCGAGGTGCTGGCCTATGTCGGCAGCCGGCGCGGCGCGCGGCAGCAACAGGTGGATGGCGTGCAGGCCATGAGGCAGGCGGGCTCGACGCTGAAGCCCTTCCTCTATGCACTGGCGCTCAAGCAGCAGATCCTGACCGCCGCCTCGTGGCTGGACGACAGTCCGGTCGCGATCACGACGCCGAACGGCCAATACGTTCCGCAGAACTATGATCGGCACTTCAAGGGTCGGGTCGATGTCCGCACCGCCCTGGCCGGCAGCCTCAACGTTCCGGCCGTGCGTACCCTGCTGTTGACCGGGGTTGAGCCGTTCCATCAGCAGCTCCTGGATCTGGGATTGCCGCTGGCGCAAGCTGCCGACTTCTACGGTTACGCGCTGGCGCTGGGGGCGCCGGAAGTCAGCCTGTGGTCGCTTACCAACGCTTATCGCGCGCTCGCCAACGGCGGGCGCTTCAGCCAGGCCCATCTGTTGCCGGGGCAGGCCGGCTCCATTGCGCAGGCGATCGATCCTGCTGCGGCCTTCATCGTGACCGACATCCTGGCCGACCGCGCTGCGCGCAGCGTCACCTTCGGCCTGGAGAATCCACTGGCCACGCCTTTCTGGAGTGCCGTCAAAACCGGTACCAGCAAGGATATGCGCGACAACTGGTGCATCGGGTTCTCGCAACGCTACACGGTGGGCGTCTGGGTGGGCAATTTCGACGGACGGCCGATGCGCGGGGTATCCGGGGTCACGGGGGCGGCACCGGTGTGGCTCGAACTGATGCAGTCGCTGCACACCCGACCGGGACCTGCGCCAGCGCCGCCCTCCGGGGTGGTGCGTCAGAATGGCGAGTGGTTCGTCGATGGGGCGGCGCCTTCAGCCGGTTGGGCAACCCGGTTCGCGGCAGCCGAATCGCGCATCGCCTACCCTGGCGATGGTGCCATCCTGGCGCTCGACCCGGATATGCCGCGCGCCATGCAACGCGTCTTCTTCGCTGCAACGGGCGAGGCGGACGCCGTCTGGATCCTGGACGGCGCAGCGTTGGGTTCAGCCAAGCGGTCGCTGCCCTGGCCGCCTACCGCCGGCAAGCATGAACTGCAGTTGCGAACCCGAATTGGCGGTCAGGTGCTGGACCGCGTGCGATTCCAGGTGCGTGGCCACAACGCCTCAACGGATCCGGTCAGGCAACGGCCGGGTCCGGATTTTCCTCAATCGCGATCGTAGCGTCCGCCGCGACGTCCGTCATAGTGGTCAGGTGCGGGGTGACCGTACCCTGGGTACCCGCCTTTCCAGTCCCTCCCGTAATAGGGGTATCCGTAGCCGTAGCGGTAATACGGCATCGGTGCAACCCGGTAACGGGGCGGCGGCGGCGGGACCACCACGACCGGTGGGGGCGGATAGGGCACGGCCCCCCAGTAGGGAATGCCGCCGGACGAGTACATCATATTGACGCCTCCATAGGGTCCCGTTCCGAATGAAATGGCAAAACCGGGATCGACTGCAGTGACGCCGCCGTAGACGTAAGCATTGTCGGCAAGGGCCGTGCCGGTTGCGGCCAACAGCACGGATCCGATCATCAGTGTACGTAACATGTCATGCTCCTTTCAGTAATGAGATATCGGTGCTCGATCGAGCGTCAGTCGTTCCATTCGTTGCGGCTCATGTTCCAGCGCTCGTTGCGCGGATCCTGCGCCACCTTGAAGCTCACGTTCAGGACCAGCCACTTGCCCGGGTCGTAGGGCAGGCGCGTCACATAGTCACGGTCCTGAAAACGGTAGCGCACGTCGTAGCCGCTGATCACCTGGCGAAAATTGTCCTGCATGCGGCAGCGCTCGACCTGGACCGGAAGCGTTTCGGTGCGGTTGACGCCGCTATTCCAGCGATCGCCGACCATGGCGCCGGTCGCGGCACCGACCGCGGCGGCTGCGACCTGGCCATTGCCCTTGCCGACTGTCGATCCGAGCAGGCCGCCGGCGATGGCGCCGATAACGGCGCCGCCGGTATTGTGGCGAGCGTCGTAGGTGCGGGATTCGTATCCGGCAGTTTCCATCCGGCAGACACGGGTCGGCTCGTTGACGGTATCGAATACCGGCGTACTTGCCAGGACTCTGGCGCGGGCGCTGAACCCTTCTCCGTCGCCGTGGCCTGCTCGTGCCGTACCGCTGATTGCGAGCAGAGCGGCAATCAGGGTGGCGTTCAGGGTGCGTGCTTTCATGCTTACTCTCCTTGTCGATCCGGGTGAATCGGTCTCAACGGCGACCGCGGGAGCGGCTGTCGTTTCCATTGCGCTGCTGCTGACGGCGTTCGTATCCGTAGCCATAGGCGTCGGGTTCATCTCGGTCATCCTTGCGTCCTGAAGCCGGCCGGTCGTCACGGCTGGCATCCTTGCCGGTGTCGCGTTGATCGGGACGAGACGCCTTGCCATGTGCATCCTTGGCGGCGATGAAAGCACCGTCCATGTAATCCGGAGCGGCCAGGACCGGGGCGGCCGAAGTCAGGCCCAGCATTGCCAGGCCGACCACCCACGCATTGCATCGGATCGTGTGCTCTTGAATGGTCATCGTTGCCTCCGTTGCCGTGGTCGCCTTGTCGCGCTTCCACGCTTCGCATTCTGGTCGGGGAAAGTAAGCGCACCATTTCGCGCAATGCCGATTTTGTAACAGTCTGTTACCCGGCGGGGAATGGCACCTGGACTCCACTGCTATAGTTGCCGCATGAATAAAGACATCATTTATGTGGTCGACGACGACGCCGGCATCCGTGAGCTGGTGTCCGAATACCTCGCGGGCCAGGGCTACGCGGTGGAAACGGCGGAAGACGCCGTTTCCCTCGATCGCCTGCTTGCCGTCCGCAAGCCGGACCTGCTGGTGCTCGACTGGATGATGCCGGGAGAGGACGGACTCTCGGTGGCGCGGCGCTTGCGTGCCCAGCCTGGATTTCCTCCGATCATCATGCTGTCTGCCCGGGGCGAGGACATCGACCGCATCATCGGACTCGAAATCGGCGCGGACGATTACCTGCCCAAGCCGTTCAACCCGCGCGAACTGCTGGCGCGGATACGCGCGGTGCTGCGGCGGCAGCGCAGCGATGCCGTTCCGGCAACGGCCGATTCTGCACGGCTTGCCCGTTTTGGCCCTTTCAGCGTCAACCTCGACGCCCGCACGCTGAGTCGCGACGGTGTTGAAATCAGCCTGACCACAGGGGAATACGAATTGCTCGAGATATTCGTCACGCACGCCAACCGTGCGCTGTCGCGTGACTGGCTCATGGACCGGTTGCGCGGCTTCGAACGCGACCCGTTCGACCGCAGCATCGATGTACGGGTGAATCGCCTGCGCAAGAAAATCGAGGCCGACCCGGCCAATCCGGCCTACATCCGGACCCAGCGCGGGCAGGGCTATCTGTTCGTGCCGCAGGGCAAGGGGTGAAACATCTTGCCAGCTCATTGTTCGCGCGTACCGCGCTGACGCTGGCGCTGGCCTTCATCGTCTTTCAGGTTGCGGCGTTCTGGGTAGTGACCCGGACGCTGATCATCCCCGTCGCCGAACGCTCGGCCGATGACCTCGCCGGATTGATCGTGCTGTCGGCACAAACCTGGGCGGAATTGCCGCCGCAGACCCGACCAGCATTCGAGCGTGAATTGGCACGACGCCATGGATTGCGTCTGACCACGGGTGCCATCGGCACGGCAGCGGACGCGCCCCGGTTTGCCTTCCGCAAGCAGGTGGAGGCAGCACTGAGCCGTCGTGTGGGAGGGAGGATCGAGTTGCGTGGCGTGCCCGGCACCCAGGCGGTATGGCTCGACATCCCCGTGGGCGGGCACGATCTGCACGCCGGCTTCTTTCCTGCCCGATACGCCGTCAGGCCGCCGCTGGCGGCGGTCGCGGTCATTGCTTTCGGAACGTTTCTGAGCTTGCTGACGGCCCTGTTTCTGGTGCGTCGCATCACGGTACCGCTTGCGCGTGCTGCCGAGGCAGCCAGCCAGGTTGGCGCGGGCGAACAGCCGGATCCGTTGCCCGAGACCGGCCCCGACGAACTGGCAGAACTTGCACGCCGCTTCAACCGGATGGCAGCCGAGGTACGCAACCTGCTGGATAACCGCACCACCTTGCTGGCGGGCATTTCGCACGATCTGCGGACCCCGATGACACGCCTCCAGCTCAATCTGGAATTGTTGCGCGACGCTGCCCAAACATCATCGGGTGATCCCGTCTCGTCGACGGAGGCGCGAATCGATCGCGCAGTGGCCGATCTGGCCGACATGGACCGGCTGGTGGCGGGCTATCTCGAATTGGCACGGACAACGCAGGCTGAAGCCCGGGGGCGCTTCGACCTGTCGGACTTGCTGAAGGATATAGCCAGCGCCTCAGGCCTGGCGTGGTCGGATGCACGGCCTTGCGAAATCGTGGCGAGTCAGCTGGCAGTCCGGCAGATCGTGACCAACCTGATCCAGAACGCGCAACGTTATGGCAGGGCGCCGGTTGAACTGGATCTCGAATGCGGGGCTTCACTGGCGAAGGTCTACATTCGCGATGCCGGTGCCGGTATCCCGGAAGACCAGCTGGAAAAGGTGTTCAGGCCGTTCTATCGCCTGGAGGCTTCGCGTTCAAAGGCAACGGGAGGAACAGGACTGGGGCTGGCGATCGTGCGTCAGCTGGCCGAAACGAATGGATGGAAAGTGGTGTTGCAGAACCGTCCGCAGGGCGGGCTCGAGGCGGTGCTGGAAATTCGCCGCTAGTGCTTCAGGAACAGGTTGCGGTGCTGCGCCGCATTACGCGTAGTTCCATGAAAAACAGCGTCAGGCTGAACATCGACATGCGGCTAGTGCTTCCGCAAAAGCAGCTCAGAAGGGCGCGTGACAGGTGCAGGCTGACGCTGGTTCCTTTTCCAAGTTGCATGATGCGCTCTTGAACGGATGTCCGGCTGGTCTGCTTCAGGCAACCGTCTGGCGGGCGAACACCGAAAACTGGATGAACAACAGCGTCAGGCTGGTCAGGCTCATGCGCTCGGTATGGCCATGAAACCAGGAAAATGGCGATTTGGTGAGTTCGAGTACCAACTGTTTTTTGCCGAATTGCAGTTTCATGATGTTCTCCTTGGTGAGGGGTTGCCTGAATACTTGCAACGCCTGTGCCATCCGACACCCACCGGGTTGTAGTCGAAAAGCACAATGAAAACATTGGCTTGCAAATTCACTCCTGGCGCTGTCGCGGGTCTGGCTGTCCCGGCTGACGGATTTCCGTCAACAAGCGACGAAGAGCGGAACATGCGTCGTCCCGAGGGCAGGTCAGGGGCAGGGTAAAATCCGGCTTTCGATTCAGGCGGTGCGCGTCCCTTGCACCGCAATGCTCGGCATGATCATCCTCAAGAACCTCAGCCTGCGGCGGAGTGCCAAGGTCCTGCTCGACAATGCGTCGGTCACGGTCAATCCCGGTGAAAAAGTCGGCCTCGTGGGCCGCAACGGAGCTGGCAAGTCCAGCCTGTTCGCGCTACTGAATGGCACCCTGCACGAGGACAAGGGCGATTTCTCGATTCCGGTGCAATGGCGCATGGCCCAGGTGGCGCAGGAGATGCCGGAAACGAGCGAATCAGCGACCGATTTCGTCATCGCCGGCGATACCGCCCTGGCCGCAGCGCAGGCCGAAGCGTCAGCTGCCGAGGCCAGTGAAGATGGCGAGCGCATGGCGCACGCCTACATGGCGCTGCACGACGCCGGCGCGCACGACGCGCGGTCGCGCGCGCAGGCGCTGATTCTCGGCCTGGGATTCCAGGTGCGCGAGCTGACCCGGCCGGTCGGCAGCTTTTCCGGCGGCTGGCGGATGCGGCTGCAACTGGCCCGCGCGCTGATGTGCCCGTCCGACCTGCTGCTGCTCGACGAACCCACCAACCACCTCGATCTCGATGCACTGGTCTGGCTGGAAGCGTGGCTCAAGAAATACCCCGGCACCCTGCTCGTGATCAGCCACGACCGTGAGTTTCTCGATGCCGTCACACAGGTCACCCTGCACATCGAGAACGGCCAGATCACCCGTTACGGTGGCAACTACAGCAGCTTCGAGGAGATGCGCGCCGAACGGATCGCGCTGCAGCAGGCAGCCTACTCGCGCCAGCAGGAGAAGATCGCCCACCTGCAGCACTTCATCGACCGCTTCAAGGCCAAGGCCACCAAGGCGAAGCAGGCGCAGAGCCGGGTCAAGGCGCTCGAGCGCATGGAAAAGCTCGCGCCGGTGCTCACCAGCGCTGATTTCACCTTCGAATTCCAGCCGCCCAGGGCGCTGCCCAACCCCATGCTGACGCTCAAGGATGTCAGCGCGGGATACGGCGAAACGGTCGTCGTGCAGCACATCGACCGGTCGGTGCTTGCCGGTCAGCGGATCGGCATTCTTGGCGCCAACGGCCAGGGCAAGTCGACGCTGGTCAAGACCATCGCCCGCACCCTGCCGGTGATCGAAGGCGAAGTCATCGAAGGCAAGGGGCTCAACATCGGCTACTTCGCGCAGCAGGAACTCGACGTGCTGCGTCCCGAAGACACGCCTCTCGAACACATGATCCGCCTCGCCCGCGACACCGTTGCCAACGGTGGGGCCGGCCACTACAGCAGCAGGGAGCAGGACCTCCGTAACTTTCTTGGCACCTTCAACTTCAGCGGCGACATGGTCAAGCAGGCCGTCGGCACCATGAGCGGCGGCGAGAAGGCGCGCCTGGTGCTGTGCATGATCGTCTGGCAGCGACCCAACCTCCTGCTGCTGGACGAACCGACCAACCACCTCGACCTGGCGACTCGCGAGGCGCTCGCGCTGGCGCTGAACGAGTTCGAAGGCACCGTCATGCTTGTCAGCCACGATCGCGCCCTGCTGCGATCGGTGTGCGATGAATTCTGGATGGTCAGAAAGGGCGGCATCGAGCCGTTCGAGGGCGACCTCGACGACTACCAGCGCTACCTGCTGGATGAAAGCAGGCGCGTGCGTGAAAGCCTCAGGGAAGCGGACGCCGTGACCAAACCGGCGCCGCCGCCGGTGCCGCGGCGCCCCGTTTCCTCGGGTCGACTGAAGTCGCTTCGGCAGAAGCTCGATCAGCTCGACCAGCGTATGGCCAGGCTGCATGCGGTGAAAGACGAACTGGAAACGCGTCTGTCCAGCACGCTGACGATCGAGGAGATCACCGACGCGAGCAGACAGCTGCAGCAGGTCGACGACGATCTGCAGCACGAGGAGGAGACCTGGCTGGAGCTCTCGGAGGAAATCGAGGCACTGGAGGCAGCGAGCGCATAAGGCGCCTGCGTCGCAGGCGGGGCGGAAAGGCAGGATCGTCTTGAACCAAGCCGTCGCGGTGGAGTCGAAGCAGTTCGATCGCCTTGCCGTTGGGGGGTGAGATATGCCATCCGATGATGCGACGGCAGGCGGGCAAGCCGACTGGTACCTGCGGCACACCTGGCCTGTCCGCGTGATGCACTGGGTCAACGTGCTTGCTTTTGCCGTGCTGCTGATGAGCGGGCTGCAGATCTTCAACGCCCATCCTGCGCTGTACTGGGGCAAGTCGTCCTACACCGGCGAGCCGCCGGTCATGCAGATGGACGCACGGCTGGATGCGCGAGGCAATCCGGTCGGCATGACCCGAATCCTCGGGCATGATTTCGACACCACTGGCGTGCTGGGCGTGTCGGCCGGGGTGGATGGGCAGCCCACCGCGCGCGGCTTTCCGGCGTGGATCACGCTGCCTTCCCAGCGCTGGCTGGCGCTGGCTCGACGCTGGCATTTCTTCTTTGCCTGGGTGCTGGTCATCAATGGGTTCACGTATCTGGTCTACTCGCTAGTGAGCGGGCATCTCGCGCGTGAACTCTCGCCCACGCGGCCCGACTGGCGCGCGATCGGGGGTTCGATCGTGGATCACCTGCTGCTGCGGCACCCGCATGGCGAGGCCGCGAGACGCTACAACATCCTGCAGAAGCTTGCCTATCTAGGGGTGATCTTTTTCCTGTTTCCGGTGCTGGTCCTGATGGGCTGGGGCATGTCTCCGGGACTGGATTCGCTCGTCCCCGGCTGGGTCGATCTGGTTGGCGGCCGCCAGTCGGCGCGCACGCTTCACTTCATCGCGGCGTGGCTGCTGGTGGCTTTTGTCTTCATCCACGTGTTCGAGGTCATCGTCAGCGGCTTCTGGAACAATTTGCGCGCGATGATCACGGGCCGTTACCGGGTTCCCAGCGACGGGAAGCGCGATGACTAGGCAAGCGAACAGCCGCAGACGCTTCTTGCAGCGGGTGCTGGCAGCCGGCGGCGGGCTGGTGCTGTCCGGGTGTGACCAGTTGTCACGCAGCCAATGGTTTGCGGGTGTGCTGGAAAGCGCCGAGTCGCTGACCTATGCCGCGCAGCGCCTGCTGCTGCCGCGCAAGGCCATGGCACAGGAATTCACCGAGGCCGACCTGTCGCCGGTTTTCCGCAGCAATGGCACCAGCTATCCCGACAACCCGGCCTACCAGGCCCTGGCAGCAGCGGGATTCGCCGAATACCGGCTTCAGGTCGACGGTCTGGTGGCACATCCACGCGCCTATTCGCTCGACGAGCTGAAGGCCATGCCCAGTCGCACCCAGATCACCCGGCACGACTGCGTGGAAGGCTGGAGCGCGATCGGCAAATGGAAGGGCGTGCAACTGGGCCAGGTGCTGGAGCAGGTCGAGCCGCATCCGGCGGCGCGATACGTGGTGTTCTTCTGTGCGGACCCGATGGACGAACTGGGGACGCGCTACTACGAGAGCATCGACATGGAGGACGCCTGGCACCCGCAAACGCTGCTCGCCTATGAATTGAACGACGCGCCGCTGCCGATTGCCAATGGCGCGCCGATCCGGGTGCGCGTCGAGCGCCAGCTCGGCTACAAGATGGCCAAGTACATCATGCAGATCAGGCTCGTCGACCGGCTCGAGCCCATCGCGGGCGGCAAGGGCGGATATTGGGAGGACCAGGGCTACGAGTGGTATGCAGGGATCTGATGATCGGCGTCCTGTGCAAGACGGCTGGAATCGATCGTTCGCTGCGTGTGCCGCCCTGGCGAGATTCGTCATTGCGAAGGCGGCACTTCCTGAGAAACGCCCGCCAAGCACGGTAAAATGCGAGCTTTTCAGAAAAGCCGTCCATTTCCCGTGAAACCGACCTTTCAGGACATCATCCTCACCCTGCAGCGCTACTGGGCTGAACGCGGCTGCGCGCTGCTGCAGCCCTACGACATGGAAGTCGGTGCCGGCACCTCGCACACCGCCACGTTCCTGCGTGCGCTCGGGCCGGAGCCGTGGAACGCCGCCTATGTGCAGCCGAGCCGCCGCCCCAAGGACGGCCGCTATGGCGACAATCCCAACCGCCTGCAGCACTACTACCAGTTCCAGGTGGTGCTGAAGCCCGCGCCGGCCGACATTCTTGAGCTGTATCTCGGTTCGCTCGAAGCGCTGGGGTTCGACCTCAAGACAAACGACGTGCGCTTCGTCGAGGACGACTGGGAGAACCCCACGCTCGGCGCCTGGGGGCTCGGCTGGGAGGTCTGGCTGAACGGCATGGAAGTCACGCAGTTCACCTATTTCCAGCAGGTCGGCGGCATCGACTGCAAGCCGATCACCGGCGAGATCACCTATGGCCTGGAGCGCCTCGCCATGTATCTGCAGGGCGTGGAAAGCGTCTACGACCTCGTCTGGACCGCGGGGCTGACCTATCGCGACGTCTATCACCAGAACGAAGTCGAGCAGTCGGCCTACAACTTCGAGCACAGCGATGTCGACTTCCTGCTCGCTGCCTTCGCCGCGCACGAGAAGAAGGCGCAGGAACTCATGGCCGCGCAGCTTGCCCTGCCAGCCTACGAACAGGTGCTGAAGGCTGCACATACCTTCAACCTGCTCGATGCGCGCGGCGCGATTTCGGTGACCGAGCGCGCCGCCTACATCGGCCGCATCCGCAACCTGGCGCGCAGCGTGGCGAAGAGCTATCTCGACAGCCGCGCACGGCTGGGCTTCCCGATGGCGCCGCGCGCGTGGGCCGAGGAAGTGCAGGCCGCGCTGGCGAAGAAGGAGGCTGCATGATGAGCACGCAGAACCTCCTGGTCGAACTCTTCACCGAGGAATTGCCGCCCAGGGCGCTGAAGAAACTGGGCGAGGCCTTCGCCGCCGCGCTCGCCGAAAGTCTCGTCGCCCAGGGTCTGGCCGAGACGAATGCAGCCGTCGTGAATTTTGCATCGCCGCGCCGGCTCGGCGCGCAGGTGATGAACGTCCGGGCGCGTGCCACCGACAGGCCGGTGTCGACCAAATTGATGCCGGTTTCGGTCGGCCTCGATGCGAGCGGCCAGCCCACGCCCGCGCTGGCGAAGCGCCTGGCGGCGCTGGGCCTCGATGCTTCCGCAGCTGCCGGCCTGCGGCGCGAAGGCGCGGGCAAGAACGAAGCCCTGTACCACGACAGTGTCGCACCCGGCGCAAGCCTTGCCGAAGGCCTGCAGAAGGCCCTCGAAGCCGCGATGGCCGCGCTGCCCATCCCCAAGGTGATGACCTATCAGCTCGCCGACGGCTGGCGCACGGTCAACTTCGTCCGTCCGGTGCACGGCCTCGTCGCGCTGCACGGTGCCGACGTCGTGCCGGTGTCGGTGCTGGGCCTGGATGCTGGCCGGACCACACAGGGCCACCGCTTCGAAGCGAAGCAGCCGACGATCACCCTGCGCGACGCCGACAGCTATGCCGCGCAACTCGCCGACGAGGGGGCCGTGCTCGCCAGCTTTGCCGAACGCCGCGCCGAGATCGTGCGGCAACTGCAGGCTGCCGCTGCGCTGCTGGGGCTCAGGCCCGTGGAGGACGATGCATTGCTCGACGAAGTGGCCGCGCTGGTCGAAAAGCCGAACGTGCTCGTCGGCCAGTTCGAGGCCGCCTTCCTCGACGTGCCGCAGGAATGCCTGATCCTGACCATGAAGGCGAACCAGAAATATTTTCCGTTGCTGGACGCGGCGGGCAGGCTCACCAACCAGTTCCTGATCGTTTCCAACATCGCGCCGGCCGATGCGTCGGCGGTCGTCGGCGGCAACGAGCGCGTGGTGCGCCCGCGCCTGGCCGATGCCCGATTCTTCTTCGATCAGGATCGCAAGAGGAGCCTGGCATCGCGCGTGCCGGGGCTGGCCAAGGTGGTGTATCACAACAAGCTCGGCAGCCAGGGCGAGCGGGTCGAGCGGGTGCGCGCGATTGCGCGCTGGGTCGCCGAGCGGGTCGATGCCGACGTCAGCCTGGCCGACCGCGCCGCGCTGCTCGCCAAGGCAGACCTGCTGACCGACATGGTCGGGGAGTTTCCCGAGTTGCAGGGCGTGATGGGCGGCTACTATGCGCGGCACGATGGTGAAGACGAAAGCGTCGCGCAGGCCATCGCCGAGCAGTACCTGGTGCGTCGCGACGAGACCGGGGACGTCTCCAACCTGATCAGCGAAGTGCTGCAGATCGCTGACAGGATGGAGACCCTGGTCGGAATCTGGGGGGTCGGCCTCAAGCCGACCGGCGACAAGGATCCATTCGCGCTGCGCCGGCATGCGCTATCGGTGATCAAGTCGTTCCAGCTGCTCGGCGCCATGTCCCGTACCCCCGGCGCGCAGATGAGGCTCGACCTCGACGAGCTGATCGCACACAGTTTGACAGTGTTCCCGGCGGGGGTCCTCGCCGGCAACGTCGCCGAGGAACTCAGGTTGTTCATATACGAGCGCAATGCGAACCAGCTTGCACCCTTGTACAGCGCTGAAACAGTGGCTGCGGTGTTCGCCAACATGCCGCCGCTGCACGAAGTGCTGAAGCGCATCAATGCTGTGCGCGGTTTTGCGGCGCTCCCGGAATCCGAGAGCCTCGCTGCCGCCAACAAGCGCGTCGGCAACATCCTCAAGAAAGCCGAGGGCGAGGTCGGCGAGCTGGCCGATCCGGCCCGCTTCATCGAACAGGCTGAGAAAGCGCTGTTCGCCGCACTCGGCGAGATCGCGCCGCAGGCCGACGCGGCATTCGCTGCCGGCGACTACACTGCTTCGCTGCAGAAACTTGCCGCACTCAAGGCGCCGGTCGATGCGTTCTTCGACAGCGTGATGGTCAACGCCGACGATCCCGCCCTCAGGGCCAACCGGCTGGCGCTGCTGAACCAGCTGCACCGGACCATGAACCGGGTGGCTGACATCTCGCGGCTGGCCGCCTAAACTGCCCGCATGAAGCTCATCATTCTCGATCGCGACGGCGTCATCAACTACGACTCCGACCAGTTCATCAAGTCGCCGGATGAATGGAAGCCGATTCCCGGCAGCCTGGAGGCGATCGGGCGGCTGACCCGCGAGGGCTGGCACGTCGTGGTGGCGACCAACCAGTCCGGGCTCGCGCGCGGGCTGTTCGAGATGGCGACGCTGAACGCCATCCACGCCAAGATGCACAAGGCCGTGGCGAAGGCGGGCGGGCGCATCGAGGCGGTCTTCTATTGTCCGCATGCAGCAGACACGAATTGCGACTGCCGCAAGCCGAAGTCGGGGCTGTTCGACGAGATTGCTGCACGCTACGGCAGCGACCTCAGCGACGTGCCTGCGATAGGCGACTCGCTGCGCGACCTCCAGGCCGCAGTCCAAGTGGGCGCACGACCTTTCCTGGTCAGGACCGGCAAAGGCGAGAAGACCCTGGCGGCCGGTGGTCTGCCCAAGGACACGCCGGTGTTTGCCGATTTGAGCGAAGCGGTCGATCATCTCCTCCGGCTTCAGGCATGAACCTGATCCGCTCGGTTATCTTCGCGATCCTGCAAACCCTGCTGACCCTGATATTCAGTCTGGTCGCGCTGTTCAGCTTCCCGCTGTCGCCACACGCGCGCTACCGGCTGATCACCGGCTACAACCGTCTCGTCATCTGGCTTGCACGCAGGGTGCTCGGCATCCGCTACGTCGTGCAGGGTGAGCAAAACCTGCCGTCGCAGCCGGCCGTCATTCTCGCCAAGCATCAGTCGGCCTGGGAGACGGTGGCATTCCTGTTCCTGTTCCCGCCCGTGTCCCCGGTCATCAAGCAGGAACTGCTGCAGGTACCGTTTTTCGGCTGGGCGTTCCGCTTGCTGTCGCCGATCGCCATCGACCGTGGTGCCGGCCGCGAGGCCCTGAAGCAGATCGTCCGGCAGGGCAAGGACAAGCTTGCGCAGGGTTTCTGGGTGCTGGTGTTTCCGGAAGGCACGCGCGTCGCCCCCGGTGAAAAGGGACGCTACGGCATCGGCGGCGGCTGGCTGGCGGCGGAGAGCGGCGCGCCGGTCGTGCCGGTGGCCCACAATGCCGGCGAGGTGTGGCCGAAAAACGCCTTCATCAAGCGTCCCGGCACCGTCACGGTCAGCATCGGCCCGGCGATCGACTCGCGCGGCAAGAGCGCGGCCGAGCTCACCCGCGCCGTGGAAGCCTGGATCGAAAACGAGATGACGAGGCTGCCCCCTGCTGCCGCACGCAAATAGCGGCGTCCTGCAACTCGGCGACGCGGCCGTTCCGTTTCGGTTGCGGCGCTCGCGCCGGCGCCGCACCCTGGGCCTGACGGTCACCGCACGCGAAGTGCGCATCCATGCGCCGAGCTGGACGCCGCGGCTCGAAATCGAGCGGTACGTCCAGCAGCAACGCGCGTGGCTGCAGCGCGCCTGGCACCGCATGCAGGCCCGGGTGCCCGAGACGGCGACCGCTCCGGTCGGCGCGGTTCGGTACCTTGGGCGAACGCTGACCCTCGATGTCCACGCTTCGCTGTTCTGCGACGTGCAGCGGCATGGCGACGTGCTGCGTGTCTATGCGCCGTTCAGCGTCGATGTGGCCGTCATTGTCCGCGACTGGCTGCTGGGTCGTGCAGAGCTGCTGCTGGCCTGGCGTCTCGCGCGCGTGGCCCGGAAACTGGGGCGCAGGCCCAGCCGCTTTGCGCTTTCCGACGCGCAGACGCAATGGGGCAGCTGCACGCGGCGCGGCCATGTCCGGCTCAACTGGCGGCTGGTGCAGGCGCCGCTCGCGCTCATCGACTATGTCGCCGCGCACGAGCTGGCCCACCTCGTCCATCTCGACCACTCACCGCGATTCTGGTCGCAGGTTGCCGAACTGTGCCCGGATGCGCTTGCGCGTCGCGCCGAGTTGCGCACAATGGGACCATCGTTGTTCAAGATCTAGACATCATGCGAATTCTTGGGGAAGTCTGATGAGACTGCTTCACACCATGTTGCGGGTGGCGCCTGGAAGCGTAGGGCGAGGGGCCCCCGCAGGGGGATCGACCCGCTGGAAGGATGCCCCTGCCCGCATGCGGACCTATCGATTGGAGCCGGGAGGGGAAGTCTGATGAGACTGCTTCACACCATGTTGCGGGTAGGCGATCTCGATCGCTCGATCGATTTCTACGCCCACGTCCTCGGCATGAAGCTGCTGCGCCGCAAGGACTATCCGGGCGGCAAGTTCACCCTGGCGTTCGTCGGCTACGACTCGGAAGACAGGGCGGCGGTGCTGGAGCTGACCTACAACTGGGGGGTCGGGAAATACGAGCTTGGCAGCGGCTACGGTCACATCGCCATCGAGGTCGACGATGCCTACGCCGCCTGTGATGCCGCTGCCGCAAAGGGAGGCAAGGTGCTGCGTCCGGCCGGGCCGATGTCGCATGGCACGACCGTGATCGCTTTCATCGAGGATCCGGACGGCTATCCGATCGAGTTCATCCAGAAGGGGACGGCAGGATGGTCGCAGCAGGCAGCGACCTGAAGCACACCGGCCCAGGGTTTTAGAGAAGGGCAGAACGGTCAGCCGGTTCGCGGCAGGTCCGCAAGGTATCGGGTCATCGCCTCGTAATCGGCGACGCTGAGGGCTTCGGCACGCTTGCCCGATTCGATTCCGGTGGCGACGAAGTCTTCCGGCTTCATCAGGCTGCCGAGGGTGTTGCGCAGGGTCTTGCGGCGCTGCGAGAAAGCGGTGGCAACTACGCGCGCGAACAGGGCCTCGTCGAGCGGCAGGATTTCATCCGGCGTTTTCGGAATCAGCCGCACTACGGCGGAATCGACCTTGGGCGGCGGGTCGAACGCGGTGGGCGGCACGTCGAGCAGCCATTCCAGATGGAAACGGCGCTGCAGCATGATCGACAGACGCCCGTAGTCGTGGGTGGAGGGTTCGGCAACCATGCGCTCGACGACCTCTTTTTGCAGCATGAAGGTCATGTCGCGGATGTTCCCGGCAAAACCCATCAGGTGAAACAGCAGCGGCGTGGAAATGTTGTACGGCAGGTTGCCGACGATGCGCAGGTCTTGGCCAAGCGCTGCGAAATCGAACTTCAGCGCATCGCCCTCGTGGATCGTCAGGCGCTCGGCGGGCCAGGTCCTGCGCAGTCGCGCCACGATGTCGCGATCGAGTTCCACCGCATGCAGATGCGGCAGCCGTTCAAGCAGGGGACGGGTCAGCGCCCCCAGGCCCGGGCCGATTTCGACCACGGTTTCCCCGGCCTGGGGATGTACGGCATTGACGATGGCCTGGATGATGCCGTCGTCGATCAGGAAGTTCTGGCCGAAGCGCTTGCGGGGCGTATGCATGCGATGAGCCGTGCTATCGACGCCCTGCTTGTCGCGCGCTGCGGACCATTTGCATCGCCATCTCGATCGCCGTCATCAGGCTGCCTGCTTCCGCCCGCCCGCTTCCTGCAAGCTCGAGCGCGGTGCCATGGTCGACCGAGGTGCGGATGAAAGGCAGCCCCAGGGTGATGTTCACCCCGGCACCGAAGCTGGCGAACTTGAGCACCGGCAGCCCCTGATCGTGGTACATGGCCAGTACGGCGTCGCAGGGAACGTGACGGATGCGCGAGAACAGCGTGTCGGCAGGCAGCGGGCCGACCAGGTCCATGCCCGCGGCGCGCAGGCGGTCGAGCACGGGTCCGATGATGTCGATTTCCTCGCGTCCGAGATGTCCCGATTCGCCGGCGTGGGGATTCAGCCCGGCAACCAGAATGCGTGGCCGGGCAATGCCGAATTTTGCCTGCAGGTCGGCATGCAGGATGCCGATGACCTCTTCGAGCAGATCCGGGGTGATGGCGTCGGCCACCTCACGCAGCGGAAGATGGGTCGTGGCGAGCGCGACGCGCAGGCCGCCACCGGCGAGCATCATGACAACCCTGCGGCTGCCGCTGCGGTCGGCCAGATATTCGGTGTGGCCGGTGAAGGCAATTCCGGCATCGTTGATGACGCCCTTGTGAACCGGTGCGGTGACGACGGCGTCGTAGGTCCTGTCCATGCACCCGGCGGTTGCGGCGTCGAGCAGCGCCAGGACATGGCCGCTGTTGCCGGCGTCGAGCACGCCGGCTGTGACCGGCACGGCGACCGGAATGTGTCGCACATGCAGCCAGCCGGGCTGGTGGGGCGGGATGGTGTCGCCGCTGATGAAATCGACCGGGATGCCGAGCCGCGTCGCGCGATGCTTCAGCACATCGATGTCGCCCAGCACCGAAATGCGGCACGGCAAGGCAGGCTGCGACGACAATGCGATGCACAGGTCGGGGCCGATCCCGGCCGGTTCACCTGCCGTCAGCGCGAGGACGGGCAGTGCGGAGACGTCGTTCACCGGGTCCTTGCCAGACTTATTCGAGCGGACGAATTTCGACGTAGGCCGAATCGCGAATCTGCCGCACCCAGTCCTGGAAGGCTTCTTCCGCCTTGCGTTCGCGGATGGCCTGCCGTGCCATCAGGCGCTGGCGTTCCTGCGTGACGTCCTGAGTGCGGCGCCCCAGCACCTGGATCAGGTGCCAGCCGAACGGCGACTGGACCGGGCCGCTGACTTCGCCGTCCTTGAGGGCATCCATCGCGTGCTCGAATTCGGGCACGGTGTCGCCAGGGTTGATCCAGCCGAGGTCACCCCCCTTGGCCGCGCTGGCGTCGTCGGAATACTGGCGTGCCAGTTGCTCGAAACTCACGCCGTTGTCGATGCGTTCCTTGATCTGCAACAGACGGGCGCGCGCATCGGCCTCCGAGGTCAGCTCGTTGGTCTTGATCAGGATGTGGCGGGCATGGGTCTGCGTGACGCTGAGCTTCGCATCGAGGCCGCGCTTGTCGGTGAGCTTGAGGATGTGGAAGCCGTTCCCGCTCCTGAGAATCGGGCTGACCTGGCCAGGCTGCATTTGGTTCAGCGCTTCGACGAACAGGCTGGGCAGCTTGCCGCTGGGACGCCAGCCGAAGGCGCCGCCCTGGAGGGCATTGCCGGCATCGGAGTAGCTGGCGGACAGCTGCGCGAAGTCGCCACCCTGAGCGAGTTGCCTGACGATTTCCTCGGCGCGTGCGCGGCGCGCCTGGATCTCTTCCGGCGACGCATTTTCCGGCACCGTGATCAGAATGTGGGAAAAGTTGTATTCCGTTTCCACGCCCTGTTGTGCCTGGGTTTGCAGGTAGCCCTCGATTTCGGAATCGCTGACGGTGACGCGGTTGTCGACATCGCGTTCGCGTGCCCGCGCGATCAGGATTTCATTGCGGATCGTGTTGCGCATGCCGTCGAGGGTCTGGCCGTCCTTTTCAAGCGCGGCCTGCAGCCCGGCCATGTCGAGCTTGTTCTGGGCCGCAATGCGCTGAACGGCACGCTCGACCTGAGTGGGGTCGACACGTACGCCGGTATTGCGGGCATGCTGCTGCAAGGCAAGCTCGGTGATCATGCGCTCCAGCAACTGCTTTTCCAGGACATCGCGCGGCGGCAAGGGCGTGTTCTGGCGGGCGAGGCTCTGCACGACCTCGTCGTAGCGCTTGTCCAGCTCCTTGCGCGTGATGACTTCGTCGTTGACGACGGCCACGATGTAGTTCAACGGCATCACGGCTGCCTGAGCCGGCAGCAGCGGCGATGCAGCGAGCAGCAATGCCAGCAGCCATTGCAGTGGGTGCGGTTCAAGGCGTTTCAAGAAATTCATTGGTTGTCCTGTATCCGGGAACACTGTGTTTCAAAACTTCGAGCGGGTTTGCGCCGAGGCGCCCGATACCGTTCAACTCCAGCTGCAGGAAGAACGCATCGGTTGACTGGTTTTCCTTGGTGGCCAGGCGCTGGATCACGCCGCGAAGCGCCCAGCATCCGCCATTGTATTCAAGCCCGGCGAGGCCCTCGATCAGCTTGTCGTCCTCGAACGAGTAGTTGTAGCGGAACATGCCGTACATGCGGCCGCTCAGCGGCCATTGAGCCGACACGTCGATCTGGTTGGTGGATTGGTCAATGAAGCGGTAGCCAAAGTTCAATGCGTGGCCATCGCCGGGATGGTAGGAAATCCCTAGATTCTGGCGGTAGGTGGACTTGGTCTGGGTGTCGAACTGCCAGTTGGCGGCGAATCGCCAGTCGCGGGTGATTTGCCCGCTGACCGCGGCGAGCAGGTCGGAACTGTTGCTGGTGCGGGGGGCGACGCCGGGCAGGGTGACTTGCTGGGAGGTGAAGTAGTAGCGCTGGCCGATGGTCAGCAGCAGTCGTTCCAGCCCGCTCGACGACTCGAGGAAGCGGCTGCTGAGCGCCAGCGTCAGCTGATTGGCGTCGTTGATGCGGTCGTACCCGACGAACTGGTTTTCGGTGAACATCTGCGCATAGCTGAATTCCATCTGCGCCGTGTCGAACACCGGAATGTCGTCCTGGTAGCGGTAGGGCGCGTACACGTAGTAGGCGCGCGGCTCCAGGGTCTGCAGGTAGTCGTTGCCGAAAAGCTGCAGCGGCCGGTCGAAGGTCAGGCCGCTGTCGATGCTCGCGATGGGCAGGTTGCGGGTAATGGACTGCTTGGGCGAACTGTCGTCGAGCGCATAGTAGGTGCTGCTCCAGCCCACCTGCGGCACGAGGAAGCCGAACGAGTTGACGAGCGGATATTGCAGCGTCGGGTAGGCCATCACCCGCGTGCCATCCGGCAGGCCCAAATCGGCGGGCGCGGCAAAGCGGGTCGCCTGGGTTTCCAGCTTGAACTGGACTCCGCTCGGCAGCGACTGCTTGATTCCCAGGCGTGCGAACGGCAGCCGATCGTAGGGCGGCGTGATCGGTTCCGCGGTGGAATCCTGCAGGGTCTGGAAGCTTTGCACGCGCAGCTCGGCGTCCCAGTTTTCCTCGGTCCACGCTGAATCGTTCAGGGTGGTAACGGAATGAATGGCGGTGCGAAGTCCCTCGAGCGACCGGGCGGCCTGCTCCGCCTCGCGGCGTGCGTCCAGCTCGGTTT
>JAYRNU010000138.1:0-17100 GCA_041912015.1 Thiobacillus sp. | reverse complement strand
GGACCGGCCACACGGCCAGCGGCGGCCTGCTGACGCTGACCGAGGAGCAGGTAGCGTCTGCGGACCGCCCTTGGCGTGACCTCGCCTGGTGGCTCGCCGCGCTCGCTTTTCTCGGGGCCGGCGGCCATCTGCTGGTCGTCGAGGCGCTGCGCCACGGCTTCGCCGCCATGCCAGTGGCGACGCTGCCTACGAGCGGGGACCTGCGTCTGCTGGCGGAAGCCGCGGGGTGGCTGTTTACCGCCGGCCTGCAGCTGGCCTTGCCGCTGCTGGCGCTGGCACTGCTGATCCAGCTGGCTTTCGGCATCGTCGCCCGGACCACGCCCGGGCTCGACATGTTCTCCGCCGGCCTCGGCATCGCGGCGCTGGGGCTGACAGCAGCCTGGGTGTGGGCGATCCCGCTGGTCACGCGCGGCGTCGGCCTGGGCATCGAGCAGCTGGCGGCCTGGATGGAGCGGCTTTGATTGCATGCGCGCTCGATATGCCCTTGCCGGCAGGCAGATGGATTAGAATGCCGGGATTTATCCAACAGGCGCCCGATACGGGGCGCCGCGCATGAACAACATGGCAGAACACAGCATGGCCAGAGGAAGTCTGGTCGCGATCGTTACCCCGATGTCCGACGACGGGACGCTCGACCTCGAGGCCTTGAAGCGCCTGGTCGAATGGCACATCGCCGAGGGGACCGACGGCATCGTCGTCGTCGGAACCTCCGGCGAATCGCCTACCGTGAGCTTCGACGAACATTGCCTGCTGATCCGCACCACGGTCGAGCAGGTCGCTGGACGGGTGCCGGTGATTGCCGGAACGGGCGCGAATTCGACGGCAGAGGCCATCGAGCTGACGGCCTGTGCCAAGGCGGCCGGCGCCCAGGCCGGACTGTCGGTGGTGCCTTACTACAACAAGCCGACGCAGGAAGGGCTCTATCGGCACTACCGGAAAATTGCCGAAGCAGTCGATTTGCCGCTGATTCTCTACAACGTCCCGGGACGCACCGTGGCCGATCTGGCCAACGACACCACGCTGCGCCTGGCCGAAGTGCCCGGCATCGTCGGGCTCAAGGATGCCACCGGCAGCATGGAGCGTGCGGCCGACCTGCTGCGGCGCGCACCGAAAGGCTTCGCGCTCTACAGCGGCGACGATGGCTCGGCGATGCCCTTCATGCTGCTCGGGGGCCACGGCGTGATCTCGGTGACGGCCAATGTCGCGCCGCGGCTCATGCACGAGATGTGCGTGGCCGCGCACGCCGGGAACCTCGCGCGTGCGCGCGAACTCAATGATGCGTTGCTGCCCTTGCACAGCAAGCTGTTTGTCGAAGCGAATCCGATCCCGGTCAAGTGGGCCTGCGCCGAACTGGGACTGATTCCAGCCGGCCTGCGCCTGCCGCTGACGCCGCTGTCGGCCGGGCTGCACGACACCCTGCGCAGTGCGATGCGCCATGCCGGCTTGATGTAGGCCCGTTGACCTAGGATACCCCATGCGTTTTTTGACTCTGCTCGTGATGACAGCCCTGGCGGTTTCGGGCTGCAGCATGCCCGAAAGCAAGAAAATCGATTACAAGTCGGCGGAAAAATTGCCCACGCTCGAAGTGCCGCCCGACCTCGTGGCGCCGTCATCGGACAACCGCTACGACGTTCCCGACACGCAGGGCAAGGTAACGGCGACGCTGTCGACCTACAACCAGGAGCGCAAGACCACGCCAACGACGTCGACAACCGTTCTGCCGCAGCAGGACAAGGTGCGAATCGAGCGCGCCGGCACCCAGCGCTGGCTGGTGGTGCAGGGAACGCCGCAACAGGTGTGGCCGGTGATCAAGGATTTCTGGCAGGAGAACGGCTTCATTCTCAATATTGATTCCCCGGAAACCGGGGTGATGGAAACCGACTGGGCGGAGAACCGTGCCAAGATTCCGGACGATGGCATTCGCAGCCTGCTCGGCAAGGTGATCGACAGCGTCTATTCGACGGCCGAGCGCGACAAGTTCCGCACGCGGGTCGAGGCCGGCAAGGATGGCACCACCGAGATCTACATCAGCCAGCGCGGCATGGAGGAGGTCTATGCCACCGAGGGCAAGGACCAGACCAAATGGCAGCCGCGCCCGCACGACCCCGATCTCGAGGCCGAGATGCTGCGCCGCCTGATGCTGCGCTTCGGCGTGGAAGAGAGCCGTGCCGAATCGCTGCTGGCCAGCAAGCAGACGCCGGAGCAGGCGCGCATCCTCAAGGAGGCGGGCACGCCGGTGCTGGAAATGGACGAGGGCTTCGATCGCGCCTGGCGGCGCGTCGGCCTGGCGCTGGATCGCGTCGGGTTCGCGGTTGAGGACCGCGACCGCTCCAAGGGCGTGTATTTCGTGCGCTACATCGATCCGGATGTCGACAACAACAGCAAGGCCGATGAAGGCATTTTCGCCAAGCTTGCCTTCTGGCGCAGCAAGGACGCGCAGACCGCGCCGCAATTGAGGATCATCGTCAACGGGGCGGTTGACAAGAGCCGGGTCAGCGTGACCGGCGTGGACGACAAGCCCGTCGATCCCGCCACGCAGACCCGCATCATCAACCTGCTGTACAAGGAACTTAAATGATGCGGGCGCGCAGCTGATGCGTTTCGCCAGCCTCGGCAGTGGCAGCGAAGGCAACGGCCTGGTCGTCGAAGCCGGATCCACCCGGGTGCTCATGGATTGCGGCTTCGGACTGGCAGACTGCGTGGCGCGCTTGGCGCGGCTGGAACTGCAGGCTTCCGACCTGGCCGCCATCGTCGTCACACACGAGCACGCCGACCACCTCGGAGGCGTGGGCCGGCTTGCCCGCAAGTACAGGTTGCCCGTGTGGCTGACCGCCGGTACGCTGGCGATGGCCCAGGATCTCGACGGCGTGACGGTGAAGGTCATCGACAGCCATGCGCGGTTCGCGATCGACGACCTCGACATTCAGCCGTTTCCGGTGCCGCACGATGCCAGGGAGCCGGTACAGTACGTGTTCGGCGATGGCAACCGCCGCCTCGGGGTCCTGACCGATGCCGGCTGCAGCACGCCGCATATCGAGGCGACTCTGGGCGGCGTCGATGCGCTGGTGCTGGAGTGCAACCACGACGCGACGATGCTGGAAAACGGCCCCTATCCGGCGAGCCTCAAGCGGCGGGTCGGCGGCCGCTTCGGCCATCTGGAAAACAGCCAGGCGGGAGCCTTGCTGGGCAAGCTGAAGCACGACCGGCTGCAGTGCGTGATGGCTGCGCATGTCTCGCGCAAGAACAACACGGCGGCACTGGCGCAGCGTGCGCTGGCACAGGTACTCGACTGCGCCGACGATGAGGTGCGCGTGGCCTGCCAGATGGCGGGTTTTGACTGGATCCGGATTTGAACGGATCGAAACGGACTGGACAGACATTGACGACTTTTGCTGAACTCGGACTCTCTCCCGAAATCCTGCGTGCCCTCGACGAGATGGGCTACGTCACGCCGACCCCGATTCAGGAACAGGTGATTCCCCTGGCATTGAAGGGCGGCGACATCCTCGGCGCCGCGCAGACCGGCACCGGCAAGACGGCCGCCTTCGCATTGCCGCTGATCCAGCGGTTGCAGCCCTTCGCCAACAATGGAACCTCGCCGGCCAAGCACCCGATCCGGGCGCTGATCCTGACCCCCACGCGCGAGCTCGCGATCCAGGTCGAGGAGAGCGTTCAGGCCTATACCAAGCACCTGCCGCTGCGCTCGCTGGTGGTCTACGGCGGGGTCAACATCAATACGCAGATTCCCGTCCTCAAGGCCGGCGTGGAAATCCTCGTGGCGACCCCGGGCCGCCTGCTCGACCACGTGCAGAACAAGACGCTGATGCTGAACCAGGTCAACACGCTGGTGCTCGACGAGGCCGACCGCATGCTCGACATGGGCTTCATGCCCGACCTCAAGCGCATCGTCGCCCTGCTGCCCACGCAGCGGGTCAACATGATGTTTTCGGCCACCTTTCCGGAAGAAATACGCAAGCTTGCCGACAGCATCCTCAATAACCCGACGTTCATCGAGGTGGCGCGCAACGCCACGGCGGTGACGGTCACCCAGGTGGTGCATCCGGTGCATCACGAGCGCAAGCGGCAGCTGCTGGCTCATCTGATCAAGAGCCGCGACCTCAGCCAGGTGCTGGTGTTCACCGGCACCAAGCTGGGCTGCAACCGGCTCGCCAACGAACTCAACAAGTCGGGCATCCATGCCGATGCCATTCACGGCGACAAGACCCAGCAGGAGCGCATCAAGGCGCTCGATGCCTTCAAGGGCGGCGCCATCCGCGTGCTGGTCGCCACCGACGTCGCCGCGCGCGGCCTCGACATCGAGGCGCTGCCCTATGTCGTCAATTACGACCTGCCGCACAATGCCGAGGACTACGTGCACCGCATCGGCCGTACCGGCCGCGCCGGCGCGCTGGGCGAGGCGATCTCGCTGGTCAGCGAAGCGGAAACGCGCTATCTCAAGGATATCGAGAAGCTCATCGGCAACAGCCTGCCGCCGGTGATCGTTGCCGGTTTCGAACCCGGCGCGGCCGATGTGCCGTCCTACCAGACGCGCCCCCCGCGTCATGCAGACCGGACCGGTGAACGCCCCGAGCGCAGCGCGTCACGTCCACGCCAGGCGGCACCGCGCGATGCGCTGTTCGATGCGCCCTATGTGCCGAGCGAGGCGCCGCGCAACGACAGTGTCCCCTCGCTTGTCCGCAAGTCGCCCCGCAAGCAGGTGGCGGCACTGTTCCGCAGCCCGGTCAAGCCGGACGCGGGCGGGCAGTGAGCTGGGAGATCTTCCTGCTGGGAGTGTTCGCTGCGGGTGGCTGGTACTGGTATGCCGGCATGCAGGTGCGCGAACAGGCCATCGCGGTGGGTCGCCGTGCCTGCAGCGATGCAGGCCTGCAGTTCCTCGACGAGAGCGTGGCGCTGAGCAGGATCCGCCTGGCGCGCAACAGCAGTGGCCAGCTGCAATTCCAGCGCGATTACCGTTTCGAGTTTTCCGACACCGGCGACAACCGCCGCCCGGGCGTCGTCCGCATGCGCGGCAGCCTCGTCGAATGGGTCAGCCTGGATGGCGAGTGGCACCCGGGACGGACGGCCAGCGTGAGCCGGCTGCTGCACTGACCGCGCTTCGGCGGTGCTGCAGCCGCCTGCAGTCCTATTCCTGCTCGATTTCCAGTATCGCCAGACTGATCTGCTGGCCCAGGTTGGTATCCCATTCTGCCCAGTCCTGGTAGGCCTTGAGCTTCTCGGCGATGACCGGCTTCATCTCGTAGTCGCTCTTGCCTTCGTCGTACATGCGGCGCACCTCGGCCATCAGCGTGTCGAAATAGTCCTTCTGCTCGGCGACGAAGGCGCGGTCGCCGCTCCGGCCGTGGCCGGGCACATACAGCCGGGCATCGAGCGCAAGCGCCTGGTCGGTGGCCTTGATGACGCCCTTGAAGGTGCCGTCGCGCAGGTTCATGACCTGGCGCGATAGCACGTTGTCGCCGGTGAACAGGGTACGGTCCTCGACCAGCTCGATCATCAGGTCGGTCTTGCTGTGCGCGTCGGTCGACGAATGGATGCGGAAGGTCTTGCCGCCGATCCTGAATTCCTGGCCATCGGCCGCCTCGACGGTCGGAATCACGGCGCGTGTGCCGTCCGTATAGCCCTCGGTCATGTCAGACATCAGTTGGAGCCAGAATGCGTCGGCGCCTTCCCGGGCTTTCCTGATCATGTCGGGGTGGGCGATCAGCGTGGCACTCGGCCAGGCTTCAAGGATCGCCTGGTTACCCAGCCAGTGGTCGCCGTGGACGTGGGTGTTGAACACGTGCGTCACCGGCTTGTTCGTGGTCTTGCGCAGCTGGGCCACGACCATGCGCCCGGCCTGCACGCTGGAGCCCGGGTCGATGACGACGACGCCGTCGGCCGTGACGATCCAGGCCGGATTGTTCATGAAGCTCTGGTTGGCTTTCGACGGCACGCCCTGCGGGCCGTGGATCACATAGGTATTCGCGTTGACCAGCGTCGGCGGGTAGGCGCGGACGGTGTCGTTGGGGCCGGCCAGCACCGGGGTGCAGAAGGCGAGGGCAGCGAGCAGGGGGGCAAGGCGCATGATGGGTCTCCGTTCAGTCAGGCAAGGTCGGACAAGGGTTTCAATATCGTTCGCCAATGGGAAACGTTCGCGGGGCGCTTTCGACGCTACCACCACTTTTCGAAAATGATGCGGTTCAACGGCACGCCGAGATCATGCAGCAAGGTGCTCATGTCCTCGACCATGCCCCTCGGTCCGCAGAGATAGTAGAGGGTGTCGTCGGGAACGTCGAGCGCGTGAAGCTTGACCGGGTCGATGCGTCCGGTCAGGCCGTGCCAGCTTGGATCGGGCTGCGTGACCGTGACGCCGACGTGCAGGTTGTCATGCGCCTGGGCGGCCGCATCGAGCTCGTCGCGAAACAGGATTTCGCGGCTGTCCGATACGCTGTAGAGCAGGTGCACGCGGGTCGGCAGGGCGGCGTCGCGCACGTGGCGGAAGATGGACAGCAGCGGCGTGACGCCGACCCCGCCGCCGATCAGCACCACGTTGTCGCTCATTTCGGGCAGGTAGACGAAGGGCCCCTGGCCCTGCGAGACGCGCACCCGGTCGCCGACGCGGGCGTGCTCGTGCACCCAGCGTGCGACCCGGTGCCGCGTGCTGGACTTGATCGCCAGCTCGATTTCGCCGCGATGGATGGGAGACGTGGTGATCGAATAGCCCGAGGTTTCGGTCGCGCCCTCGATCTCGATGCTGAGGTCGACCCACTGCCCCGGCAGGAACCTGAACCCCGGATCGGGGATCGTCAGGCGCAGCGCCTTGATGCTCGGCGTGGCGGGCGTGATCGCAGCAATCTGCGCATCGAAGCTGTGCAAGGCTCAGTCCTGTTTGCTGCTGAATTGCAGCGCGGCCGAATTGATGCAATAGCGCAGGCCGGTGGGCGCCGGGCCGTCGGGGAACACGTGCCCCAGATGCGAACCGCAGCGGCGGCACAGCACCTCGACGCGCTGCATGCCATGGCTGCCATCACGCTTTTCCGCCACCGCCTCGGCATTCAGCGCCTGATAGAAGCTTGGCCAGCCGGTGCCGGAATCGAACTTGGTGTCGGAGCCGAACAGGGGTTCGCCACATGCCGCACAGCGGTAGTCGCCTGTTTCATGATGGTTCCAGTACTGTCCCGTGAATGCCCGTTCGGTGCCGTGCTCGCGCAGGATGCGGAATTGTTCCGGGCTCAGTTCGGCGCGCCATTCGGCGTCGGTCTTGGTCATGGTCTTGCTCATGTCGGTTCTCCGTCGGGCGTGAGTTTACCTGCTGAAGCCCGATGCAGCGGGGAAGACCCTGCCTGCAACGGGGAATCCGCCTTGCTCCCGGCCAAATTGCGTGCCGAATCAGGGCGGTTCGCCGCGGCATGCCGCATCGAGGTTGACAGCGTCATCGCGCCGGGTTTAATCTTCGTTCAGGTATTAGACTAAGTCTAAACACCGGGTTTCAGCAACCGTTGCATTTGCCGTGCAGGGCTGGTAGAGGCGCGACGGAGATGAAAAATCAGTGCTGCAAAGCATGTCCATGTCAAATCAAGGAGATCAGGTAATGCAACTCAAAGGTTCCAAAACCGAAGAACATCTGAAGGCCGCCTTCGCCGGCGAATCGCAGGCCAACCGCCGCTACCTCTACTTCGCAGCCAAGGCTGACGTCGAGGGCTACAACGACGTTGCCGCCGTGTTCCGCTCCACCGCCGAAGGCGAGACCGGCCACGCCCATGGCCATCTGGAATACCTGGAAAAGTGCGGCGACCCCGCCACCGGCATGGCGTTCGGCCCCACCGCCGACAACCTGAAGACGGCCATCGCCGGCGAAACCCACGAATACACCGACATGTATCCCGGCATGGCCAAGGATGCGCGTTCGGAAGGTTTCGACGAAATCGCCGACTGGTTCGAGACGCTGGCCAAGGCCGAGCGTTCGCACGCCAACAAGTTCCAGAAGACGCTGGACACCCTGGGCGCGTAATTCAGCCCAGAAAAGCGGGTCGTCACTGACCCGCTTTTTCAATCCGAAGGCCTCATCGATTCGCGACGCTGGCGCGAATCGATGAGATCTTTGCGAACATCGGCCTATCGATTTCAGGAGCAATGGAGTACGCATGAGCACACGTGAAGGCAACCTTGAAGCGCCCACCCGTCATCCGCTCGACTGGAAGAACCCGGATTTCTACGACGAGGAAAAGCTCAACCACGAGCTTGAGCGGGTATTCGATGCCTGCCATGGCTGCCGTCGCTGCGTGTCGCTGTGCACGGCGTTTCCGACGCTGTTCGATCTGGTGGACGAATCCTCGACCATGGAAGTGGACGGGGTTGCCAAGGCGGACTACATCAAGGTCGTGGACGAGTGCTACCTCTGCGACCTCTGCTACATGACCAAATGCCCCTATGTGCCGCCGCATCCGTGGAACATCGATTTCCCGCACCTGATGCTGCGCGCCAAGGCGGTCAAGTTCAAAAAGGGCGGAACGAACTTCCGCGACAAGCTGCTTTCGTCGACCGACGCGATGGGCAAGCTCGCCTCGATTCCGGTGGTGGTGCAGGCCGTCAACGCGAGCCTCAAGAGCAAGCCGGTGCGCAAGCTGATCGGCAACGTGATGCAGATCCATCCGGACTGCGAACTGCCCGAATACGACAGCGCAAAATTCCGCGCGACCGCGAAACCGCGCAGCGACTTCGCGGTCAAGGCCGGCGAGCGCACGCCGGGCAGGGTGGCGATCTACTCGACCTGCTACGTCAACTACAACGAACCGGGCATCGGCCACGACCTGCTGAAGGTGCTGGCCCACAGCGAGATCCCCGCCGTGCTCGTGGAAAAGGAAGCCTGCTGCGGCATGCCCAAACTCGAACTGGGCGATCTCGATGCGGTGGAAAAACTCAAGGACGTGAACATTCCGCATCTTGCGAAGCTGGCGCGCGAAGGCTGCGCCATCCTCACCGCGGTGCCATCGTGCACGCTGATGTACAAGCAGGAACTGCCGCTGATGTTCCCCAATGATCTCGACGTTCAGGCCGTCAAGGAGGCGATGTGGGATCCATTCGAATACCTGATGGCACGCAACGCCGACGGCCTGCTGAAGACCGATTTCCAGGCCGCACTGGGCAAGGTCGCGTATCACGTTCCCTGCCACCAGCGGGTGCAGAACATCGGCAACAAGACGCGCGATGCGCTGCAGCTTGCTGGCGCCGAGGTGACCCTGGTCGAGCGCTGCTCCGGACACGATGGCACCTGGGGCGTGAAGAGCGAGTATTTCGACAAGTCGATGAAGATCGGCAGGCCGGTATTCCGCCAGATGGCCGAACCGCATGCCGATTACGTGAGTTCCGACTGCGCGATGGCCGCGCGCCGCATCATGCAGGGCATGGGCGATTCGACCGCGCAGAAGCAGCATCCGATCACGCTGCTGCGCATCGCCTACGGTCTGAAGTGAAACAACTGTCGTCAAGGAGTAGCCAACATGCCGCACATCACCCGTGACAGCCTGCTGACCCTCGAAGGCTATGCCAAAGTGCGCACTGCGCTGCGCGCCGAAGTCATGGCGCACAAGAAGAACCGCATGGTCGAGCTCGGCGACCACGTCACGCTGATTTTCGAGGACGAGAAGACCATGCGCTACCAGATCCAGGAAATGCTGCGCGCCGAGCGCACGTTCGAGGAATCCGGCATCCAGGACGAACTCGATGCCTACAACCCGCTGATTCCTGACGGCACCAACTGGAAGGCCACCATGATGATCCAGTATTCCGATCCGGACGCACGCAGGCTTGCGCTGGCCAGGCTCAAGGGCATCGAGGACCGGGTGTGGGTGCAGGTGGCCGATCTGCCTGGAATCTTCGCGATCGCCGACGAGGACATGGAACGCGAGAACGCCGACAAGACTTCGGCCGTGCATTTCCTGCGTTTCGAACTCGATGCCACGTCCATTGCCGCCGCCAAGGCCGGCAGCCCGATCCGCATGGGCATCGATCTGGATGTCTATCCGGTCGATTCATTGACGCTTCCGGAAAACACGCGTGCTGCGCTGGTGGTAGATTTGTCCTAAATTGAATTCGGGCGGTCAGTCCGGTTCATGATCTGGCGCCGTCCGTAACAGGAGGGCGTGATGCTGAATCAGTTGCTGGTTGACCAGGTGCGGCGACGACTCGAGGCGGCAGGCCTGCCGCTCGTGGTCGAACTCTGGAATGGCGAAAGCGTCGGCCAGGATGCGGTCGACGCGATACGGGTGCGCCTGCATCATCGCTCGAGCCTCAAGGCCATGGCCGATCCCAACCTGGGTTCGCTGGCGCGGGCCTATGTCGAAGGCGCCCTCGATCTCGAAGGCGACATCCGCGACATCCTCGCACTCGGCGACCGCCTGTGCAGCGCCGGCGGTTGCGCGCCGGCAACCGGGTCCGAGGGCTGGAAGTGGTGGCGCCACACGCGTACCCGCGACCGCAGGAACATCCAGTATCACTACGACGTGTCGAACGATTTCTACGGCCTGTGGCTCGACAGCCGACGGGTCTATTCCTGCGCCTACTTCAGGTCGCCGGAGATGAGCCTGGACGCCGCCCAGGAGGCCAAGCTCGACCATATCTGCCGCAAGCTCGATCTGCAGCCGGGCGAACGGTTTCTCGACATCGGCTGCGGCTGGGGCGGGCTGATCCTGCATGCGGCGGAACGCTACGGCGTGCAGGCGGTCGGCATCACCCTGTCGGACGAACAGCGCGCCTGGGTCACCCGGCAGATCGAGGCGCGCGGGCTCGCTGGCCGTGTCGAAGTCCGGCTCATGGACTACCGGGAAGTACCGGAACTCGAAGGCTTCGACAAGATCGCCAGCGTCGGCATGTTCGAGCACGTCGGCAAGGCAAACATGAACGCCTACTTCGACAAGATCGCGTCGCTGCTGAAGCCGGGCGGACTGGTGCTCAATCACGGCATCACCTCGGCCGTACCCGAATCGGCAGGTCTTGGCAGCGGCATCTCCGAGTTCATCGAGGATTACGTGTTTCCCGGGGGCGAACTGGTGCATGCCTCGGACGTGTTGCGCACTGCAGCGCGGAGCGGGCTCGAATGCCTGGATGCCGAAAACCTGCGTCCGCATTACGGCAAGACCCTCTGGCACTGGGTCACGCGCCTGGAGCGGCATGCAGATGAAGCGCAGCGCCTGATCGGCCAGCAGAAATACCGCATCTGGCGCATCTACATGGCGGGTTCCGCCCATGCCTTCGATCATGGCTGGATGGAACTCTGGCAGGTGCTGGCGGGCAAGGGCATCGACGGCCGCCAGCCGAACTATCCGTTCAATCGGGATTTCATCTATCGCGACGCCTGATTCGGGATGCTGCGCGGCAGCATTGCGAGGCCGCCCGGCTCAAGGCCGACATCGCTGCTTGATCGTGTGGCATCGATCCAGTGCGGCTGGAATCGCATCGAGACCTGATTTTGGAACGATAATTGCAGGCAACTGCAACGTCCTGATCAATTCACGAGCTTCGACATGACGACTATCCATCCCGTGATCCTTTCCGGCGGCTCCGGCACCCGCCTCTGGCCGTTGTCGCGCGCGGCATTGCCCAAGCAGCTGCTGCCGCTCGCCAGCGACAACAGCCTGTTGCAGGACACTGTCAGCCGATTGACGGACATGCCGGAAATGGCGGCACCGCTGATGGTTTGCAATGTCGAGCATCGCTTCATGATCGCCGAACAGCTGCGGCAGATCGGAACGGCGCCGCATGCCATCGTGCTCGAACCGGTGGGCCGCAACACCGCCCCGGCGATCGCCGTCGCCGCGCTGATGCTGGCGCGCGACGATCCCGGCGCCCTGATGCTGGTGCTGCCCGCCGATCACCTGATCGGCGATGTCGCCGCCTTCCATGCGGCGATCCGGACCGCCGCCGACGCGGCAGCTCGCGGCCATCTGGTCACCTTCGGCATCGTCGCGGCGACACCCGAGACCGGCTACGGCTACATCCGCAAGGGGCCGCCGCTGCCTGACGCCGGGGGGGCTTTCCAGGTGGAGGCCTTCGTCGAAAAGCCCGATCTGGAGACTGCCCGGCGGTATGTCGATTCCGGCGACTATTTCTGGAACAGCGGCATGTTCCTGTTCCGCGCCGCGGATTTCCTCGACGAACTGGAGGCCCTGCGGCCCGACATCCTCGACGCCAGCCGTGCGGCGCTCGACGCGGCTTCGCCCGACCTCGATTTCGTGCGCCTCGATCCCGCCGCCTTCGAGGCGTGTCCGGCGGAATCGGTCGACTACGCGGTCATGGAGCATACGCGGCGTGCGGCGGTGGTGCCGGCCGACATCGCATGGAGCGACATCGGGGCCTGGTCGGCGCTGTGGGACGTGGCGCAGAAGGACGCGCAGGGCAATGCGATCCGCGGCGACGTCATGCTCGAGAATGCCCATGGCAACTTCGTCCGGGCCGAGACGCGCATGGTCGCGATGCTCGGCGTATCCGACCTCGTGGTGGTCGAGACCGCCGACGTCGTGCTGGTGGCGAAGAAGGACCAGGTGCAGGACGTCAAGAAGCTGGTCGATCGCATGAAGGCCGAGAAGCGCTGCGAGCATCTGGTCCACAAGCAGGTGTTCCGGCCCTGGGGCTGGTACGAGGGCATCGACGAGGGCGACCGCTTCCAGGTCAAGCGCATCATGGTCAAGCCCGGTGAAAAACTCAGCCTGCAGAAGCATCACCATCGCGCGGAGCACTGGGTCGTCGTGTCGGGAACCGCCAGCGTGACCTGCGGCGACTCGGTCATGCTGCTGACGGAGAACCAGTCGACCTACATTCCGCTGGGTACGGTCCACCGGCTGGAGAATCCGGGCAAGGTCGACCTGCACATCATCGAAGTGCAGTCGGGTGCCTACCTCGGCGAGGACGACATCGTGCGTTTCGAGGATGTATACAAGCGCAGCTGACGCCGCCGGTTTGCAGGCCTGACGCGCACGATGCAGCAGATTCGCAAGCCCGGGGATGGCTGCAATATGGGCAGGACTGCCCGGCGTACCCCAGGTCGATTGCGGACCATTCCTGTTGCGGCCTGGTTCCGACCTTGAAAACGGGCCGTTCGGCCCGATACTTCAGTATCCGGAATGACCGGACAATGAAGAATTTGACATGCCCAACGAACCCTCCCTCGAAGGTGAAGTCCTTTCCGACAATCGCCAGCTGCCGGCAGCGCCGGTGTGGCCGGACGAGCTGTTTCTGCTGCCGCTGACCGAAAAGCCGTTCTTTCCGGCGCAAACCCTGCCGCTGCTGATGAACGAGGCGCCCTGGCTGTCGACGGTGGAGGCGATCGGCGAAACCGCGCATCACATGGTCGGACTGGTCGTGGTCCGGCCCGACAACACCGACGACGTCAAGCGGGCCGATTTCCGCAGCATCGGGACGGTCGTACGCATCCATCATCCGGTTCGCACCGACGGCAAGATGCAGTTCATCGCAGAAGGCGTGCGGCGCTTCCGCATCGTCGACTGGCTGTCGGACACCCCGCCCTACAAGGTGCGCGTCGACTACCCGAACGAGCCGGGCAAGCCGGAGTCGGAGGAGATCCGGGCCTATTCGATCGCGATCATCAACACCATCAAGGAACTGCTGCCGCTCAATCCGCTGTATTCCGAGGAGCTGAAGTTCTTCCTCAATCGCTTCGGTCCGAACGAGCCTTCGCAACTGACCGATTTCGCCGCCAGCCTGACCACCGCATCGAAGCAGGACCTGCAGGAGGTGCTGGAGGCCTTCGGCCTGAAGAAGCGCATGGAAAAGGTGCTCGTGCTGCTGAAGAAGGAGCTCGACGTGGCGCGGCTGCAGTCGGACATCCGCGGCAAGGTCGAGGAAAAAATGAGCGAGCAGCAGCGCGAATTCTTCCTGCGCCAGCAGCTCAAGGCGATCCAGAAGGAACTGGGCCTGGCCAAGGACGACAAGACCGCCGAGCTCGACACCTTCGCCGACCGCCTGGCCGGTCTGACGCTGCCCGAGCAGGCGAAGAAGCGCATCGACGAGGAAATGCACAAGCTGTCCCTGCTCGAAACCGGCTCGCCGGAATATACAGTGACCCGCAATTATCTCGACTGGCTGACCGTGCTGCCCTGGGGCGTATACACGCAGGACAAGATCGATCTCGCGCGGGCGCGCAGCATTCTCGACCGCGACCATGACGGGCTCGACGACGTCAAGGACCGCATCATCGAATTTCTCGCCGTCGGCGCGATGCGCGGCGAAATGTCAGGTTCGATCCTGCTGCTGATCGGGCCGCCCGGCGTCGGCAAGACCTCGATCGGCAAGTCGATCGCCGAGGCGCTCGGGCGCAAGTTCTTCCGCTTCTCGGTCGGCGGCATGCGCGACGAGGCCGAGATCAAGGGCCACCGCCGCACCTACATCGGCGCCATGCCCGGCAAGTTCGTGCAGGCACTGAAGGAGGCTGGCACGGCCAATCCGGTCATCATGCTCGACGAGATCGACAAGATCGGCGCCAGCTACCAGGGCGACCCGGCGAGCGCGCTGCTCGAGGTGCTCGATCCCGAGCAGAACGCCGATTTCCTCGACCACTACCTCGACGTGCGCTTCGACTTGTCCAAGGCGCTGTTCATCTGCACCGCCAACGATTATTCGATTCCGTCGGCACTGCTCGACCGCATGGAGGTCATCCGCCTGTCGGGCTACATCACCGAGGAGAAAGTCGCCATCGCGAAGCACCATCTGTGGCCGCGCGTGCTGGAAAAGTCCGGGCTGAAGAAGAACCAGCTGACGATCACCGAAGGCGCGATCCGCAACGTCATCGAAGGCTATGCCCGCGAAGCCGGCGTCCGCAACCTGGAAAAGCAGCTCGGTCGGGTGGCAAGGAAAGCCGTGGTGAAGATCCTCGGCGGCGCGCAGACGCCGATCCGGATCGGTACGAAGGAAATCGAGGCCTATCTCGACAAGCCCGTTTTCACGAAGGAGAAGCCGCTGACCGGCGTCGGCGTCGTCACCGGTCTCGCCTGGACCGCGATGGGTGGCGCAACGCTTCCGGTCGAGGCCACGCGCGTGCATACCCTCAACCGCGGCTTCAAGCTGACCGGCAAGCTTGGCGAGGTCATGAAGGAATCCGCCGAGATCGCCTACAGCTACGTCGCATCGCACCTCAAGGCCTACGGCGCGGACCAGACCTTCTTCGACAAGAGCTTCGTCCACCTGCACGTGCCGGAAGGCGCCACGCCCAAGGACGGCCCCAGCGCCGGCGTCACCATGGCGACCGCGCTGCTGTCGCTGGCGAAAAACCGGAAGGTGCCGCGCCCGCTCGCCATGACCGGCGAGCTCACGCTGACCGGCCAGGTGCTGCCCGTCGGCGGCATCCGCGAGAAGGTCATCGCCGCGCGCCGCATCGGTATCCACGAGTTGATTCTGCCCGAAGCCAACCGGCGGGATTTCGACAAGCTGCCCGACCACATCCGTGAGGGGCTGACGGTGCATTTCGCCAGGCGTTATCAGGAGGTGGCGGAGGTGGTGTTCGAATGACGGCAAAGGCTCTATGACAACCCATCAGATACCTGCGCCAATTGACGAGGCCTATTCTCTTCTCAAGAAAGAGATCACCTGGCTGCATGGTCGGTGGATATGCTATTGCCAGCTTTTTGGTGAATCTGAGCGACGGATTGATCTTCTCAACGAGTGCGCGTCAACATTCTTCTTCATCATTCAGGATGTCTTGCTCGATGAGGTTCAGGTCAGTCTGAGCAAGCTCACCGATCCCGCAAAGTCCGGCAGGTTTGACAACCTCTCTTTGGAGCAGCTTCAAGCGAGACTTGAGTTGCATGGCGATGCTGGCTTGGCAGCTGCAAACAGAGCGCTCTTGGATAGCTTGCATGCTAAATGCGCACCCTTTCGAGAGTGGCGGAACAAGCAGCTTGCGCACTTGGACCTCGTCACTTCCTTGAAGGTCTTGCCCAACCCACTTCCGGGCATCTCTCGGCAGATGATTGACGATGCGCTGGAGATGGTTCGAGACTATATGAACGGGATTGAGCAGCATTACACCGAGAGCGAGTACGCCTACGAGCACTTCATCATGTCGAGTGATGCGAACGCGCTCGTCTCAATGCTCAAATACGGGCTGCGATACGAAGAACTTCTGCGGGACCATACGATTTCTTTCGATGATTGGCACAAAGGCAAATGGCATGACGCCTAACTTTTCCAATATGAACTCTCCCCAATAACGGCTAGCGATAAGGGGTCAGCTTCGCATTAGCCTTGCCCCATGCTGAAAGTATCACTATAGTGGCACTCATGCGTACCGAACTCGTCACTACCCTCAAACGCCAGGCGACCGAACTCCTCTCAGACATCGAGCGGGACAAGCAGCCCATCCTCATCACGCAGCACGGGTTGCCGAGCGCGTATCTGGTGGACGTCGAAACCTTCGAATTGCTGCAGCAGCGTATGGCGGTGCTGGAGGGCATCGCGCGCGGCGAAATGGCGGTGGCCGAGGGCAGGGTGGTGTCGCACGCGGAGGCCAGGACCCGCATGGCCCGATGGCTGAAGTAATCGGGACCGAGCCGGCGCTCGCCGATCTGGAGGCCATTGCCGATTACATTGCACTCGATAAGCCCGATGCGGCGGCCGCTCTGGTCAAGCGGGTGTTCGAGCGCGTCGAGCATTTGCATCAATATCCCGAAAGCGGCAGCCGCCCGTCGGAACTGGAACGCTCGCGCTATCGGCAAATCGTCGAGCCGCCGTGCCGGGTGTTCTATCGATACGACGGTGAACGGGTCTACATCCTTTATGTGATGCGGTCGGAGCAGTTGCTGCGGCCGTCAAGTATCGCCGGACGCGATACGACCCAGACGCCCACCCCCAAGAAACGCCCCTGAAGCCGGGATGCGCCGCGTGGATGCTGCACAACACTTTCTTCCGGGCAGCTCGGCTCTGGAATGGGCCTGTTGAATGGTGGATGCGACAGCAAAAGCCGGCCATTCCCACCCTCGGGTAAAATGCCCCCCATGACCGAAGCCGCGCTCCTCGATCCTGCCCCCGAAACCGCGCCTGCTACACCCGTCGTCAAGGTGCATGGCGAGTTGCTCACCGAGCTGCCGCAGGATC
>JAYRNU010000137.1:0-26215 GCA_041912015.1 Thiobacillus sp. | reverse complement strand
GTCAGCGTGGGGCCGGCCTCGGTGGCGGCAACGACGAGCGCGAGCAGACGCTCAACCAGCTGCTGGTGGAAATGGACGGTTTCGAAGCGAGTGTCGGCGTGATCGTGATCGCCGCGACCAACCGCCCCGACGTCCTTGATCCCGCCTTGTTGCGTCCTGGCCGCTTCGACCGCCAGGTCGTGGTGGGCCTGCCCGACATCCGCGGACGCGAGCAGATCCTGCTGGTGCACATGCGCAAGGTGCCGGTCGCGCCTGACGTGCGGGCCGACATTCTGGCGCGCGGCACGCCCGGCATGTCCGGCGCCGATCTGGCCAATCTGGTCAACGAGGCCGCGCTGTTCGCTGCGCGAGGTAACAAGCGACTGGTGGACATGGAGGATTTCGAGCAGGCCAAGGACAAGATCTTCATGGGCGCCGAGCGCAAGTCCATGGTCATCACGCCCGAGGACAAGAAGAAGACGGCTTACCACGAGTCAGGCCATGCCGTGATCGGCATGACGCTCAAGGGATGCGACCCGGTACACAAGGTCACGGTCATCCCGCGCGGCCGCGCCCTCGGGGTGACCATGTCGCTGCCTGAAATGGACCGTTTCAGCCTGTACAAGGATCAGATGCTCGATCAGATCAGCATGCTCTTCGGCGGCCGCGTCGCCGAGGAACTGTTCGTCGGCA
Organism: Thiobacillus sp.; assembly: GCA_041912015.1. Lineage (GTDB taxonomy): Bacteria > Pseudomonadota > Gammaproteobacteria > Burkholderiales > Thiobacillaceae > Thiobacillus. The sequence continues at coordinate 25,543 of JAYRNU010000137.1, read as the reverse complement.
GTGTGTCGACCGGCGCCTCGAACGATTTCGAGCGCGCCACGAGCATCGCCCGCGACATGGTGACGCGCTACGGCATGTCCGATGCACTCGGCCCGATGGTTTACGGCGAGAACGAAGGCGAGGTGTTCCTGGGCCGTTCGGTGACCACCCACAAGAACATGAGCGAAGCCACGATGCAGAAGGTCGATGCCGAAATTCGCCGCATCCTGGATGAACAGTACGCGCTGGCCAAGAAAATTCTCACCGACAAGCGCGACGTGGTCGAAGCGATGACAGCCGCCTTGCTGGAGTGGGAAACCATCGATGCCGAGCAGATTGCCGACATCATGGCAGGGCGTCCGCCCCATCCGCCGAAGCCAGCGACCGTGGCCCCGCCTCCTGCCAGCGGCGGCGACAAGCCCAGTGCGCCGGCGCCGACGGCCCAGCCGGCTCAGGAAACCTGAACCCCGTACCGGTTCGGACTCTCAACAGAGGGGCTTGGGCCCCTCTATTTTCATGTCCACCCTTCACGCAGGCTCGCACCGACTCGACCTGACCAGGCCGCGCATCATGGGCATCGTCAACGTCACGCCGGATTCGTTTTCGGATGGCGGCCGATGGTTCGATGCGGCCGAGGCGATCCGCCACGCGCTTAAGCTGCGCGACGAAGGCGCCGATATCCTCGATGTCGGGGGAGAATCAACCCGGCCGGGCGCCGCACCGGTGCCCGCCGAGGAGGAAATCCGCCGGATATTGCCCGTGATCGAGGCGCTTGTGGGGCAGGGTTGCCTGGTGTCGGTCGATACCAGCAAGCCCGCGGTGATGCGGGCGGCGCTCGTGGCCGGCGCAGCCATGGTGAACGATGTGAGGGCTTTGCGTGAACCCGGTGCACTGCAAGGGGTGGCGGCCTCGGGCGCGGCGATATGCTTGATGCACATGCAGGGTGAACCGCGCTCGATGCAACATGCGCCCCGTTATGACGATGTGGTGAGCGAAGTGAGGCATTTTCTGCAGGCCAGGGTTGCGGCGTGCGAGACAGCAGGGATCGCGCGCGCGCGCCTGGTGATCGATCCAGGCTTCGGCTTCGGCAAGACGCTGCAGCACAACCTCGATTTGTTCAAGCACCTGGATCGGCTGGCCGCAATCGGCGTGCCCCTAATGGCTGGACTCTCGCGCAAGTCCATGCTCGGTGCCCTGACGGGCCGGGACAGCGCGGAACGCGAGTTTGCCGGCGTCGCAGCGCATCTTGCGGCCATCGCGCGAGGCGCCCGGCTGGTTCGGGTACACAATGTGGCTGCCATGCGGGATGCGCTGGCGGTATGGAATGCAGTGGAGGAAGGACCTAATGGGACGTAGATATTTCGGCACCGACGGCGTCCGGGGCAGGGTGGGGACATCGCCCATTACCCCCGAGTTCGTCATGCATCTTGGCTACGCGGCAGGACAGGTACTGGTCGCGGACCGTGGCAGTCTGCCGCCGAACCAGCACCCGACCGTGCTGATAGGCAAGGACACCCGTATTTCCGGCTACATGCTGGAAGCTGCCCTCGAAGCGGGCTTCACGGCGGCGGGTGTGAACGTCCTGATGACCGGTCCGATGCCCACGCCCGCGGTGGCGTACCTGACCCGTGCCCTGCGTCTGCAGGCCGGGGTCGTGATCTCGGCTTCGCACAATCCTTTCGAGGACAATGGCATCAAGTTCTTTTCGGCCAGCGGCGAGAAATTGCCCGACAGCGTCGAGGAGGCCATCGAGGCCCGGATGGACCATCCGATCGTGACCGTCGAGGCGCGCCAGCTGGGCCGCGCCCGCCGTATAGAGGATGCGGCGGCGCGTTACATCGAGTTTTGCAAGAGCACCTTTCCCAACAATCTCGATTTGCGCGGGCTGCGCATCGTGGTGGACTGCGCGAACGGTGCGACGTACCACATCGCCCCGCATGTCCTGCACGAACTGGGTGCAGAGGTGATCGCCATCGGCAACGAGCCGGACGGTTTCAACATCAACGCGCAGTGCGGCGCAACCTATACCCGATCACTCTCGGATGCAGTCCGCACCCATCGTGCCGATCTGGGAATTTCGCTCGACGGCGATGGAGACCGGCTGATGATGGCCGATGCCGGGGGGCGAATCTATGACGGCGACCAACTGGTCTACATCATCGCGCGCCACCGTATCCAGACGGGCTACATGAAAGGCGGCGTGGTTGGTACCCTGATGACGAATCTGGGCACCGAGCATGCGCTGGCCCGTATCCATGTCCCGTTCGAGCGCGCGAAGGTCGGCGATCGCTACGTTCTGGAACGGCTGAGCGCCAGGGGCTGGACCCTTGGGGGGGAAACATCGGGACATATTCTGTGCCTCGACAAGCACACGACCGGTGATGGCATCGTGTCGGCGCTGCAGGTGCTGCGCGCGTTGCGGGAGACCGGCGAGACGCTCGACTCGTTCACGGCCGACCTCGATACCTATCCGCAGGTCATGATCAACGTACCCGTGGACAAGGGGTTCAAGCTGGACACGGCACCCACGGTCAGCGCGTCGGTGAAGGACGCCGAGGCTGCCTTGAATGGCACGGGCAGGATCGTGTTGCGCGCATCCGGCACCGAGCCGCTGATCCGGGTCATGGTCGAGGGCCGGGACGCCGGGCTTGTGCGCAAGACCGCTGAAACAATTGCCGCAGCCGTGCGGTCGGCTGCCGGCGGGTGACTTCCAGTATTGAAATATATCTGTAATATTCGGCCGTTAGTATGGCGACGTCGCCCATGCGGCAACGTCAACTACTACCGGAGATATTACATGCGTACTTTAAGCAAACTGGCCCAAGGCACCCTGGCAGCTGCCGTGGGTCTGGCTTTTTCGTTCAGTGCACTGGCGACCGACATCACGGGCGCAGGTGCAACCTTCCCTTATGCCGTCTATACGAAATGGGCCGAGGCCTACAAAGGTACCACGGGCAACCAGGTCAATTACCAGGGGATCGGATCTTCCGGTGGAATCAAGCAGATCAAGGCCAAGACCGTCGATTTTGGCGGCACCGACGCACCGCTGAGCGAATCCGACCTTGATCAGGCGGGCTTGGTTCAGGTGCCGACCGTGATGGGTGGCGTGACGATCGTCTTCAACCTTCCGGGGATCCAATCCGGCAAGCTGAAGCTGGACGGCGTCACTGCGGCCGACATCTTCCGCGGCGCGATTACCAAGTGGAACGATCCCGCCATCGCCAAGCTGAATCCTGGCGTCAAACTGCCCGATCTTGCCATCACCGTGTCCAACCGCTCCGATGGTTCCGGTACCACTTTTGCCTTCAGCAACTACCTGGCCAAGCAATCCATGGCGTTCAAGCGTGACGTTGGCTCCGGCACCACTGTGAACTGGCCGGCCAATTCCGTGGGTGGAAAGGGTAACCCGGGGGTCGCTGCCAATGTGCAGAAAATCGCCGGCGCCATCGGCTATGTCGATATCGCCGACGCGATGAAGACTGGCATGAACTTCGTTGCCCTGAAGAACAAGGCAGGCAACTATGTCGTTCCGAACCAGGATGCCGTGGCCGATGCGGCCGCAGGCGCCAACTTCAAGGTCAAGGGCATGGCCCCGGATCTGCTCGATCAGAGTGCCAAGAACGCGTGGCCTATCACCACGGCCACCTACATGCTGGCATATGAGAAGGGCTCTGATCCGGTCAAGCAGAAAGGCGTCGTCGATTTCTTCACCTGGTCCCTCAACAACGGCCAGAAAATGGCAGAGGAATTGGGATTCGTGCCCTTGCCTGCCAGCGTCGTGAAGATGGTCGAGGCCGAGATGAAGACCATCAAGTAAGCGCTTCAAGGAAGGCGGTTCGGTTGCCGGGGTGACATTTACCCTGCCCGAACCTTCTCCGGAATCCTCCTCGCAACCCCGGGGGGGATTCCGAAGAACAGCGGAAGACAACAATCTAAGCCGGGACAGATCGCATGAGCGAGGGAACGCTGCCAGTCGACCACCATGCAGCACAGGTCAGGAAGTTCAAGTTACAGGACCTGATGTTTCACCAGGTCACGCTCGTGTTCGCCCTCATCGTTCTCGCGGCGCTGGCGGGGATTCTGGTTTCGCTGGCGATCGAATCGATGCCGGCGCTCAAGGCATTCGGCCCGGCCTTCCTGTGGACCGATGTCTGGAACGTACCAGACGATAAGTTTGGCGCGCGCAGTGCCATCTACGGCACGATCGTGACCTCGGTCATCGCTCTCGTCATCGCCGTGCCGGTCAGTTTCGGCATCGCACTTTTTCTCACCGAAACGTGTCCCGTGTGGCTGCGCCGTCCGCTCGGCACCGCCATCGAACTGCTGGCTGGCGTGCCATCGATCATTTACGGCATCTGGGGCCTGTTCGTGTTCGCGCCGCTGTTTGCCGCGCACGTCCAGCCTCACCTGCAATCGGTTTTCGGCAATGTGCCGGTCATAAGCGGCTGGTTCGCAGGCCCGCCCATCGGCATTGGCATTCTGACCGCAGGGATCGTGCTCTCCCTGATGGTGATTCCCTTCATCGCATCGGTCATGCGCGATGTCTTTGAGACGGTTCCCGCGCCGCTCAAGGAGTCGGCCTATGGCATCGGCTGCACGACATGGGAGGTCGTGACCCATGTGGTATTGCCCTATACCCGTGTCGGTGTCATCGGCGGCATCATGCTCGGTCTTGGCCGCGCCCTTGGCGAGACGATGGCGGTCACGTTCGTGATCGGCAATTCGAACCGCATCGTCGGTAGCCTGTTTGCCCCGGGCACCTCGATCGCCTCGACGCTGGCCAACGAGTTCGGCGAGGCGGATCCCGGCCTGCATATCTCGTCCCTTTTTGCGCTCGGACTGGTGCTGTTCGTCATTACCTTCATCGTGCTGACCCTGTCCCAATGGCTGATCAAGCGCGGCGTCGCCAAGCAGGGCAAATAAGCGGGGCGAGACTCTTATGATGAATCTGTATTCACGCCGAACCTGGACCAATCGCATCGGCATCATGCTCTCGATGCTTGCCATGTCCTTTGGCCTTGCCGCCCTGCTGTGGATTCTCTGGACCCTGTTCTACAACGGCTTTTCCGCCCTGAACTGGGATCTGTTCGCCCAGGACACGCCGGCACCTGGCACCGAAGGCGGGGGGCTGCGCAATGCCATCGTCGGCAGCCTGATGATTGTCGCCGTGACCACCGCGGTGTCGACGCCAGTCGGCATTCTCGCCGGCATCTATCTGGCAGAATTTGGCAGTACCTCACGCTTTGCCGGCGTCACACGGTTCGTTACCGACATCATGTTGTCGGCACCCTCCATCGTCATCGGCCTGTTCGTCTATGCCCTGATGGTCGCGACATTGGGGGGGTTCTCTGGCTGGGCCGGTTCGGTCTCCCTGTCGCTGATCGCCATTCCCGTGGTGGTTCGAACTACCGAGAACATGCTTCGGCTGGTGCCTCCCAGCCTCCGCGAGGCGGCCTTCGCCATGGGGGCGCCGCGTTGGCAGGTTTCATTGAAGGTTACCCTGCGTGCAGTCAAGTCAGGCGTGGTAACCGGCATCCTGCTCGCGATCGCCCGTGTCACGGGGGAGACGGCACCGCTGCTGTTTACCGCGCTGAACAACCAGTTCTTCAGCACGGACATGGCGAAGCCCATGGGCAATCTGCCGGTCGTGATCTTCCAGTTCGCCATGAGCCCCTACGATAACTGGGTCAAGCTGGCCTGGGGCGGTGCCCTGTTGATCGCCCTCGTGGTGCTCGGGATCAACGTCGTCGCACGTGTGCTGTTCCGCAAAAAATCCTCAGACTGAACACGGAGTTCTTAATGTCCGCCCCTCAAAACATGACCAATGGCGAAGCCATCCTGGCCATCCGTGACCTGGATTTTTATTACGGAGATTTCCGCGGACTGTCCAATGTCTCCCTGGATGTGGCCAAGCACAAGGTCACCGCATTCATCGGCCCTTCGGGCTGCGGCAAATCCACGTTGCTGCGCACCTTCAACCGCATGTACGACCTCTACCCCGGGCAGCGCGCGGAAGGCCAGATCTTGTTCCATGACAAGAACCTGCTCGACAAGAAGCAGGATGTGAACCTGGTGCGAGCCAAGATCGGCATGGTGTTCCAGAAGCCGACGCCCTTTCCCATGACGATCTACGAAAACATCGCATTCGGGGTTCGGCTGTATGAGAGGCTGCCCAAATCTGCGATGGACGACCGCGTCGAATGGGCCTTGCGCAAGGCTGCGATGTGGGATGAGGCCAAGGACAAACTGCAGCAGAGCGGCCTGTCGCTTTCAGGTGGACAGCAGCAACGTCTGTGCATTGCCCGCACCATCGCAGTGAAGCCCGAAATCGTGTTGCTCGACGAACCGACGTCTGCGCTGGATCCGATTTCCACCGCCAAGATCGAAGAACTTATCAACGAACTGAAAAGCGAGTACACGATCGCCATCGTGACCCACAACATGCAGCAGGCTGCGCGAATTTCCGACTACACGGCGTTCATGTACCTGGGGGAACTGGTGGAATTCAACGAAACCGGGACCATCTTCATGCGTCCGGACAAGAAACAGACCGAGGACTACATCACCGGGCGGTTCGGTTAACCGGCCTGTGATGCCGTGGTAGAGGCTAAGGCGAGCGAAGCAAACGGTAGGGCGAACGCCAGCCTAGCCACGATATGACCGGCCGATCAGGCTGATATCGCCGGGAAGAGGCAACCCGCCGGGCAATTGACCGGCACGCCGGATACGCTTACCATCGCGCACTTTTGTTTGGCGAAATCCCAATGCGCAAGAAGCTCGTAGCCGGTAACTGGAAAATGAACGGCAGCCTGGCTGAAAACGCCGCACTGCTGGCTGCACTCAAGCCTGCCTTGGCTGACATCGACGCCGTGGTATGCGTGCCTTTCCCCTATCTGGCCCAAGCACAATCCCTGCTTGCCGGCTCGACTATCGCCTGGGGTGCGCAAAACGTGTCCGAACAAGGTAAGGGCGCGTTCACCGGCGAAGTATCCGCCGCGATGCTGCTCGATTTTGGATGCAAGTATGTGATCGTCGGGCATTCGGAGCGGCGCAGCCTGTATGGAGAATCCGACGCGCTGGTGGCGAGCAAATTCATGGTTGCCCAGGCAGCAGGCTTGACCCCCATCTTGTGCGTAGGCGAATCGCTGGACGAGCGCGAATCGGGCGTCACCGAAGCGGTCGTTGCGCGCCAGCTCGATGCCGTCATTGACGCTGCGGGGGTGAAATCGCTCGCCCGGGCCGTGATTGCTTACGAACCGGTCTGGGCAATCGGCACGGGCAAGACGGCTTCGCCGGCACAGGCTCAGGCGGTGCATGCCTTCATTCGGTCCAAGATCGCGGCATTGGACGCGGCAATCGCCGATCAACTCCTGATCCAGTACGGGGGTAGCGTAAAGGCTTCGAATGCGTCAGAATTAATGGCTCAGCCGGATATCGACGGCGGCCTGATCGGCGGTGCGTCGCTGGTTGCTGAAGAATTCGTGGCGATTTGCCGGGCCGCTGCCATTTAACAGAGTCAGACTTAATTATGGAAACCTTGATCTCGGTCATTCATGTCATTGCAGCCGTTTCGGTCATTGCGCTGGTGTTGTTGCAGCATGGCAAGGGTGCCGACATGGGCGCCGCATTCGGCGGTGGTTCGGCGGGCAGCCTGTTCGGATCGACCGGCTCGGCCAATTTTCTGAGCCGCAGCACAGCCATTCTCGCTTCGGTGTTCTTTGTCACCAGCCTTGGTCTGGCATATTTCGGGATTCAGCAGCACAGGCCGACGAGCGTGCTGGAAAGAACTGCCGTGCCCGTGACGCAGCCCGCTGCGCCCGCATCGGCAGCGCCGGCAGCCAGTCCGAGTGACGGTTCGAAAGCGGCCGATATCCCGCAATAAAATACTGTTCATTTTCGGGGCGCGCGAGCGCCTTGGCCGACGTGGTGGAATTGGTAGACACGCTATCTTGAGGGGGTAGTGACCTAGGTCGTGCGAGTTCGAGTCTCGCCGTCGGCACCATCAAATAACCTGATTGATTCATTAGCGTTCGCTATTGAATAAGTTTTTGATTATCAAGACAAATATACTAATTTTCGGCTTGACAGCCGAAGCGCTCCGCTAATAAACTCGGGCCATAACTATGCAATGCCCGACATGGGCAAAATCGGAGGAACCCGGTGCTGGAGAATTACCTCCCTATCCTTTTGTTTATTCTGCTCGGCCTTGCAATCGGGGTGGGGCCGATCATCGCCGGGGGCCTACTGGCGCCGCACCGCCCGGATCAAGAGAAACTCTCGCCCTACGAATGTGGCTTCGAGGCTTTTGAAGACGCGCGCATGAAGTTCGACGTGCGCTATTACCTGGTCGCCATCCTGTTCATCCTGTTCGATCTCGAAATCGCCTTTCTTTTTCCCTGGGCCATCGTGCTGCAGGAAATCGGCCTGGCAGGCTTCATTGCCATGATCGTGTTTCTCGGCATTCTGGTGGTCGGCTTCATCTACGAGTGGATGAAAGGGGCGCTGGAATGGGAGTAAGGCTTTTGAGCCGCTGGGCGAGGGGCCCCGTGCCGGGCACGGGGATCGGCCCGGCGAGAAAGCCTGCTCGCGACGCACAGTCCGTTGGCCCGTCGATGCGACTTGCGGAGCGGGCGTGCTGGCGTGCGTTCATCAGGAGCCTGTCATGAGCATCGAAGGCGTCCTCGAGCAGGGTTTCGTCACCGCCAAGGCTGACCAGCTCATCAACTACATGCGCACTGGCTCGATGTGGCCGATGACTTTCGGCCTGGCCTGCTGCGCCGTGGAAATGATGCAGGCGGGCGCCTCGCGCTATGACCTCGACCGCTTCGGCATCGTGTTCCGTCCGAGTCCGCGGCAGTCCGATGTGATGATCGTGGCCGGCACGCTTTGCAACAAGATGGCGCCTGCGCTGCGCAAGGTTTACGACCAGATGGCCGAGCCGCGCTGGGTGATCTCGATGGGGTCGTGTGCCAACGGTGGCGGTTATTACCATTACTCGTATTCGGTCGTTCGCGGCTGCGACCGCATCGTGCCGGTCGACATCTATGTACCCGGCTGCCCGCCGACGGCCGAAGCCCTGCTGTTCGGCATCATCCAGTTGCAAAACAAGATCAAACGCACCAATACCATCGCCCGCTGACCGCATATGCCGCAGACCGTGGAAGCCCTCGCTTTGTCTCTTAAAAATACGCTTGGAGAAGCGCTGGAGCAGTCGTATGTTCGGCTTGGCGAATTGACCCTCGTGGTTCGGCCGCAGCAATACGAATCGGCGATGCGCACCCTGCGTGACCATCCCGAGTGCCGGTTCGAGCAGCTGATCGACCTGTGTGGCATGGACTATTCAGGCTACGGGGCTGCAGTATGGGAAGGGCCGCGCTTTGCCGTGGTGGTCCATCTGCTGTCGATCACGAACAACCAGCGTGTCAGGGTAAAGGTCTTCTGTCCTGAAGACGACTTGCCGGAGGTGGCGTCGCTGATCGACATCTGGCCGTCTGCCAACTGGTTCGAGCGCGAGGCGTTCGACCTGTTCGGCATCGTGTTCGTGGGCCATCCGGATCTGCGCCGGATCCTGACCGACTACGGTTTCATCGGCCATCCATTCCGCAAGGATTTTCCCCTGTCCGGCAACGTCGAGATGCGCTACGACCCAACCCAGCAACGCGTGATCTATCAGCCGGTGTCGATCGAGCCGCGCGAGATCACGCCGCGCATCGTGCGCGAGGAAAGCTACGGGGAAGGGCGCTGATGGCTGAAATCCGCAATTACACGATGAACTTTGGCTGCGGCCGCCCAGCGGACTCAACGTTCGCTGCGCTCATGACAGCCTGCGCCGAAATTCATGGTGACTCTGCCTTCAATACCGTCGCGAGAGACTTCTGACGTCATGGCCGAGATCAGAAACTACACCATGAATTTTGGTCCGCAGCACCCTGCTGCGCACGGCGTGCTGCGCCTGGTGCTCGAACTCGACGGCGAGGTCATACAGCGTGCCGACCCGCATATCGGGCTGCTGCACCGCGCCACCGAGAAGCTGGCCGAGCACAAGACCTTTCTGCAGTCGGTCCCGTACATGGACCGGCTCGACTATGTGTCGATGATGGTCAACGAACACGCCTACGTGATGGCGATCGAAAGGCTGCTTGAAATACAGGTGCCCGAACGCGCCCAATACATTCGCGTGATGTTCGATGAAATCACCCGCGTACTGAATCACCTTCTCTGGCTCGGTGCCCACGCGCTCGACGTCGGCGCGATGACGGTGTTTCTCTATGCATTCCGCGAACGCGAGGACCTGATGGATTGCTACGAAGCGGTCTCCGGTGCCCGATTGCACGCGGCGTACTACCGCCCTGGCGGCGTCTATCGCGATCTTCCCGACAGCATGCCGCAATACCATGCGCAGCACACCCGCAATGACGCGACCCTGAAGGAAATGAACGCAAATCGCCAGGGTTCGCTGCTCGATTTCATCGAAGACTTCACGCGACGCTTTCCGACCTATGTCGACGAATATGAAACCCTGCTGACCGACAATCGCATCTGGAAGCAACGCACCGTCGGCATCGGCGTGGTGTCGCCGGATCGCGCCAAGGCGCTTGGTTTCACCGGCCCGATGCTGCGTGGCTCCGGCGTCGAATGGGATCTGCGCAAGAAGCAGCCCTACGAAGTCTACGATCGCATGGATTTCGACATTCCGGTCGGCACCAACGGCGATTGCTACGACCGCTACCTCGTACGGATCGAGGAGATGCGGCAGTCCAACCGCATCATCAAGCACTGCGTGGACTGGCTGCGCACGCATCCGGGCCCGGTCATCGTCGACAACCACAAGGTTGCGCCGCCATCGCGAATCGACATGAAGCAGAACATGGAAGAGCTGATTCACCATTTCAAGCTCTTTACCGAGGGCATGCACGTCCCGGCAGGCGAGGCCTATGCCGCGGTGGAGCATCCGAAGGGCGAGTTCGGCATCTACCTGGTCTCGGATGGCGCCAACAAGCCGTACCGCTTGAAAATTCGCGCCCCAGGCTACGCTCATCTGGCGGCGCTCGACGAGATGAGCCGCGGCCACATGATCGCTGACGTCGTGGCCATCATTGGCACGCAGGACATTGTTTTCGGGGAGATTGACCGCTGATGGCTCATCCGGATTCGAACAGCCTTGGGCTCAGCGCCGAATCGCTCGCATCGATCGATGCGGAAGTCGCCAAGTACCCGGCCGACCAGAAGCAGTCGGCAATCATGAGTGCGCTGCGTATCGCCCAGGCCGAACATGGCTGGCTCAAGCCTGAACTGATCGAGTACGTCGCCGACTATCTCGGCATGCCGGCGATCGCCGCATACGAGGTGGCGACCTTCTACAACATGTACGACACCCAGCCCGTGGGCCGCCACAAGATCACCTTGTGCACCAATCTGCCGTGCATGCTGAGGGGCGCAGGAGAGCTCGGCGAGCACCTGAAGGAAAAGCTTGGCATCGGTTTCGGCCAGACCACCGAGGATGGCCGCTACACCTTGAAGGAAGGAGAGTGCATGGGGGCATGCGGCGACGCGCCGATGTGCCTGCATAACAACCATGTCATGCACACCCATCTGACCGCCGAAAAGCTGGACGACCTCTTGGATAAACTGGATTGACGGTCATTTGAAATGAGCCTGCTTGAACCAACCGTCAAAGTCTGCTCCTGGACGCGGGATCTTGCCGATCCGGCCTCGCTCGCGACCTATGTCGCCCATGGCGGCTACCAGGCATTGCGCCGGATCGTCACCGAGCAGGTGTCCGGCGACGATATCATCGCGGAGCTCAAGACCAGCGCGTTGCGCGGACGCGGTGGCGCGGGCTTTCCCACCGGGCTCAAGTGGAGCTTCATGCCGCGCGCCTTTCCAGGCGACAAATACATCGTCTGCAACAGCGACGAAGGCGAGCCGGGCACCTTCAAGGATCGCGATATCCTGCGCTACAACCCGCACCAGCTGATCGAAGGCATGGCGATCGCCGGCTACGTGCTCGGCGCACGCGTCGGCTACAACTATATCCACGGCGAGATCTTCGAAATCTACGACCTGTTCGAGCGCGCGTTGAGGGAAGCGCGCGAGGCGGGCTATCTCGGGGACAAGCTGTTCGGCACCGACTTCTGCTTCCAGTTGCATGCGCATCATGGCTACGGCGCCTACATCTGTGGCGAGGAAACCGCACTGCTGGAATCGATCGAGGGCAAGAAGGGACAGCCGCGCTTCAAGCCGCCTTTTCCCGCGAGCTTCGGTCTGTATGGCAAGCCGACCACCATCAACAATACCGAGACCCTGGCCTCGGTGCCCTGGATCATGCAGCACGGCGGGCAGGCTTTCCTCGAACTCGGCAAGCCGAACAATGGCGGCGCCAAGCTGTTCTCGGTCTCGGGGCATGTCAACAAACCAGGCAACTATGAAGTGCCGCTCGGCACGCCGTTTGCGGACCTGCTGGCGATGGCGGGCGGGGTGCGCAATGGCCACAAGCTCAAGGCCGTGATTCCGGGCGGATCATCGGCCCCGGTATTGCCGGGAGAGATCATGATGGACTGCACCCTGGATTTCGATTCCATCGCCAAGGCCGGCTCCATGCTGGGTTCCGGCGCGGTCATCGTGATGGATGAAACCGTCTGCATGGTTCGTGCGCTGGAGCGGCTGTCGTATTTCTATTTCGAGGAGTCGTGTGGCCAGTGCACGCCGTGCCGTGAAGGAACCGGCTGGATGTACCGGATCATCCACCGCATCGAGCACGGCCAGGGCAGGCAGGATGACCTTGACCTGCTCAACAGCGTGGCGAGCCACATCGGCGGCCATACCATCTGCGCGCTGGGCGATGCCGCGGCGATGCCGGTGCAGAGCTTCCTCAAACATTTTGGCGATGAGTTCGCGTATCACGTCGAACACAAGCGCTGCATGGTCTAGGCAATGGCGACGCTCAATATCGAAATCGACGGCCGCGCGCTTCAGGTCGAAAGCGGTGAAACCATCATGGATGCGGCAAACCAGGCCGGCATTACGATCCCGCATTTCTGTTATCACAAGAAGCTGTCCATCGCTGCCAACTGCCGCATGTGCCTGGTACAGGTGGAAAAGGCGCCGAAGCCGCTGCCCGCCTGCGCGACGCCCGTCACCGACGGCATGAAGGTGTACACACGTTCGGAATACGCAATCAACGCGCAGAAGAGCGTGATGGAGTTTCTGCTGATCAACCATCCGCTCGACTGTCCAATTTGCGACCAGGGCGGCGAATGCACCCTGCAGGACCTGGCAGTCGGCTACGGCGGTTCCGCGTCGCGCTACCAGGAAGACAAGCGGGTCGTGCGTGAGAAGGATCTCGGTCCGCTGATCGCCACCGACATGACACGCTGCATCCACTGCAGCCGCTGCGTGCGCTTCGGCCAGGAGATCGCCGGCATCATGGAACTCGGCATGGTTGGCCGCGGCGAGCACACCGAGGTCATGCCGTTTCTGGAGTCTCAGGTGGCATCCGAGCTGTCGGGCAATGTCATCGATCTGTGCCCCGTAGGCGCACTGACCAGCAAGCCCTTCCGCTACCGTGCCCGGACCTGGGAACTGTCGCGGCGCCTGTCGATCAGTCCGCATGACAGCCTGGGTTCGAATCTGACCGTGCACGTCATGAACGACAAGGTCATGCGGGTGCTGCCGCGCGAGAACGAGGACGTCAACGAATGCTGGCTGGCCGACCGCGACCGCTTCTCCTACGAAGGCCTCAACACCGCCGAGCGCCTGACCCAGCCGATGATCAAGCAGGGCGGACAATGGGTCGAGATCACCTGGCAAGCCGCACTCGATTACATTGCTGACAAGCTCAAGACGATCCCGGCCGATCAGATCGGCGCCCTGTCGACCCCGTATCGACCGGCAGAAGAGCTCTTCCTGCTGCAGAAGCTGATGCGCAGTCTGGGCAGCGGCAACGTCGACCATCGTCTGCGGCAGTCTGACTTTTCGCTCGACGACAAGGCACATGGCGGCTTCTGGCTCGGCATGCCGGTGACCTACATGTCGCGCCTCAACCGCATGCTGGTGGTCGGTTCCAACCTGCGCAAGGACCATCCCCTGATGGCGCATCGCATCCGCGAGTCGGTGCGCTGGCATGGCCAGCTCAATCTGATCAACGCTGCGGACGACGAATTCCTCGGCAAGGTGCACGCCAAGCGTATCGTCGCCCCCTCCGAGCTTGCCGTGACCCTGGCGGGCGTATGCCGCGCGCTGGCGGAACTCGGGAATCATCCGGTTCCGGATATCGCGGTTCACGGCTTCGTCGACGACACGGCGCGCAGGATGGCCGAAAGCATTTCGGGAGGCGAAACGCGTGCGGTCTTCCTCGGCAACATGGCACAGCACCATCCGAGCTATTCGCAGATCCATGCCCTGGCTCAGGAAGTGGCGCGGCTTGCCAATGCCAGTTTCGGCGTGCTGGGCGAAGCGGCCAACAGCGTTGGGGCAGTGGCGGTCGGCGCGATTCCGGGGCGGGGACCGCTGGGCCAGCCCGCTGTCAAAGGATTGAACGCCCAGCAGATGCTGAGCGCGCGGTTGCGCGCCTACCTGTTGCTGGCGGTCGAGGCGGAACTCGATACGCACGACCCGGTGAGCGCGATGGCCAGCATCGACGCAGCTGATTTCGTGGTGGTGATGTCGCCCTACAAGGGCAAGTCGCTCGACTATGCCGACGTGTTGCTGCCGATTGCACCCTGGACGGAAACCTCGGGCACCTTCATCAACACCGAAGGCCGCGTGCAGAGTTTCAATGCCGTGGTCAAGCCGCTCGGTGAAACCCGGCCCGCGTGGAAGGTGTTGCGCGTGCTCGGCAACCTGCTGGGACTGGCCGGATTCGATTACAACGATTCCAGGGAAGTGCTTCGAGATGCTCTGGGCGAGACCCCCACGGGCTCGGTGCAGGCGTTCCTCAACAACGAAATTGGCCCGGTAGCGGTCGAACCGCCCAAGGCGACCCACGGCCTGGAGCGCGTGGCAGAGGTGCCGATCTACCAGACCGATGCCGTCGTGCGGCGCTCCCCTTCATTGCAGAGGACAGAGGATGCGGCGCAGCCCGTCGCACGCATGCACAGCCGGCTCATTGCCAGGCTCGGACTCGAGAAGAACGGCCTGGTGACGGTTCGGCAATCGGCCGGCGCGCTGACCCTCAAGGTGGAGCGCGATGACATGCTTCCCGACAACTGCGTGCGTGTGCCCAGCGGCCATCCCCTGACGGCCGGCCTGGGCCCGATGTTTGGACCGATTACAGCGGAGCCGGTGTGATGGAGAACGTGGTCATGGACTGGTCCGCCATACAAACCGTCGTCTGGACGCTGATCAAGATCGTGGCGCTGGTGGTGCCGCTGATGCTCGGCGTCGCGTACCTGACCTATGCGGAACGAAAGATCATCGGCTGGATCCAGGTGCGCATCGGCCCGAATCGAGTTGGCTTCCAGGGTCTGCTGCAGCCGATCGCCGACGCGGTGAAGCTGCTGATGAAGGAAATCATCATTCCTTCGGGTGCCAACAAGGCACTCTTCATATTGGGCCCCATACTTTCGATTGCGCCGGCGCTTGCCGCATGGGCGGTGATCCCGTTCAACGATTCCCTGGTGCTGGCCAACATCAATGCCGGCCTGCTGTACGTGATGGCGATCACGTCGATGGGGGTCTACGGCGTCATCATCGCCGGCTGGGCGTCGAACTCGAAGTATGCCTTTCTCGGCGCGATGCGCTCGGCGGCCCAGATCGTGTCGTATGAAATCGCCATGGGATTCGCTCTGGTCGGCGTGCTGATGGCAGCGCAGTCGCTCAATCTCTCCGACATCGTCCGCGGGCAGGCTGGCGGATTCTGGCAGTGGTACTTCATTCCCCTGTTCCCGCTGTTCCTCGTCTACCTGATCGCCGGCGTGGCCGAGACCAACCGCGCACCGTTCGACGTCGCCGAGGGCGAATCCGAGATCGTCGCCGGCTTCCACGTCGAATATTCCGGCATGGCCTTCGCGGTGTTCTTCCTCGCCGAATACGCCAACATGATCCTGGTCGCCGCGCTGACCACGCTGATGTTCCTCGGCGGCTGGCTTTCGCCCGTGCCGTTCCTGCCTGACGGCATCTTCTGGTGGCTGCTCAAGGTCGGGTTCGTGCTGTTCCTGTTCCTCTGGTTCCGCGCCACGTTCCCGCGCTACCGCTACGACCAGATCATGCGCCTGGGCTGGAAAGTGTTCATCCCGATCACCATCGTCTGGATCGTCGTCGTCGGCGCCATGATGCAGACGCCGTACGGCCATCTCTTCCACTGAGCGCGCCATGAAAAGGATCACGAACTTCTTCGGCAGCCTGCTCCTGGTCGAACTCGTACGCGGCATGATGCTGACCGGGCGCCACCTGTTCGCGCGCAAGATCACTGTCCAGTTTCCGGAAGAGAAGACGCCGCAGTCGCCGCGCTTCCGTGGCCTCCATGCCTTGCGTCGCTACCCCAACGGCGAGGAGCGCTGCATCGCCTGCAAGTTGTGCGAGGCGGTCTGTCCCGCGCTGGCGATCACGATCGAGTCGGAGAAGCGCGACGATGGCACGCGGCGCACCACGCGCTACGACATCGATCTGACCAAGTGCATCTTCTGCGGATTCTGCGAGGAATCCTGCCCGGTCGATTCGATCGTCGAGACCCGCATCCTCGAGTACCACGGTGAAAAGCGCGGTGACCTGTACTACACCAAGTCGATGCTGCTGGCGATCGGGGATCAGTACGAGGAACAGATCGCCAGGGACAGGCAAGCCGATGCGAAATATCGGTGAAACGCACGGGCAAGGGGCTAGGATTTAGGGGCTTGGGAGGGTGATGCGCGGTGCGCATTGCCTGATTGAACAACGCGACGTACGAAACAAACGGGAGGCAGGCAAACGGAAATCTGGTATCGGGCAAGGGCGGTGGTCACCTCTCCTTTGCCCCTAAATCCCAACTCCTAGCCCCTAAAATGACCTACACGACAGCGATCTTCTATTTCTTCGCCGCCATCCTGGTGTTTGCCGGCCTGCGCGTCATCACTGCCCGCAACCCGGTGCACGCCGCACTCTTCCTGGTGCTGGCCTTCTTCACCGCAGCCGGGTTGTGGATGCTGCTGGAAGCAGAATTCCTCGCGATCACCCTGGTGCTGGTCTACGTCGGCGCGGTCATGGTGCTGTTCCTGTTCGTGGTGATGATGCTCGACATCAACCTCGATCGTTTGCGTGAGGGATTCTGGGACTATCTGCCGATCGCCGGTTTCGTCTCGGTGCTGCTGATGATCGAGATGGCCCTGATCCTGGGAGGCCGTCATTTCGGCGTCGAGGTGATGGCCACGCCCGCGCCGCATGCCGCCGATTACAGCAACACCAAGGAACTCGGGCGCCTGCTGTATACCGAGTACGTCTACGCCTTCGAACTGGCCGCCGTGATCCTGCTCGTGGCGATCGTGGCCGCCATCGCGTTGACCCTGCGCCGCCGCAAGGACAGCAAGTTCATCGACCCGGCCGAGCAGGTCAAGGTCAAGCGCAACGACCGCCTGCGGATTGTCAGGATGCAGCCTACTCGAAAGCCGGAAGCCGGGGAGGGCGGCGCATGATTTCTCTGTCGCATTACCTGGTGCTGGGGGGCATCCTGTTCGCCATCAGCGTGCTGGGCATTTTCCTCAACCGCAAGAACGTCATCATCCTGCTGATGGCGATCGAACTGATGCTGCTGGCGGTGAACATGAATTTCATCGCGTTTTCGCATTATCTTGGCGACATCCAGGGGCAGATCTTCGTCTTCTTCATCCTTACCGTGGCGGCAGCGGAGTCTGCCATCGGCCTGGCCATCCTCGTGGTGCTGTTCCGCAACCTGCGCACGATCAACGTCGATGACCTCGACCATCTGAAAGGCTGATGCAGATGGACATGAAGACCCTCTATCTCATTGTGCCGCTGGCGCCGCTGTTCGGCGCGCTCGCTGCCGGCCTGCTCGGCAAGGTCATCGGCCGCACGCTTTCCCACCTGGTCACCATCGCCGGCGTCGCGGTTTCGTTCATTGCGTCGGTGCTGGTGTTCCAGGATGTCCTCGCCGGCCACACCTTCAACGGCACCGTCTACACCTGGATGGCGCTGGGCGACCTGCGCTTCGAGGTTGGCTTTCTGGTCGATTCGCTGACCGCGATGATGATGCTGGTCGTCAGCTTCGTCTCGCTGATGGTGCATGTCTACACCATCGGCTACATGCACGACGACCCCGGCTACCAGCGCTTCTTCAGCTACATCTCGCTGTTCACCTTCTCGATGCTGATGCTCGTGATGAGCAACAACTTCCTGCAGCTGTTCTTCGGCTGGGAGGCGGTCGGACTCGTGTCCTACCTGCTGATCGGCTTCTGGTACACGAAGGAAACGGCGATCTATGCCAACCTCAAGGCCTTCCTCGTCAACCGCGTCGGCGACTTCGGATTCATACTCGGCATCGGTCTGGTGCTGGCCTATTTCGGCTCGCTCGACTACGCCACCGTGTTCGCCAAGGCGCCCTCGCTGGCTCGCGAAACCCTCACGCTGTGGCCCGATACGCCGTGGCGGCTGATGACGGTCATCGGCATCCTGCTGTTCATCGGCGCAATGGGGAAATCGGCCCAGTTCCCGCTGCACGTCTGGCTGCCCGACTCGATGGAAGGTCCGACGCCGATTTCCGCCCTGATCCACGCGGCGACCATGGTCACCGCAGGCATCTTCATGGTGGCGCGCATGTCGCCGCTGTACGAGTTGTCCGACACGGCCTTGAGCTTCATCATGGTGATCGGTGCGATCACCGCGCTGTTCATGGGCTTCCTCGGCATCGTGCAGAACGACATCAAGCGTGTGGTGGCCTATTCGACGCTGTCGCAGCTCGGCTACATGACCGTCGCGCTCGGCGCCTCGGCCTATTCGGTCGCGGTGTTTCACCTGATGACGCACGCCTTCTTCAAGGCGCTGCTGTTCCTGGCGGCAGGTTCGGTGATCATCGCCATGCACCACAACCAGGACATCCGCTACATGGGCGGCCTGAAGAAATACATGCCGATCACCTGGATCACTTCGCTGATCGGTTCGCTGGCACTGATCGGTACGCCATTCCTGTCGGGTTTCTACTCCAAGGAAACCATCATCGAGGCGGCCAAGCTGTCGCACCTGCCCGGTTCGGGCTTCGCCTATTTCGCGGTGCTGGCCGGCGTCTTCGTCACCGCCTTCTATTCCTTCCGCATGTATTTCCTGGTGTTCCATGGCAAGGAGCGCTTCCACGGCGGCCACGGCCACGGTAACGAGCCCGACGCGCATCACGACGAGCACCATGGCCACGGCGGCACGCCGCACGAAACACCCTGGGTGGTTACCGGCCCGCTGCTGGCGCTGGCCCTGCCTTCGCTGGCGATCGGCTACATGACCATCGAGCCGATGCTGTTCGGCAACTTCTTCGGCAGCGCGATCTACGTTGCCGACCGCCACCCGGTCATGCACGAGCTCAACCAGGAGTTTCACGGCGCCGTGGCGATGGCGCTGCACGCCGTGACCACACTGCCGTTCTGGCTCGCCGTCGCCGGCGTCGGCCTGTCCGGATTCTTCTATCTCAAGCGCCCGGACATTCCTGCCGCGATCCAGAAGCGGTTTGCCTTCGTCTACAGCATGCTGATCAACAAATACTGGTTCGACGAGCTGTACAGCGCGATCTTCGCCGGCGGGGCGCGCCTGCTCGGCAGCACGCTGTGGCGGCGTGGCGACCAGAACGTCATCGACGGCATCATGGTCAACGGCACGGCGCACCTGGTCGAACGCTTTTCCCGGCTGCTCAAGATCTTCCAGTCGGGCTACATCTACCACTACGCTTTCGCCATGCTGATCGGGGTCTTTGCCCTGGTGACCTGGTTTGCCCGGCTGAACTGACCCATGCCCGACAACTTCCTTTCCCTCGTTATCTGGGTACCCATCATCGCCGGCGTGGTCGTGCTCGCCACCGGTTCCGACAACAACGCGCGATGGGCACGCTGGCTCGCGCTGGCTGGCTCGCTGCTTGGCCTGATCGTTACGCTGCCCCTTGTGACCAATTTCGACACCGCCACCTCGGCGATGCAGTTCGTTGAAAAGTCAGCCTGGATTCCCGCCTTCAATGTGTACTATCACCTGGGCGTCGACGGCATATCGATGCCGCTGATCGTGCTGAACAGCTTCGTCACGGTCCTGGTGGTGATCGCCGGCTGGCAGGTGATTCAGGACAGGGTCGCGCAGTACATGGCGGCCTTCCTCGTCATGTCGGGCCTGATCAACGGCGTGTTCGCCGCGCTCGACGGGATCCTGTTCTATGTTTTCTTCGAGGGCATGCTGATTCCGCTCTACCTGATCGTCGGCGTGTGGGGGGGACCCAACCGCGTCTACGCGGCCTTCAAGTTCTTCCTGTACACCCTGCTGGGCTCGCTGCTGATGCTGGTGTCGATGATCTATCTGTATTTCCAGACCGGCGGCAGCTTCGACATCCTGGCCTGGCATGCGATCCCGCTCGGCATGACGGCGCAGACGCTGATGTTCTTCGCCTTTCTGCTGGCCTTCGGGGTCAAGGTACCGATGTGGCCGGTTCATACCTGGCTGCCCGACGCTCACGTCGAGGCGCCCACGGGCGGTTCGGTGGTGCTGGCGGCGATCACGCTCAAGGTCGGCGCCTACGGCTTCCTGCGTTTCATCCTGCCGATCGTGCCGGATGCCAGTCATGAATTCGCCTGGTTCGTGATCATGCTGTCGCTGATCGCTGTCGCCTATATCGGCCTGGTGGCGCTGGTGCAGGCAGACATGAAGAAACTCATCGCCTATTCGTCGATCGCGCACATGGGCTTCGTCACCCTGGGTTTCTTCCTGTTCAACCCGCTCGGCTGGGAGGGCGGCCTGGTGCAGATGATCTCGCACGGCTTCGTCTCCGCCGCACTGTTCCTCTGCATCGGCGTGATGTACGACCGCCTGCATTCCCGCCAGATCAAGGACTACGGTGGCCTGGTCAACAAAATGCCGGTTTTCGCCGCCTTCTTCATGCTGTTCGCCATGGCCAATGCCGGCCTGCCTGCCACCAGCGGCTTCGTCGGCGAGTTCATGGTCATCATGTCTGCCACCCAGGTCAACTTCTGGTACGCCTTCGTCGCTGCCACCACGCTGATCCTCGGTGCTGCGTATACGCTCTGGATGTACAAACGGGTGGTGTTCGGCAATGTCGGCAATCCCCGCGTCGAGGAGATGAAAGACGTCAACTACCGCGAGATCCTGCTGCTCGGCGTGCTCGCTGCCTGCGTGCTGGCGATGGGTCTCTACCCCAAGCCGGTCACCGACGTGATGCACATGTCGGTGGTCGACCTGCTGGCGCATGTCGCCCATAGCAAACTGCCTTAAGGTAACAAGATGAGCGACTTCTACCATCACTTCGCGCCCGCGCTGCCCGAGATCTTCGTTCTGGCGATGGTGTCGCTGATCCTGGTGATCGATGCTGCAGTCGACGACAGCAAGCGCTATCTGGCGTATACCTTGTCGCTCCTGACGCTGGCCGGTGCCGCCTTTCTGACCGTGCACAGCCTGTCCACCATGCCGGTGCTGGCACTGGGGGGACTGTTCATCGACGATCCACTGTCGGATGTGCTGAAGCTGTTCCTTTACCTGACGGTCGCCGTGGTGCTGGTGTACTCGCGCGACTACCTGACCGAGCGCGGACTCTACAAGGGAGAGTTCTTCGTGCTCACGCTGTTTGCGCTGCTGGGCATGATGGTGATGGTGTCGGCCAGCCATTTCCTGACGCTCTATCTCGGCCTCGAACTGCTGTCGCTGTCGCTGTATGCCATGGTCGCGCTGCAGCGCGACACGAGCGTGGCGACCGAGGCGGCAATGAAATACTTCGTGCTCGGCGCGCTGGCTTCGGGCATGCTGCTGTATGGCATGTCGATGGTCTATGGCGTGACCGGCTCCCTGTCGCTGGGCGACATAGCTGTCGCATTGCAGGATGGAACCGACCTGCACGTGCCGCTCGTGTTCGGCATCGTCTTCATCGTCGCAGGACTGGCGTTCAAGCTCGGTGCGGTGCCATTCCACATGTGGGTACCCGACGTCTATCACGGCGCGCCGACCGCCGTGACGCTGCTGATCGGCAGTGCGCCCAAGATCGCCGCGTTCGCCTTCGTCGTCCGCATCCTCGGTCAGGGACTCGAGTCGCAGGTCGCCGAGTGGCGCGACATGCTGGTGCTGCTCGCCGTGCTGTCGATGGCGGTCGGCAACATCGCCGCGATCGCGCAGACCAATCTGAAGCGCATGCTGGCCTATTCGACCATTTCGCACATGGGGTTCATGCTGCTCGGCATCCTCGCCGGCACGCAGAATGGCTACGGCAGCGCAATGTTCTATGTGCTGGTGTACGCACTCATGAGTCTGGGCGGCTTCGGCATGATCCTGCTGCTGTCGCGCGCCGGATTCGAGTCCGATCAGCTGGAGGACTTCAAGGGTCTGAACCGCCGCAGCCCGTGGCTGGCTTTCCTGATGCTGCTGCTGATGTTCTCGATGGCGGGCGTGCCGCCGGCCGTCGGATTCTATGCCAAGCTCGCCGTGCTGCAGTCGGTCATTCAGATAGGCTATGTCTGGCTGGCGGTCGCTGCCGTGCTCTTTTCACTCGTCGGCGCGTTCTACTACCTGCGCATCGTCAAGCTCATGTATTTCGATACCCCGCACGACACCACTCCCATCACGGCCAGTGCCGACACGCGTTTCATCCTGTCGGTCAACGGACTTGCCGTCCTGGCGCTCGGCGTTCTGCCTCAGCCGCTGATGGCCGTGTGCGTGCATGCCATCGGCGCGTCCTTCTGAAGGCAGGGTCGACAATCTTCCTGAAGTTCTAGATCGATCCCCATGGAATTCAGGCTGCGCGGCGATCACGTCGCACTCTGCGACCTGCTCAAGCTGACCGGCGTCGCCGACAGCGGAGGACAGGGCAAGCGCTTGATCGCCGACGGCGAAGTGTCCGTGAACGGGCGACCCGAGAACCGCAAGACGGCAAAAATCCGCGCCAACATGACGGTCGAGTGCCAGGGTCAGACGATTCGGGTCATGCCGGCGGGAGACTAGAGAAAGCAGAAGAAGAAGCGCCCGGCATCGAATTCCACCGCCAGCCGTGCGCCACGATTGAGCGCATAGTCCCATGATCCTTTGGTCGCGCAGCCCTCGTGGCATTCGCTGACTCCGGCTGGTGATTCCAGGTCGCGCTCGCGGTCGTACCAGCTCAGCAGCATGGTGTCATCGCCGAGCTGATGCCGCGCAATGGCGCTTGCCAGTCTGAGAGCGCCGTCGAAATCGAGGCCGAGTTCACGGCTGCCAAGTTGCAGGGTCTTCATGGCGCGGCATCGCTCAACGACTTGAGCGCGTAGAGCATGTCGAGTGCCGCCTTCGGCGTGAGCGCGTCGGGGTCGAGTTCGCGCAGCTGGTCGAGCGCAGGATGGGTCGGCGGAGCCTCGTCCGGAAGCGGTGCGGCGAACAGGTCCCCCTGCGGTCCGGTCTGAAGCTGTGCATTCTCGAGCGCGCGCAGGTGACGGCGTGCCGCATGAATCACCGTTTCCGGCACCCCGGCCAGACGTGCGACCTGGATGCCGTAGCTCTGCGACGCCGGGCCTTCTTCTACCGTGTGCAGGAAAACCAGCTCGGCGCCATGTTCCCTGGCGTCGAGGTGGACGTTGGCAAGCTGGCGGAATTCCTGCGCCAGCTGGGTCAGTTCGAAATAGTGGGTGGCGAACAGGGTGAACGCGCGGGTGGTGGAGACCAGGTGCCGCGCCACCGCCCAGGCCAGTGCGAGGCCGTCGAAGGTCGAGGTGCCTCGGCCGATTTCATCGAGCAATACCAGGCTGTTCGCGCTGGCGTTGTGCAGGATGTGCGCGGTTTCTGTCATCTCGACCATGAAGGTCGAGCGCCCGCCGGCCAGATCGTCGGACGCACCGATGCGGGTGAAGATCCGGTCGACGTCGCCTATCCTTGCCGACTGCGCCGGAACCCACAGGCCACAGCAGGCCAGCAGCGTGATCAGCGCGACCTGCCGCATGTAGGTCGACTTGCCACCCATGTTTGGACCGGTGATCAGCAGCATCTGCCGCGTGCGATCGAGCTCGACATCGTTCGCAATGAAATGCGCAACCTGGGCTTCGACCACGGGATGCCGCCCGCCGCAAATGTGGATGCCGGGCTCGTCGCTGAACTCGGGTACGCAGAGCTTGAGCGTGCTGGCCCGCTCGGCCTGGCTTGCCAGCACGTCGACCTCGGCCAGGGCCATCGCCAGTTCCAGCAATGCCGGAACCTGCGGCGTCAGCGCCTCCAGCAGCGCGTCGAACAGCGTCTTTTCCCGCGCCAACGCACGCTCCTGGGCCGACAGTGCCTTGTCCTCGAAGGCCTTCAGCTCCGGCGTGATGTAGCGCTCGGCGTTCTTGAGCGTCTGCCGGCGTCGGTAATCGTCGGGAATCTTTTCCGTGTGCGAACGCCCGACCTCGATATAGAAGCCGTGAACCCTGTTGTACTCGACCTTGAGTGTGGCGATCCCGGTGCGTGTCCGCTCGCGCGCCTCGAGCGCCAGCAGGAAGGTGCCGGCATCGCGCGTCAGTGCGCGCAATTCGTCAAGCTCGGGGTCGTAGCCATCGGCGATCACACCACCCTCGCGCAGGACGCTCGACGGCTCCGGCCGGATGGCGCGCCCGAGCAGTTCGTGCAGATCCGGGCGAGCGGCGAAGCAGGATTGCAAGGCCGACAGGCGTGCCTGGTCGTCGGGCAGGGCCGTCGCAAGTTCGGGCAGCAGGGCCAGCGTGTCGCGCAATCCCGACAGGTCGCGCGGGCGGGCGTTTTTCAGCGCAATGCGTCCGCTGATGCGCTCGACATCGGCGCAGCTCCTGAGCAGGCGGGCGATCGTTGCCGTCGCGTCGGGCATCCCGGCCAGCGTGCCGATGGCATCGCGTCGGCGCGACAGCGTCTGCCGGTCGCGCAGCGGATGGTGCAGCCAGTAGCGCAGCAGTCGCGTCCCCATGCCGGTCGAGGTGGTATCGAGCACCGACAGCAGGGTCGGTGCCGCGTCGCCGCGCAATGTCTCGGTCAATTCCAGATTGCGCCGGGTGGCGGCGTCGAACTGCACGAAGTCGCTGTCGCGTTCGGCGTAGATCGACTGAATATGCGGCAACGCGGTACGCTGCGTGGCCTGGATGTAATCAAGCAGGGCGCCTGCGGCAGCGATCGCCAGGGGCAGGTCGCTGACGCCGAAACCGGCCAGGTCGCGGCTGCCGAGTTGCTGTGCCAGGCGGGTGGTTGCGCCTGCCGTATCGAATTGCCACGGTGCAAGCCGGCGCATCGCGCAGGGCACGGCCAGATCCAGACCGTCCGGCGCAAGGATTTCAGCCGGGCGGATGCGCGCCAGCAGGGCGGGCAGCGCGGCAGGGGCAATTTCCGTGACCTGGAAGCGGCCGGCGGCGAGGTTGAGCCAGGCCACCCCGGTCGTTTCATTACCTGGCGCGACGGCAAGAATCAGGGTGTCGCGCGTGTCGTCCAG
>JAYRNU010000136.1:0-22580 GCA_041912015.1 Thiobacillus sp. | reverse complement strand
TCGGCTTCATCAACGGCGAGTATGTACTGAACCCGACCAACTCCGAACTCAAGGACTCGGCGCTCGACCTGGTCGTCGCCGGCACCGAGACTGCCGTGCTCATGGTCGAGTCCGAGGCCATGGAATTGCCCGAAGACATCATGCTGGGGGCCGTCATGTTCGGCCAGCAGCAGTTCCAGGCCGCGATCAACGCGATCAACGAGCTGACCGACGAAGCCGGTGCCGACGCGTGGGACTGGGAACCGCTCGCCGAAGACAGTGCCATGGTCGAGCGCCTCAAGGCACTGGCCGAGGATGGATTGCAGCAGGCCTACAACATCAAGCAGAAGCAGGCGCGCATGGCAGCCGTCGACGAAGTGCGCAGCAAAGCCTTCGCCGATTTGATCACGGCCGACATGGACACCGTCGCCCAGAACCACGTCAAGGACGCCTTTCACAGCCTGGAGGCAAGCGTGGTGCGTAACCGCATCCTGTCGGGCCAGCCGCGCATCGACGGCCGCGATACCCGCACCGTGCGCCCGATCACCATACGCACCGGCGTGCTGCCGCGCACGCACGGCTCCGCCCTGTTCACCCGTGGCGAAACCCAGGCGCTGGTCGTCACCACGCTGGGAACCGGCCGCGACGAGCAGACCATCGATGCGCTCGAAGGTTCGTACTCCGACCGCTTCATGCTGCACTACAACATGCCCCCCTACGCCACTGGCGAGACCGGCCGCGTGGGTTCGCCCAAGCGCCGCGAAATCGGCCATGGCCGCCTTGCCAAGCGCGCGCTGATGGCGGTGCTGCCGAGCAAGGAGGAATTCGGCTACACCATGCGCGTGGTGTCCGAAATCACCGAGTCGAACGGCTCCTCGTCGATGGCCTCGGTCTGTGGCGGCTGCCTGTCGCTGATGGATGCCGGCGCCCCGCTCAAAGCGCACGTCGCAGGCATCGCCATGGGCCTGATCAAGGAAGGCAACCGCTTCGCCGTGCTGACCGACATCCTCGGCGACGAAGATCACCTCGGCGACATGGATTTCAAGGTAGCCGGCACCGATAAAGGCGTGACCGCGCTGCAGATGGACATCAAGATCAAGGGCATCACCCAGGAAATCATGCAGGCCGCGCTCTCGCAGGCCAAGGAAGGTCGCATGCACATCCTCGGCATCATGAAAGGCGCGGTCTCGGAGACCCATGAAATGTCGGCCTATGCGCCGCGCATCATCGCGATGAAGATCAACCCGGAAAAGATCCGCGACGTCATCGGCAAGGGCGGGGCCGTGATCCGCGCGCTGACCGAAGAGACGGGCACCCAGATCGACATCCAGGAGGACGGCAGCGTCAAGATCGCCTGCACCAGCATGGAAGCCGGTGAACTCGCCAAGAAACGCATCGAGGAAATCACTGCCGAGGTCGAAGTCGGCAAGGTGTACGAAGGCCCGGTCATCAAGCTGCTGGACTTCGGTGCGATCGTCAATGTGCTGCCCGGCCGCGACGGCCTGCTCCACATCTCGCAGATCGCCCACGAGCGCGTGAACACCATCGGCGACTACCTCAAGGAAGGCCAGGTCGTGCGGGTGAAAATTCTGGAAGCCGACGAGAAGGGCCGGTTGCGCCTGTCGATGAAAGCGTTGCTGGAGACACCTGCCGCCGCCGACAGCGAAACACCGGAAAGCGCCGGTTAAGCTCTTGGCCCGATCCAGTCAGAACCGCGCCCATGGGCGCGGTTTTTTTTTGGTCAATCCGATGCGGCCGGGAATGCGACCTGGACCACCAGGCCAGTACCCGCCTCGGGCGTCTCAAGACTCACGGCCGCACCATGAAGCTGGGCGATTCGCTGAACGATCGTCAAGCCGAGCCCGGCGCCATCCACACCCGTCGACAGCCGAAAAAACGGTGCGAATACCGCTGCGCGCTGATGTACCGGAATGCCCGGGCCATTGTCAGCGACCTGCCACATCGTCCCTTGTTCTGAGCCGCTCACCTTCAGCATGATCCGGCTTCCGCCATAGCGCAGGGCGTTGTCGATCAGATTGGCGAGCATTTCCCGCAGAAGTTGCGCGTCTCCCCTGACCCAGGCTGCGCTGCCGTTCATTTCAAAACCGATTTCCACCCCTTTGTCGAGGGCATGGGGCGCCCACTCACGCGCGACTTCCCTGACCAGTTCCGCGCCATCCAGCCGCTCCAGGCGAAGCATGTTTTCTGCCGCATCGACACGTGCCAGAACGAGCAGCTTCTGAACCAGGTCGCCCATGGTTTGCGTCGATTGCGCAATGCGCACCAGCGCGTGCTGTGCGTCCTCCGGGTGTGGACTCGCCAATGCTGCTTCGGCTTGGGCACGCATGCCTGCGATCGGCGTTCGCAGCTGATGCGCCGCATCGGAAACAAAACGCGATTGTGCTTCCACGGCTTCAGCCAGGCGTCGCAGCAACGAATTGATCTCGTCCAGGAATGGCCGCAGTTCCGCAGGCGTGCCCTCGAGCGGGACCGGGCTTAGGTCGAATGCCTTGCGCGCTGAAAGCCGGTCGCGCAACCGGGCCACCGGCTCGAGCCCGCGCCCGACGCCATAGGCAATGGCAACGGCCGCCATCAGGGTCATGAGAAGCATCGGCACCACGATGGCCAGGGTCGCGCGACCGGCCAGCGCCTGGCGGCGGGACAGGGTTTCTCCAACCTGCACCAGCGCTGAACCGCTCGCACTGGTTCCCTTCAGAGGCAGCGCAAACGCGGCTACACGGACCCTGTCGCCGTCCTTGATGCCATCATAGATGGCCAGCCGACCCGGACCGACGCGCCTGCCTCCTGGCAACTGCGGCATGCTGAGCTCGCCCTCGACCACCTGGCCATGCTGATCGCGAACGCTGTGGAACAGCAAGTCCTCCTGATCAAAGGCCATCATTTCGCGCGCTGCGATCGGCAGATCGACGCGCACCTTCCCGTGCACCACCTCAATCCTGTCCGCCAGCGCATAGGTTCGCCGGACCAGCGAGCGATCGAACGCCTCATTGATGAAATACTGGCTGGAGAAGTGCGCGATGACCCACAGCAGGACGAACAGCGGAAGCATCATCGACAGCATGCGGACAATCAACTGCCGCCGCAGGCTTTTCCGGCTTCCAGTATTCAACGCTCGAGTTCCAGGAGATAGCCCAGCCCGCGCAGGGTGCGGATCATGACGCCAGAGCCCTCCAGCTTGCGCCGCAGTCGATGGACGTAGACCTCCACTGCGTTGTCTCCCACCCCTTCATCCCAGCCCGTCAGTCGATCTGCGATGGATTCCTTGGCCATGACCCGGCCGGCATGACTGAGCAGGATCTCGAGAACCTGGATTTCGCGTGCAGACAAGACCAGCGGCGTCTCGCCGACGCTTGCCTGCCGCTTGATGCTGTCGAAACTGAGCCGCCCCATGCGGATCAGGCTGTCGGCGACGCCGTGCGCGCGGCGCAGCAAGGCCCGCAATCGCGCCAACAGTTCGTCCAGCGCGAACGGCTTCAACAGGTAATCATCCGCCCCCGAGTTCAGGCCCTTCACCCTTTCCTCGACCGTGTCGCGCGCAGTCAGGATCATGACGGGCGTATTCGATCCGCGCTTGCGCAAATTGCGCAGCACGTCGAGGCCCTCGCGCCGCGGCAGTCCAAGATCCAGCAGCACGGCATCGTAGCGGTAACCTGCCAGCGCGGCTTCCGCCTGCACGCCATCCCGGGACCAGTCGACCGTAAAGCCTGCCTGCTGAACAGCCAGCACGACAGCCTCGCCCAGCGTGGGGTCATCTTCGACGAGCAGGATTTTCATGCGCGAAGTCTGACACAAAGCGCCAGAATCGAGCGTTCAGCATGCCAAGAAAAAAAGCTGTCCCGTGGACATTAGTAAGCTTCATGTAAGCATGGCGCCGCATAGTGCGCAGCATGCAGTTGCAATCCGCGATTGCATACTTTCATGACCACTCTGGAGAAATTGATGAGCAAACTGATGTCTTCCCTGATCGTCGCAACCGTTGCTGGCGCCTTCAGCCTGACCACTTTCGCTGCAACCGATGCCAAGTCTTCGCCTGCCGCATCTGCCGCTCCCGCTGCCGCCTCCGCTGCGTCTGCAGAGAAGCCTGCCGCTGCGCCTGCCAAGAAGAAAAAGCATACCGCATCGAAGAAGCCGGCTGAAAGCACCTCGGCAAAATCTTCTGAGAAGCCTGCCGAACCGGCCGGCAAGTAATCGTAGCGATCAAAAAAACCGCGCTTTCGGGCGCGGTTTCTCATGTCTAGGTATTAAGAAAGCTTTGCCACCAGCGCTTGCGCTGGCCGGTCACGACCCCGTGCATTTCCAGTTCTCGCGGCGGTACCTTGCTCATCAGCCATCCTGGCAGGACCGAGGACTTCATCGAACTGGACCCGCACGAGCTGCCGAGATGATTGGGATCGTATATCTTGATGAAATTCGGCGCATCCAGGTTGTCAGCGTAGACAATCGCACAGTAGTCCTCGTGGTGCTCTCGTCGCAGCAATTCGTCGATCTCGCTCATGAAGTGCCTGACCTTGTCCGGTCCGGATGAGACCTGCGGCACAGCATGTCCAACAGCGTAGAGATACCAGCCGGCATCTGCATCCACCTTCTGCCAGAACGCAGTGAGCTGGTCCCAGCGCATCACGCTATAAAGCAGGCCGTTGTAGTAACGGTCGAATTCCTCGTTATCTTCCATGGCAAGAATCGGTCGAGTCTCAACAATACATACGGTGGCCTGATGCGCCGTGCGGCCTATTTTGCCACCTGACGCTCGCGAATTTCCTCGAGCGTCTTGCAATCGATGCAGAGCGTTGCGGTCGGGCGCGCCTGCATGCGTTCGAGTCCGATCTCGACGCCGCAGGACTCGCAGTAGCCATAATCGCCGCTATCGATCTTGGCGATGGTTTCGTTGATTTTCTTGATCAGCTTGCGCTCGCGATCGCGGTTGCGCAACTCCAGCGCCATATCCGACTCCTGGGTTGCCCGGTCGTTGGGATCGGCAAACACCGTCTGCTCATCCTGCATGGAATGAAGGGTGGTATCGATGTCCTGTGACAGCTCGGCTTTCCAGGCCTCGAGCATTTTGCGAAAATGCTCGAGCTGTTTCGCGTTCATGTATTCTTCGCCCTTTTTGGCCTTGTAGGGCTCGAAGCGCATCAAAGTTTCAGCCATCTCGTTCTCTTTGAAAATATCAGTTCATTCCGGGCAAAGCCCAATCCGACTAAATATCAGAATCGTTTATCCGCCGCAACCCATATGACCCTCCAAGCACTGCTTTTCGATGTCGACGGCACGCTGGCCGATACCGAGCGCGACGGCCACCGTCCCGCATTCAACCAGGCCTTTCGCGAAGCCGGCCTCGACTGGCACTGGGACGTCGCCCTGTACGGCAAGCTGCTCGCCGTCACGGGCGGCAAGGAGCGCATGAAGCACTATATCGACCATTACCGGCCGGACTACAGCAAGCCGGACAATTTCGATGAACTCGTGGCTGAATTGCACAAGACAAAAACCCTGCACTATGCTGCACTTGCCGCACGCGGCGGCATTCCGATGCGCCCGGGCGTCAAACGCCTGCTGGGCGAGGCGCGCGCGGCGGGCCTGCGGCTGGCAATCGCCACCACGACCACGCCGGAAAATGTCACTGTCCTGCTGGAGCACAG
This sequence comes from Thiobacillus sp., assembly GCA_041912015.1. Taxonomy (GTDB): domain Bacteria; phylum Pseudomonadota; class Gammaproteobacteria; order Burkholderiales; family Thiobacillaceae; genus Thiobacillus. The sequence goes on along the minus strand of JAYRNU010000136.1, from coordinate 16,941 downwards.
CCTTGGCGCCGGTACCCAGGACTGGTTCGAGCTCATCGCGGCGGGCGATATCGTGCCAGCCAAGAAACCCGCACCCGACATCTATGATTACGCGCTAGAAAAAATGGGGCTCGACGCGGCCGACTGCCTGGCGTTCGAGGATTCGGAGAACGGCCTGCGTGCGAGCCTGGGGGCCGGCCTGAAAACCCTCGTGACCGTCAACGACTACACGCTAGACCATGACTTCACCGGCGCCGCCGTCGTGCTGTCCGATCTCGGCGACCCGGGTGCCCCGAGCCGGCATATCGCCGGTCCGGATCTCGGCCAGCCGTTCGTTGATGTCGCCTATTTAAAGACGCTGCACCAAAACTGATACCCGCTTACGGTTCACTGTTCACCCCTTTTTCAGGGATTGTGCATCAGCGCCGCTTCGAGGGTGTTTTCCAGCAGGGTCGCGACCGTCATCGGTCCGACCCCGCCCGGCACCGGAGTGATCCAGCTGGCGCGCTGCGCCGCGGAATCGAAATCCACGTCGCCGACCAGCTTGCCGTCGGGCAGGCGATTGATGCCGACGTCGATCACGATCGCGCCCTCGCGTATCCAGTCGCCAGGGATCATGCGGGGCCGTCCCACGCCGACCACCAGCACTTCGGCGGCACGCACGAAGCTTTCGAGATCGCGCGTGGCGCTATGGCAGACCGTGATGGTGCATCCTGCGAGCAGCAGCTCCAGGCTCATGGGCCGGCCGACGATATTCGAAGCACCGACCATGACCGCATTCTTGCCGCGCAATTCCTCCCCGGTCGCACGCAAGAGCGTCATGATGCCGCGTGGGGTGGACGGTCTCAGCGTCGGCATCTTCACCGCCAGCCGACCGATGTTGTAGGGATGGAATCCGTCGACGTCCTTGGCGGGATGGATGCGCTCGATCACCGTTTCCGCATCGATATGCGCCGGCAGCGGCAACTGCACCAGAATGCCGTCGATCGCCGCGTCGGCGTTCAGCGAATCGATCAACGCGAGCAGCTGGTCCTGCGTCGTCGCGCTCGGCAGGTCGTGCGACACGCTGGTGACGCCGGCACGCTCGCAGGCCCGCTTCTTGTTGCGCACATATACTGCCGATGCGGCATCATCGCCCACCAGGATCACGGCAAGTCCAGGGCGACGCTTGCCCTGGGCCTCGCGTTCAGCCACCTTGTCGTGGATCACTGCAAGGATGGTGTCGGCCATCACCTTGCCGTCGAGAATGCGTGCGCTCATCGAGACTACCCTGAAGCAAAACGTCGATTTTCCAGGAAATACCGGGTCCGACTCAAGCGAAAATTGACCCGGTCGTGTCGTCAAGGTATAGTCTCGCGTCTCCGAAATGCGCCCGCCTTTGACTTCCAGGCTTGACGGGCGCCGATTGGATTTCGGGGTGTAGCGCAGCCCGGTAGCGCGCCTGCTTTGGGAGCAGGATGTCGGAGGTTCGAATCCTCTCACCCCGACCACCCCGATTTGTCCCGCGTTGGACACCCTTCCGCCAAGCGCCCGTGCACTTGCGGATTTGAACGCCCGAATAGTGAGTCGCTGCCCGTAGCTCAACTGGATAGAGCACCAGCCTTCTAAGCTGGGGGTTACAGGTTCGATTCCTGTCGGGCAGGCCAGAGTTTCAGTCGCCAACCAGTGTTGGCGGCACAATGGTGGATGTAGCTCAGTTGGTAGAGTCCAGGATTGTGATTCCTGTCGTCGTGGGTTCGAGTCCCATCATCCACCCCAACAATTCAGGCATCTGGTGCATTCTGGCCAGGTGCTTTTTCTTTGGCGGGCCCCATCGCGGGACAAGGAAGGCAGCGGGCTGGTCTGCGCGTCTGAAAGCCTCGCCCACGACCGAAGCATGCGGACACGGTCGGAAACCTCAGACCCAGGGACAGCCTGATGAGGCGAGACTTGCCGAGTTCACATATCTGCTGCCATTTGAATTCGCCGAGTCAGCTTGAGGCCGGCTGACCTCGACGATCGGAAACGGCTCATCGATCGAGATATCGGCTGGCACTTCGAGGGTGGCCGCCATGTGGGCAAACATGCCCATATTCACAATCGCCGGCAACTGCTCGAAATGGGCCAGTTCAGGGTCGCACGCGACCCGTCTAGCCATGGCGTGCAATCTTGCCGCATCGATCGGACCGCGACGCTGACTGCTTTTGCGAAGGATCGGCATGGTCCAGGCCAGATTGGATGCTGCAGCAAAGCTGCGCGCGACCCGTTCTACGGCTGCGCCGCGGGCGGGACATCATTCATTGGGAAATGACGGCGCCTTCCATATCGATGGCTCATGAATCCGATGGAGGATCGGCAAAGTCGAAGCGTCGCACTATCGTTACAGCAAGGGATGCAACGTCCAGCGAGTCTGTCGAACGATTCTGTTCAGGCCATGGCCAGAACCTGTTCGGCGCTGAGTTCACCGCGTTCAAGCATCTCGGCCCATCGCAATGCCTTCGGATCCTTGTTCAGCAGGCGCAGACAGTAGCGCATCATTTTCGGAACCCAGGCCCGCGGCAGCAACGCCAGCTTCTCTGCGAAGTCATGCTGCCAGGGTGTCCAGCCCCGACCGTCGTAAAGCCAACCGGCGTCTATGTCCAGATCACTGGCTATGCTGAGAAATGCATAATCGTGGCGCGGCACGCAGTCTCCGGACAACCAGCGTCGGACTGTCCGACGGCTTCGGCCGGTCACGGAAGTCAGGCGGGCGATCCTTTCGCGGGTGCTGGTAATGTCGCGGTACAAGAACACCTCATTGAGACGCGTGGAAAAGCTAGAGTCATGATCATCCATGGTCACGCCACCTCCAACAAAGCCGGTTTTCCCATCCTAGGCCAAGTCAGGCCTGAAGCAAATTCGGCCTGCCTGAATCGGGCCATGGGTCATGCTGCCAGCGCAATATCGCTGCAAGGTGCGAGCTTGTCTGCGATCCGGAAATTCCCCGGATCGTCCGCCAGGACGTTCAGCCAGCCTGTGATGCACAGACGGACGAAATGCGCGGATTCCGACCGCGCGCCCTCCACCGAGAATGGTCGATCTTGACGCGATGGGCTCGGTTCATATCTCGATCTGCGACCCCAGTTCAACGACCCGGTTGGCAGGAAGCCGGAAGAACGTCATCGGGCTGGCTGCATTGCGCGCCATGGTCGCAAACAGATGCTCGCGCCAGAGCATCATGCCCTCCCCGCGAGTCGGAATCACATGCTCCCGGCTGAAAAAGAAAGTCGTGTCCATGAGATCGAAACGCACGCCGCATGGACATTCCGCGAGGTCCCTGGGCAGGTCGATGTCGTCCATGAAGCCATAGCGCACGACCACCCGATAGAAGCCTTCGTCGAGCTTCTCCAGTTGAAGCCTGCTGTCGACGCGTGTGTACGGCACTTCGGCATAGCGCACATTGAGTATGACCACGCGCTCGTGCAGCACCTTGTTGTGCTTGAGATTGTGTACCAGGGCAGACGGCACGACGCCCGCATCGGCGGTGAGGAATACGGCGGTTCCCGAAACCCGCAGCGGGGGATTCTCCAGCAGCGACTTTACGAACGGAGCCAGCGGCTGAGCGGTCTCATGCAGTCGTCTCAGAACGATCTCGCGGCCGCGCTTCCACGTTACGAGCAAGGTGAAAATTAGCAAGGCGACGGCCAGGGGAAACCAGCCCCCGTCGGGAATCTTGACCGCGTTGGCGCCGAAGAAGGCGAGGTCGATGGTGATGAAGAACAGCAGGCCGGCCAGCGTCAACCCAAGACCGAGATCCCATCGCACCCGCATGACCATGAACATCAGGACGGTACTGATGGTGAAGGTGCCCGTCACCGCGATGCCGTAGGCAGCTGCGAGATTGCCCGAGTTTCTGAAACCGAGTACCAGGAGGGCGACGCCGAGCATCAGCACCCAGTTGACGAACGGAACATAGATCTGGCCAGCCTCCCTGGCCGACGTGTGGTGAATCTTGAGACGCGGCGCATAGCCCATCTGGATCACCTGGCGGGTCACCGAGAAGGCACCCGAAATGACGGCCTGGGAAGCGATCACGGTCGCTGCGGTAGCCAGTCCGACCAGCGGGTAGAGCATCCATTGCGGCGCGAGCAGGTAGAAAGGGTTGCGCAGGGCACCCGGGTTGGCGAGCAGCAAAGCGCCCTGGCCGAAATAGTTGAGCAGCAGTGCCGGCAGCACATAGAAAAACCAGACGAGTTGGATCGGCTGACGGCCGAAATGCCCCATGTCCGCGTAAAGCGCCTCCGCACCGGTAATCGCCAGCACGACCGATCCGAGAATCAGGAAGCCGGCCAAGCCGTGCGTCGCAAAGAAGTGCACGCCGTAGTCGGGCGACAGGGCCGCAAGCACCTGGGGATGCTGGAGAACGCTGAGCAGGCCGAGTACGCCCAGAATCCCGAACCAGGCCAGCATGACCGGACCGAACAGCTTGCCAAGCGTCGTCGTGCCACGGCGCTGAATCACGAACAGTCCGACCAGGATTCCCAGCGCCAGCGGAACGGTCAGGGCTTCGAGAGCCGGGGCGCCGATCTCCAGTCCCTCGACGGCGGAAAGCACCGAGATGGCAGGCGTGATCAGGCTGTCGCCAAAGAAGAAGGAAGCGCCGAGGAAGCCCAGCGACATCAGGAACCAGCGGCTGCGCGAATGCAGCGGGGCCTGCCCCTGGACAAGCGAGAGCAGCGCCAGAATCCCTCCTTCACCCTTGTTGTCGGCGCGCATCATGATCGTGACGTACTTCACGGACACCACCAGAATCAGCTCCCAGAACACCAGCGAGAGAATTCCCAGAACATTGTCCTGGCTCAGCGCCAGGTTGTGGCCACTGAAGATCTCCTTCATGGTATAGAGCGGGCTGGTGCCGATGTCACCGAAGACAACGCCGAGCGCGCCCAGCGCAAGTGCGCCGGACATGGTATTCGACTGATGGGGCTGGCTCATGTCGCTTGCCGTGATGGCTGTCTGGACTTCGTGCAGCAGATCCTGGCTGATGGTTTCCGTCCGATTATCCGGAACTGGCGGTGATCATACGCCAGGTCCCCCATCCGGCACAGCGTGTCGACACGCCGCAATAACGACTCGGCGCACGCCCGCAGGTGCCGCGAGGCGGAATGCGTCGTATTTGCCATCGCACCCGGTTTCGTCGCCGTCCCCAACCGGGTTGGCCGTCCCGGTTTCGACCCGGTTGCTTATCCTGCCGCCCGGCGCTGCCTAAGCTTGCACCAAGTTCTGACGCACGGTGCGCAGAGCCGCAAGCAAGGACAAGGAGCACATGATGAAACTCGCAATGATGACGATGGCACTGGTGTTCAATCTGGGCGTGGCGCATGCCGAAGCGGTCAAGCCCGCGCCGGGATTCGACCGGGTCGGCATGGCGTCGGCGGCGCAACAGCGAAGCGCTGTGACGACGCAGTTCAAGGCAGCCCCCGGCGAAAGCGTCCAACCTGGCGAGTCGGGTTATTCCGAACGCAAGCGGGAAATGGCACGGCGCCTGGTGTGGCTGATGTTGAGTGCGCGCTAGGCCTTACAGCGTGAGCGCAGTGACGTGCGCGGCCGCGGCGCGATCATCGTGCCGGGTTGCGGAGGCGGCATCGACACAGCGCTCGATCAGCATGCTCTAGATCAGCATGCTCTAGGAATCACGGCAATCAGGGCCTGGCTGGCGACGCGCGACGTGTGCCGCATCGCGACCTCAGGCAGGCCGAGGCGGCCATGCATGACCACATGGTGCCCTTCGTCATGCCTCGATATCGCCGTCAACGTAGTACCACCGCCCTTCAGCCCGCTCGAACCGACTTGTCTCGTGCAGTCTGAACGCCCGCCCGTTGATCTTGTAGCGCGCGACGAATTCGACCGTGGCATGCCGATCATCCGTTTGCGCGCTGGCCTTGACCGACAGACCCAGCCATTGCGGACGGGGCGCGGCATCGAGTTCAAGTGCGGGCGGCCGGGTAGCGGGATGCCAGGTACCCAGCAGATACGCTTCCAGCCCCAGCACATAGGCGCAATACCGCGACCGCATCAGGCTTTGCGCATCCGCGGCGGCCTGGCCGTCATGCAGCGGTCCGCAACAGCGCGCGTAGGGCCGCCCCGAACCGCATGGGCACAGGTCCTCGCTCATGGTTTTTTCGCCGGGCAGCGCAGCATGTTCCTGATGTGCGGCCACACGGCATCGAGCATCCGGCTCTGGGCCTTTTCGTTGGGGTGGATGCCGTCGGCCTGCATCAGGCCGGAAACGACGCCGACATCGCAGACGAAGCACGGCACCCGGGCGACCTGCTCCTCGCGTGCCACCTCGACAAACAGATTCGACACTGCATCGGCATACGGCTTGCCATAGTTGGGCAGTACCGGTGCCGCAAGCAGGACAACCCAGGCGCCGGTCGCCTTGGCCTGGCGGATCATCGCAACCAGATTTTTCCGGATTTCAGCCGGCGGAACGCCGCGCATGGCATCGTTGCCGCCGAGCTCGATCAGCACCCCGTGCGGGTGGTGTCGCTCCAGCGCAGGCTTCAGCCGCTGCAGCCCGTTCTGCGTGGTGTCGCCGCTCACGCTGGCGTTGATCACCTGCCAGCCCGGCGCCGATTTTTCGAGGCGCGCACCGAGCTTGTCCACCCAGCCCGTGCCATTTGCCAGCCCATAGCCGGAACTCAGGCTGTCCCCGACAATCAACAGGGAGCAGGAAGCTGCCGTCGCCCAACCCGGCAGCCACAGCAACAACAGCATCCACGCGCGATAATTCATTCATTCACCTTGATTCGACCCATGTCAATGACGCCACCCGACACCACGCAGTTCCCGGCCGACGGCTCGCACCTGCAGCAGGGGCAAGCTGTCGTGATGGCGCGCGCGCTGTCGCAGCACGTGACCACCGCTGACGGCCCCCTCGCCATCCTCAGCGATGTCGGGCTTGACGTCAAAGCGGGCGAAACGCTCGCCATCACCGGCGCATCCGGTTCCGGCAAATCAACCTTGCTGGGGCTGCTGGCCGGTCTCGACCAGCCATCGTCCGGCGAAATCTTCCTGCTCGGCCAGCGCCTCAGCGACCTTGACGAGGATGCCCGTGCCCGCCTGCGTGCAGGCCGCGTCGGCTTCGTGTTCCAGTCGTTTCAGCTGTTGCCCGCGCTCACCGCACTGGAAAACATCCTGCTGCCGCTGGAACTGGCCGGGCGTGCCGACGCGCCCGAGTGCGCCAGACGCTGGCTCGACCGCGTCGGCCTCGCGGCCCGTGGCGGCCACACGCCGCGGCTGCTGTCCGGCGGCGAACAGCAGCGCGTCGCCATTGCTCGCGCCTTCGCCACCGACCCGCAGATCCTGTTTGCGGACGAGCCCACCGGCAATCTGGATGCGGAGACCGGCGCACGCATCATCGAGCTGCTGTTCGAGCTCAATGCTTCCGTCCAAACGACGCTGATCCTGGTCACCCATGACGAGGCGCTGGCGGCACGCTGCCAGCGTCGCCTGCATCTGGTTGCCGGCCACGCGAGCGAAGCGGCCGTCGCATGAGGCTTCTGAGGCTGGGCCTGTGGCTGTTGCGGCGTGAACGTGCCAGCGGCGAATGGCGCATTCTGCTGCTGGCGCTGATCATCGGCGTCGGCAGCGTGGCCACCACCGGCTTCCTCGGCGACCGCCTCAAGCGTGCCATGGGCGAACAGGGAGCAAGTTTCCTCGGCGCCGACCTGCTGGTCACCAGCCCACGCCCGATCGAGTCATGGCCGGTCGACCTGGCGCGGATCGGCAGCTTCGGGACCAGCCATGCACTCGAATTTTCCAGCATGCTATCCAGGGGCGACGCCTTCCAGCTCGCCACGCTGCGTGCCGTCGATGACGCCTACCCGCTGCGCGGCAGCGTGCGCATCGCGCCAGGCCCGTTCGAGGCCGGGACGCCGCGCCCGGCACAGCCGCCGCCAGGCACCATCTATGTCGCGTCCGATCTGCTGCCCTTGCTGTCGGCCGCAGTGGGCGACCGCGTGCAGATCGGCGAAGCCGGCTTCACCATCGCCGGCGTCGTGGTCGAAGAACCGGGACAGCTCGGCGGCGTGTTCGGCCTCGCGCCGCGCGTTTTCCTGCGTGCCGACGAGGTCGAAAAGACCCGCGTGCTGCAGCCCGGCAGCCGGGTCACCCATCTCTATCAGTTCTCCGGCGCGCCCGACCAGATCAAGGCGCTGGGCGCCAGGCTCAAGCCCGCTCTCGACAGTACCCAGCGCCTGATCGGCTCGCGCGAGGGCGTCGAAACCCTGCGCGGTGCGTTCGCCGATGCCGACCGCTACATCCAGCTGACCGCGCTCGTCAGCCTGCTGCTGTCGGTCGTCGCGATTGCGATCGCCGCCCACCGACACGCTCTGCGCCATTACGACCAGGCTGCCCTGCTGCGCTGCATGGGCGCCACCACTGCGCAACTTCGCAGCCTGTATGTGGTCCAGCTGCTTGCGCTGGGGCTGCTCGGCAGCCTGATCGGCGTCGCCATCGGCGCCTTGATGCAGCAGGCGCTGGCACAGCTGGTCCTGCCAGACGCCGCCACGCGACTGCCGACACTCGGCCTGGCGCCGGCAGGCGTCGCCATCGTCAGCGGCCTGCTGGCCCTGGCAGGGGCAAGCCTGCCGGCCCTGATGCGCCTGATTCACGTACCGCCGCTGCGGGTCCTGCGGCGCGACCTGCCGCCGCTGCCGGTCAGTGCCTGGATCAGCGCGGGACTCAGCGGATCTGCGCTGCTGCTCCTGATCGGCTGGTATGCAGGCAACGCCAGGCTGGTCGGCATTTTCATCGGCGCGCTTGGAGGACTCGTCCTGGTGCTGGCGCTGCTGGCAAGACTGGCGCTGCTGGCGGGACGCGGCGTGCAGCGCATGGCCCACGGCCCGGTGCGCTTCGGCCTGGCGCAGCTGCTGCGCCATCGCTTCGACAGCACCTTGCAGCTTGGCGCCTTCACGCTGGCGCTGTTCCTGGTGGCCCTGCTGGCGCTGGTGCGCAGCGACCTCGTCAGCAGCTGGCGCCAGCAGCTGCCCGCGGACGCGCCCAACTACTTTCTGGTGAACATCGCGCCCACCCAGCAACAAGCGGTGGCCGCGTATCTGGCGCAGCACCATCTCAAGGCTTCCGCGCTCTACCCGATGGTCCGCGGCCGCCTCGCCACCAAGAACGGCGTCCCCATCGCGGATACCGTGCCCGAGGACGAGCGCGACAGCAACACGCTGCGGCGCGAGCTCAACCTGACCTGGACCGCCGCCCTGCCCCCCAACAACGCCATCCTGGCCGGGCGCTGGCATGGCTCCCCGGCGAACGGCGCCCGACGCGACGCGGCGGAGATCTCGGTCGAATCCGGCATGGCCGAGCGGCTCCACCTTGAAATCGGCGACCTGCTGGGCTTTCGCGTCGGCGATCAGTCGATCGAGGCACGCATCACCAGCCTGCGCAGCGTCAAATGGGATTCGATGCAGCCGAACTTCTTCGTCATCTTCGCCCCCGGCCAGCTCGATGACCTGCCCGCCAGCTCGATCGCCAGCGTCCATGTGCCCGCCAGTTCGACCGGCATGCTGCCAGGCTTCGTCAGGGCCTTTCCGGGGGTCACGGTGCTGGCACTCGACAAGCTGATCGCCAATATCGAGTCGGTGTTCGACCAGATCATCGGTGCGATCCAGCTGCTGCTGGGGTTCCTGCTCGCCGCCGGCATGGCCGTCGTCGTCGCCACACTGCTGGCGAGTCTCGACGCACGGCAGCAGGAAGCCGTCCTGCTGCGCACCCTGGGTGCGCAGCGCGCCTACCTGGCCAAGAGCTTGTGGAGCGAATTTCTCGCTCTGGGCGTGCTGGCCGGCCTGCTTGCCAGTGCCTGCACCGAAATTGCCATGGCGTTGATCGGCGAACGCCTGTTCGACCTGCCGCTTCGCCTGCATCCCTGGCTATGGATCGTGCTGCCGCTCGCAGGCGCATTGCTGGTGGCGACGAGCGGCTGGCTGACCACGCGCCACATCACGCGTGTTCCGCCTCTGCAGTCGTTGCGGGCACTGGACTGACAGATCGCAAGGGTCAGGCTCGCGGGCAGGCGCCGGCTACCTGCGCGGGGTCTAGTTCGACAGCAGCCCCTGGCGAGAAAACAGCCACAGTTGCCCCTGTATCAGGTCGCGGACGGTCTCCCGCGACAATTCCACTCCGCTCCCAGCCAGCGTTGCCTGCATGATGCCCGCCAGCTCGTCGATCGTGTGGCTGCCGTCGAGCAGGGACAGCAGGCTGCGCGCAGGCCCGTCGAGTTCCAGAATCCCGTGCCGCGCACCGCTGACCGCCCAGCCAGGCGAATTCGCCTGCTGGCGGGCCAGGGCATGGGCACGCGGATGGATCCCCGGCGCTTCCGCTTGCACCCCTGCATCGACGGTCGGCATGACCCCGTGGGCCATGGTCCATTGGAACAGCGCCTCGCGCAGTGCGGCTTCGTCGAAGTCGCCGCCCCCGCCATATTCGGCCAGGACTTGCCGGACGGCGACCAGGAGTTCCTGATAGCTCAGGGCTTTCGGGTAGACCGTCGACAGGGCCATGAGCGCCGCCTTCATGGCCGGCTGCGCGACAGGGAAGCTGCGGCCTGAGGGATTGGCGAAATTCTGCTCGCTTGCCGTCGCCAGATCGATTTCGTCGTCGCTCGACACATCCGCGCAGAACGACAGACCGGTCAGCGTCTGTGATGCCGGCGGCTGGGCGCAGGGCGCATCGTCACGCGCGACGAGTGCGCGGCGAAAGCGGGTCGCCCGGGCATCGTCGAGTGCGGCCTCGGCATCCATCCAGCGCCCGGCCATGCTTTCCGGTATCAGCCCCCAGGCGTCCTCGAGTTCGACCACGGCGCTGCGAGGCCCGGCTTCGCCGACATAGCGCAGGCCATGCGACTCGAGTTGCGTGGCGAATTCGGCGAAGCTCAGCGGCGTGTTGAATTCGGCAAGGTATTCGTGAAACAGATAGGAAGGCGATGCCGTCTTCAGGTAGTCGATCTCCTTCAAGAGAAGCGGATCGGCCCATTCGGATTCCAGTGCAGCGAGCACCTCGAGCGCCTGCCGATGGCGCGCCGGCGCCGGCAAGCGCGGCGAGGTGCGCTCAAGCAGCGCGGCGCGCAAGGGCTGCAGGCGGCCCCAGCCCGCCGCGACGTTGAAGCTGATGTAGGCGATGCCCTGTTCGCTCAGATGGCTGCGGCAGACGTCGAGCAGCGCCTGCCGGACTGCCGGCGACACCCAGGAAAATACCCCGTGGGCGATGATGTAGTCGAAGGCGCCCAGGTCATCCGGCAATGCGGCCAGGTCGCCATGCAGCACGCGAACGTTGCGGATTCCCAGGCCGGCGATGAACGCGGCACCCGCCTGCGCCTGCGCGCGCGACAGTTCGATCCCCACGCAATCGGACTCGGGCCAGCGCCACGCCAGCGGAATCAGGTTGCCGCCCTGCGCGCAGCCGAGTTCGAGAATGCGTGCGTGGCGCGGATCCGGGGCATCGAAACCATGCAGTCGAGCGACCGCTGCCAGGAAATCAGGCTGGGTCTCGGGCAGCGGCAGGCTGTCGTAGGGAAGTTCGTCGTAGCTCAACGGCGTTTCCATGTGCAGAATTGTATCTTCGACGATACTGGACAGCGTGCTGTCACGCCCACACCGACCGCAATGAACGCAGACCGCCTGCGGCACTGCCCCGCCTGCCTCGCCCATGCCGAAGCCAGCGTTCGCGGATGGCTCTTCGCGATAGGATGCATCGTGATGCTGCTGGCCGTTCTGGCGCCGCGTGCCGAGGCTGCGGCGACCTGGGTCGAACCAGGCGCAGACGGCCGCCCGATTGTTGATCTCTATTTCTTCTGGTCGCTGAGCTGCCCGCATTGCCTGGAAGCGCGTCCCTTCGTCGAAGCCATTCCCGCCGGGCGGCCATGGGTCAGGCTGCATTCCCTGGAACTCACCCGCCATCCCGAGCACATCCGCCACTATGTCGCGCTGGCCGGCCAGCTCGGACAATCCGCACAGGCCGTCCCGGCGATGCTTTTCTGCGGCCGCATGTGGACCGGCTGGGACAGCGACGCGCGCACCGGGCAGGCACTGCTCGCTGCCCTGGATGCCTGCCGCGCTGCCGCGCAGAGCGGCAGCGCGATCGACGTCGCCCGCACCCTGCCCGTGGCGAATATGACCCTGCCTATTCTGGGCCAGATCAGGGCCGACACCCTGTCGCTGCCGCTGCTGACCGTGCTGATCGCCGCGCTCGACGCCTTCAATCCCTGCGCGTTCTTCGTGCTGCTGTTCCTGCTGTCGCTGTTGGTCCACCAGAACAGCCGCGCGCGCATGCTGACGATCGGCGGCGTGTTCGTTCTGTGTTCGGGGGCGATGTACTTCGCCTTCATGGCGGCATGGCTCAATCTGTTCCAGCTGCTCGGCAACCTGGCCTGGGTGACGCGGGCCGCCGGCTTGATGGCCTTGGCGGTCGGGCTGATCAACGTCAAGGATTTCTTCCGCTTCAGGCGCGGCTTGACGCTATCGATACCGGAAAGTCGCAAGCCCGGACTGTATCGGCGCGCGCGCGCCATCCTCGCTGCCGGCAGCCTGCCGGCCATGCTTGCTGCCACGCTGGTACTCGCAATGGCCGCCAATTTCTACGAGTTGCTGTGCACGGCTGGCTTTCCCATGGTCTACACGCGCCTGCTGACCCTGCAGGATCTCGGCCCTGCCCAACATTATCTGTACCTGGCGCTGTACAACCTTATCTACGTCATTCCGCTTGCGGTCATCGTCGGGGTGTTCGCCTTCACCATGGGCGCCCGCAGGCTCAGTGAACGCGAAGGCCGCCTGCTCAAGCTGATGTCCGGCCTGATGATGCTGCAGCTCGGAGGGCTGCTCATGCTGGCGCCGGATTCGCTGAACCGCCTCGGCGTCGCGTTCGCCCTGCTGGGCGTGGCGCTCGGAGCCACCTGGGTCGCGGCACGCCTGACCCGGTCGTGACACCCGGGTCGGCCTGCTGGCGGGCTCAATGTCCGCGTGTGCCCGGCTTGGCCGAGAAAAGCGCCGCCTGCGGACGCGGCTTGCGCGCCTGCGCGGGATGGCTGGCGCCGGCTCGGTCGGGTGCGGGTTTTGCCGCCGGACGGGCGCCGCCCGCGGGCTTGCCTTGGGGAGCCCGGCCGGGAGCGGCGCGGTTGCCGGGCTGACCCTGTCCGGGATTTCGCCCCTGGCGCTGTCCGGCGCCCTGGCGTGGTCCGCCACGGCCCTGCGGCGGTCGTGGCGGTCGCTCGTCCGACATCAGGTCAGACTTGGCGGGTGGCACGAAGCCGGGTTCGATTTCGACGCGCACGATCGAACGCTTGATCAGCTTCTCGATGTCGCGCAGGTAACTGATTTCCTCGTCGTCCACGAGCGACAGCGCCGCGCCGGTTGCCCCGGCGCGGCCGGTGCGGCCGATCCGGTGCACATAGTCTTCCGGCACGTTGGGCAGTTCGAAGTTGACCACTTGCGGCAGCTGGTCGATGTCGATGCCGCGCGCGGCGATGTCGGTGGCGACCAGCACGCGGACGCTGCCGTCCTTGAAGCTCGCCAGCGCCTTGGTGCGCGCCGACTGGCTCTTGTTGCCGTGGATCGCGGCGGCGCTGATGCCGTCCTTGTTGAGCTTTTCGGCGAGCTTGTTGGCGCCGTGTTTGGTGCGGGTGAAAACCAAGACCTGTTGCCAGTCGTGGTGCTTGATCAGGTGCGCCAGGAGGTCACGCTTGTGCGCCTGCGGCACGCGGTGCATCGACTGCTCGACGACCTCCACCGTGGTATTGCGGCGCGCCACTTCGACGCTCTTCGGGTTGTGCAGCAGGCCGTTGGCGAGCGCGCGGATGTCGTCGGAGAATGTCGCCGAGAACAGCAGGTTCTGCCGTTGCTTCGGTAGCACCGCGAGCACTTTCTTGATGTCGCGGATGAAGCCCATGTCGAGCATGCGGTCGGCCTCGTCGAGCACCAGGATCTCGACGCCGGACAGATCGACGGTCTTCTGCCCGAGGTGATCGAGCAGGCGCCCGGGCGTGGCCACCAGGATGTCGACGCGCGACTTCAGCGCCTTGAACTGCGGGTTGATATTGACGCCGCCGAACATCACCATCGAGGTGTGCGGCAGGTACTTGCCGTAGGTCTTGACCGACTCCTCGACCTGCGCCGCGAGTTCGCGCGTCGGTACCAGGATCAGGCAGCGCGGACGGCCCGGCCTTGTATTCTGCACCGGACGCGTCGACAGCAGATGCAGAATCGGCAGGGTGAAGCCTGCAGTCTTGCCGGTGCCGGTCTGCGCAGCGGCGAGCAGGTCGCCACCGGCCAGCACCTGCGGGATGGCCTGCGCCTGGATCGGGGTGGGCGTGGTGTAGCCGGCATCGGCAATGGCACGCAAAATGGGTTCGGCCAGCGCAAGGCCGGGAAAAGTTGTTTCAGCAGTCATGTGGTTTCCTGCGACGGCCTGTCACGTATGCAGTGACACCAATCGAGGCAGACGAAAAGGGGATCGCGTGATCGGGATTCAAGGAACCGCGCACCGATTGGCTGGGTGCGGGAGGCTGCACTATACAGGCCAGTGCCTTGTACCGCAACGTTTCTCTGCCGGTGCGCTGCCCGCGATGCAGCGGTCAGACAGTCTCCGCTGCCTCAATATCGAGGAAGCAAGTGACACGCTTCAAGCGATCAGGGCTTGGCCGCCCCGCGCACCAATTCGTCGAGCGTGGCGGTCAGGCGATCACGTGCCGTCTCGCACTCTGACCCCTTGAGCGCGTGGCCGAGTGTCGCCAGGTCGACGTAGCCCAGCCAGTTGGCACCCTTTTCGTCCTGCCACGCCAGCACCCGCAGCGGCAGGTCGATACCATAGGTCTGCGCGCACAGCATCAGCGGGGTACCCCCTTTGGGACTGCCGAACACAATCAGTTCGGTGGGACGCATGTCCTGCCCGATGCTGCGCGCACCTGCCGCATGGTCGATGCGCACGAACACCTTCATGCCGCGTTCCCTGGCAAGCGCCTCCAGCCTGTCGAGGCTGGCATGAGGCGCATGCGCACTCGGCAGTCGAATCATCCCGTCCATCGCATAGGCCGAGGAGACGAGGCTGGCGGCCGCCAGCGCGGCGATGGCAATTCTGAACATGAGGTTCTCCCTTCAGCGGCACATGCCGTTTGTCGTATCCATTCGCGACACCTTACACAATTTCGGCGTGATATCAGACGCGAGTACAGCATGATCGTCCCTCGACGAATCGATTCGAGCGTCAGGGGGAATTCCTGCAGGGAACGCACGATCGCCGCTGCTGCTGAGCGGCCCCGGCAGGCTCGGTCTGCACCACTGGCTGTCGCGTCGAATCGCATTCCGCAAGCGCGACTTGCCGTAGGCGGCGTAAGGTGCTGGCGAGACAGCCAGCACCAGCCGGGGTTACTATCGGCTCATCATGCAATGGCCGCAACCGCGTTTGCCCTATATCCAGAAACGCCACCGCGTCAGCCTGTTTTCAGCCAGGCTGTGGTTGCGGCGCATTGTTTTCTGGGGCGGCGCCGTCGTGGTGGGCCTGGTTGCCACGGCTTTCGCCTTGGGCAGCGATCATGCCCATAGCGCATTCCGCAGGGTGCTCGCGATCTCTCCGTGGCTGCCCCTGCTGATCACGCCGCTGACCCTTGCCGGCGTGGCTGCCCTGACCCAACGGTTTTTCAGGGGCGCCGAAGGAAGCGGCATCCCGCAGACGATTGCAGCCATCCGCATGGCCGACGGCGAGGACCGCAACAGGGTGCTGTCGCTGCGGCTGGCGGCCGGCAAGATCCTGCTGACGATCGTCGGATTGGCGGGAGGTGCGAGCGTGGGCCGCGAAGGACCGACCGTTCAGATTGGCGCCGCCCTGCTCTACAACCTGCGTTGGCTCGCACGCTTCCCCCGGCACCTGATGGACCGGGGTCTGATCATCGCAGGGGGTGGTGCGGGGGTGGCAGCCGCCTTCAACACGCCACTTGCCGGGATCGTGTTCGCCATCGAGGAAATGGCGCGCTCGTTCGAGGAACGCGCGAGCGGCATCCTGCTCACCGCGGTCATCATTGCCGGCCTGGCTGCAATCTATGTGCAGGGCGACTACACCTATTTCGGTGCCACCAATGCTTCACTCGAAGGAGCCTCCGGCTGGCAAGGCGTGTTCCTGTGCGGACTGGCGGGCGGCGCGCTGGGCGGCGGGTTCAGCCGCCTGCTGCTGGCGTTCTCGGCGCATGGTTTGCCGGGCCGGACGGGCATCTACATGCGCGCCCATCCGGTCTACTTCGCCGCCGCCTGCGGCTTGCTGCTGGCCCTGATTGGCCTTGCCTCCGGCAATACCGTCTACGGCAGTGGCTATGCGGAAGCCAAGAGCCTGCTGGAAGGATCAGGCGAGGTCCCCACCGCTTATGGCTTGTGGAAGCTGCTGGCGACCTTCGTTTCGTTCATCAGCGGGATACCCGGCGGCCTGTTCGCCCCCAGCCTGTCGGCCGGTGCCGGTTTCGGGCAGGTGATCGCCAGCTGGGCGACCCCGGCGGATGCAGGCGCGCTGATCGTGATCGGCATGGCGGCCTATTTCGCAGGCGTGGTCCAGGCGCCGATCACGGCCTTCGTCATCGTCATGGAAATGACCGACAACCATGACATGGTGGTGCCCCTGATGCTGGCCACGCTGCTTGCAACGGCCGTTTCCCGGATGATTTGCCCGAAGCCGCTCTACAAGGGACTGGCACGCAACTACCTGGTGCGCGTCCGGGCGCCGGCCCCGCAGGAAAACAGTCAGCGTTGAAATCCGGCCCGCAGGCGACGTTGATCGCGTTGCGGGGATAGCGGAATTCGACGCCGCGAGCCCGACCTCATAAGTCCTCGCTCCAGTCCGTGGGGCTGCATGCATCTCGGTCGGCCAGATATCGCTTCACGGTCTCGGCATCGATGCCGTGGGCTTCCAGCGCCTTGCGGAGCTTTTCCAGCGCCCTTTTCTCGATCTGCTTGG
>JAYRNU010000135.1:0-3943 GCA_041912015.1 Thiobacillus sp. | reverse complement strand
GAACAACGGGGCAAAGAAGATAACCAGCAGGGTCGAGGTCACCATGCCGCCGAGCACCGCGGTACCGATGGCGGTTTGCGCGCCGGCGCCCGCGCCACCTGCCAGCGCCAGCGGCAGCACGCCGAAGCCGAAGGCCAGCGACGTCATGACGATGGGGCGCAGGCGCAGCTTTGCCGCCTCCAGCGTCGCCTCGATCAATCCCATGCCAGCCTCGAGCTGCGCCTTGGCGAACTGGATGATCAGGATCGCGTTTTTCGTCGTGAGCCCCAGCGTGGTCAGCATGCCGATCTGAAAATACACGTCGTTGGGCATGTCGCGCAGGCTGGACGCGACCACGCCGCCGATCACCCCGAGCGGCAAGGTGAGCAGGATCGCGATCGGAATCGGCCAGCTCTCGTACAGCGCCGCCAGACACAAAAAGATGACGAAGAGCGAGAAGGCATACAGCAGAGTGGTCTGGGTGCTGGCCATGCGCTCCTGGTAGGACAGGCCGGTCCAGTCGTAGCCGAAGCCTTGCGGCAGGCGCGCGGCCAGTTCCTCCATCGCTCGCATCGCGTCGCCCGTGCTGTAGCCAGGTGCTGGACTGCCCCAGATGTTGATCGACGGGAACCCGTTGAAGCGCTCCAGCTTCGGCGAACCTTGCACCCAGCTGCCGCTGGCGAAGGCAGTAAAGGGCACCATCTTGCCCTCCTCATTGCGCACCTGGAGCTTTTCCAGATCCGTCGGCAGCATGCGCAGTGGCGCATCGGCCTGCAGATAGACGCGCTTGACCCGTCCGGCCTGAATGAAGTCGTTCACGTAAGCGCCGCCAAAGGCCGCAGCGATGGTGTTGTGAATGGCGCTCACGGGTACGCCCATGGCACCCGCCCTGTCCCAATCGACGTCGATGTGATACTCGGCCGCATCTTCCATGCCGTTGGGGCGCACCTGCATGAGACGCGGATCCTGTGCCGCCATTCCGAGCAGCATATTGCGCGCGTTCATCAGGGCTTCATGGCCGAGGCCGCCGCGGTCCTGCAACTGGAAGTCGAAGCCGCTGGCGTTGCCCAGCTCGATGACCGACGGCGGCGGGAAGGCGAACACCATCGCCCCCTTGATCTGCGCGAAGGCACCCATCGCCCGTCCAGCGATCGCCTTGACCTTGAGGTCGGGACGCTGGCGCAGGTTCCAGTCCTTGAGCCTGACAAAGCCGAGGCCGACGTTCTGGCCTTCACCACCGAAACTGATGCCCGCAACACTCATGACCGAATCGACCGTTGCCTGCTCGTTCTGGGCGAAGTAGTCGCGCATCTGGTTCATGACCGCTTCGGTCTGCTCGAGCGTCGAGCCGGTGGGCAGCACCGCCTGCACCATCAGGATGCCCTGGTCCTCGTCCGGCAGATAGGCCGTAGGCATGCGCATGAACAGCAAGCCCAGCCCCGCCACGATCAGCACGTAAACCGCCACGAACCGCAGTCGCCGCGCCAGGACATGGCCAACGGCGCGGACATACCAATCGCGAAACCTGAAGAAGACACGGTCGAACCACCGGAAGAACGGGCGCAGGAACCGGATGGCGGCTTCGGAGGGCTCATGCCCCTTGGGCACGGGCTTCAGGAGGGTGACGCACAGCACCGGCGTCAGGATGAGGGCCACTACCACCGACAGCAGCATGGCCGCCGCCACCGTCACGGAAAACTGCCGGTAGATGACGCCGGTGGAACCGCCGAAGAAGGCCATCGGCAGGAACACCGCCGCCAGCACCACACCGATGCCGATCAGTGCCGGCGTGATCTGCGTCATGGACTTGGCGGTGGCCTCGAACGGCGGAAGCCCTTCCTCGCTCATGATGCGCTCGACGTTTTCCACCACCACGATGGCGTCGTCGACCAGCAGGCCGATGGCGAGCACCATCGCGAACATGGTCAGCATGTTGATGGAGAAGCCGAACAGAAGCAGGACGAAGAAGGTGCCCAGCAGCACCACCGGCACGGCGATCGTGGGAATCAAGGTGGCGCGCAGGCTGCCCATGAACAGCCACATGATCAGGAACACCAGCACGACTGCCTCGATGAGCGTCTTGACGACCTCACCGATGGCGACCTTTGTGAAGGGCGTGGTGTCGTAGGGGTAAATCACCTTCATGCCCGGCGGGAAATAACGGCTCATCTCCTCCATCTTGTTGCGAACGTTGTCCGCCGTCTCCAGGGCGTTGGCGCCAGCGGCCTGGCGGATCGCCAGCGCGGCGGTCGGCTTGCCCATGAAATTGGCCTCGATGTCGTAACGCTCGGTACCGAGTTGGGTGCGGCTGATGTCATTGACGCGCACCACCGAGCCGTCGGCATTGCTGCGGATCGGAATATTGGCGAATTGCTCGGGGGTCTGCAGCAGGTGCTGCACGACGATGGCGGCATTCATGCGCTGGCCCGGCACGGCCGGCGCGCCGCCCAGCTGGCCGGCGGAGGCCTCGACGTTGTAGGCCCTGAGCGCCGCGATCACGTCCTCGACGGTCAGGCTGTAGCTGGTGAGCTTGTCGGGATCAACCCAGACGCGCATGGCGTACTGTGAGCCGAAGTTCTCCACTTCACCGACACCCGGCACGCGCGAGAGGACCTTTTCCAGGTTGGACTGCGCGTAGTCACGCAGATCCTCACCGCTCATGCTGCCGTCCTCGGAGATGAGGCCGACGAGCAACAGGTAGTTACGGGTCGACTTGCTGACCTTGACCCCCTGCTGCTGCACGACGGCCGGCAGGCTGGCCATGGCGAGCTGGAGCTTGTTCTGCACCTTCGACCAGGCGACGTTCGGATCCGTGCCCGGCGCGAAGGTGAGCTCGATGCGCGACGCACCGGAAGATGAGCTGACGCCCGACAGGTACAGCATGTCGTCCAGCCCCGTCATCTTCTGTTCGATGATCTGGGTGACCGTGTTCTCGACGGTTTCCGCCGAGGCACCCGGGTAGAACGCGTTGATCGCGATGGCTGGCGGTGCAATCGGCGGGTATTGGGCAATCGGCAGGTTATGGATCGCCAGCACACCCGCCGCCATCATGGCGATGGCGATCACCCACGCGAATACCGGCCGGGCGAGAAAGAATCTCGACAGCATTGAGGCCGCTCCTTGCTAATTCGCCGCGCCGTTCGGAGCGGGGGCGTCACCCTGTGGTGCGCCGACCGCCGGGGAGGCGCGCGCCTGGAAGGGCTCGGCCTTGACCGTCATGGGCGTGCCGGGGCGCTGCATCTGCAGGATCTGCACGCCTTCAACGATCACCCGATCGCCGGCGGCGAGCCCTGACGTCACCAACCACTGGTTCCCGATCTCGCGTTCGAGAGTCAGCATCCTCATGCCGACTTTGCCTTCCTTATCGACAACAAAGGCGTAAGGCTCGCCTTTCTGATTTCGCAGTACACCTTGCTGCGGAACGAGGAGCGCCGCTTCGAGGACGCCTTCCTCCACCGTCGCCCGAACGAACATGCCGGGCAAGAGCACGCCCTCTGGATTGGGAAAGACCATGCGTAGGATCACCGATCCCGTGCTGGCGTCCACAGAGACATCGCGGAACTCCAAGGTTCCGCGATGGGCGTAGTTCCGACCGTCTTCCAGAACCAGTCCTACTCTGTTCCGCTCCTTGCCCCCCTGCTGCAGACCGCCTTCCTCCAGCCGTCGACGCAGACGCAACAGATCGTTGCTGGACTGCGGCACGTCGACGTAGATCGGATCGAACTGTTGAATCGTCGCCAGCGGCGTCGGCTGGTAAGCCGTGACGATGGCTCCCTCGGTCACACTGGACTTACCGATGCGCCCGGAAATCGGGGCCGTAATGCGCGTATTGGCCAGGTTGATACGGGCGGACTCCATCTGCGCCTTCCAGGTCGCGATGTCCGCCTCGGCCTGCTTGAGGGCCGCGGCGGCGTCATCGAAATCCTGCTGACTGACGGCCTTGTCCGCGAGCAATTCCTTGAAG
>JAYRNU010000134.1:0-36863 GCA_041912015.1 Thiobacillus sp. | reverse complement strand
TTTCCGGTCGTCGTTCGCGGTGTTCAGGCGCCAGGACGCGACAGCTTCGGCATGCGCCTGCTTGTCGCCCTAGGCCTTCTTCTTTCCTGCCGTCGTCGGCGCCGCTTCCCCTCGTTCCAGCAGGTAGTCGAGAAAGGCGCGCGCGACCACGGACAACTGGCGCCCGGCCGGATAGACGGCGTACCAGTGGCGCAGGATGGGAAAACCTTCGACGTCGAGAACGGCGAACTGATCGGGCTGGTTCAGCGTCAGCGCGTGGCGCGACAGGGCGGAGATGCCGAGGCCGGCCAGAATGGCCTGCTTGATGGCCTCGTTGCTGCCGAGTTCCAGACGCGGGTGGATGTTCAGACCGTGCCCGGTGAACATGCGTTCGATCGCGTTGCGGGTACCGGAACCCTTCTCGCGCATCAGCCAGGTTTCCTGCGCGATGCGCTGCAGGGAAATCTTCTTCTTGCCCGCCAGCGGGTGGTCGGGTGCGGCCAGCACGATGATGGGATTGTCCATGATCGGGGTGGCGACGACGTCGATATCCTCCGGCGGCTGGCCGACGAAATAGAGGTCGTCGAGGTTGTCGGCCATGCTGGCCAGCACCTGTTCCTTGTTGGTGACGCGCAGCGAGACGTCGATGCCAGGATAGAGCTTGGCGAACTCGCCCAGCAGGCGCGGCGCGAAATAGGAGGCCGTGGTGATCGCCATCAGCCGCAGCTGCCCCTGCTTCAGGCCCCGCCGTTCGGCAACCGACATGGTGTAGCGTTCGAGGATGCCGAAGATCTCGCGCGAGACCTGCGCCAGTTCCTGGCCGTCCGGGGTCAGATGGATTTTCTTGCCGACCTGCTCATACAGCGGCACGCCCACGGCCTCCGACAGCTTCTTCATCTGCATGGAAACCGTCGGCTGCGTCAGAAACAATTCTTCGGATGCCTTCGTGAAGCTGCCCAGCCGGGCGATGGCTTCGAAGATCTCCAGCTGGCGAAAGGTGGTGTGGCGATGCATGCGTCAGGGCCAGGAATAAATATAGATAATAGTCTATATAATAAATAGAAAAAATCGACTATCGTTGATAGATGAAACCATGCAGACTGTGCGCCATCGTGCATGACCGCTTCTGGCATGACGCGTAAACCTGACCTTATTGCTAGGAGGAATCATGGCTGTCAAAACCTACAACGCTGGCGTCAAAGAGTATCGCCAGACCTACTGGATGCCCGAATACACCCCGCTGGATACCGATATCCTGGCGTGTTTCAAGATCACCCCGCAGCCGGGCGTGGACCGTGAAGAAGTGGCCGCCGCCGTGGCCGCCGAATCGTCGACCGGTACCTGGACCACGGTGTGGACCGACCTGCTGACCGACCTCGACTACTACAAGGGCCGTGCCTATCGCATCGAAGACGTGCCCGGCGACGACACCTGCTTCTACGCCTTCGTGGCCTACCCGATCGACCTGTTCGAAGAAGGCTCGATGGTCAACGTGCTGACCTCGCTGGTCGGCAACGTGTTCGGCTTCAAGGCCCTTCGCGCCCTGCGTCTGGAAGACGTGCGCTTCCCGATCGCCTACGTCAAGACCTGCGGCGGCCCGCCCCAGGGGATCCAGGTCGAGCGCGACAAGATGAACAAGTACGGCCGTCCGTTGCTGGGCTGCACCATCAAGCCGAAGCTGGGTCTGTCCGCCAAGAACTACGGCCGTGCCGTGTACGAGTGCCTGCGCGGCGGCCTGGACTTCACGAAGGACGACGAGAACGTCAACAGCCAGCCGTTCATGCGTTGGCGCGACCGTTTCGCCTTCGTCCAGGAAGCGACCGAAAAGGCGGTCCGCGAGACCGGCGAGCGCAAGGGCCACTACCTGAACGTGACCGCGCCGACCCCGGAAGAGATGTACAAGCGTGCCGAGTTCGCCAAGGAAATCGGCGCCCCGATCATCATGCACGACTACCTGACCGGTGGCCTGACCGCCAACACTGGCCTGGCCAACTGGTGTCGCAACAACGGCATGCTGCTGCACATCCACCGCGCGATGCACGCCGTGCTCGACCGCAACCCGCACCACGGTATCCACTTCCGCGTGCTGACCAAGGTGCTGCGTCTGTCGGGTGGTGACCACCTGCACTCCGGTACCGTCGTCGGCAAGCTGGAAGGCGACCGCGAAGCGACCCTGGGCTGGATCGACATCATGCGCGACAGCTTCATCAAGGAAGACCGCAGCCGCGGCATCTTCTTCGACCAGGACTTCGGCTCCATGCCTGGCGTGATGCCGGTTGCCTCCGGTGGCATCCACGTGTGGCACATGCCCGCGCTGGTCACCATCTTCGGTGACGACTCCGTCCTGCAGTTCGGTGGCGGTACGCTCGGCCACCCCTGGGGCAACGCCGCCGGCGCCGCCGCCAACCGCGTCGCGCTGGAAGCCTGTGTGGAAGCCCGCAACAAGGGTGTCCAGGTCGAGAAGGAAGGCAAGGCCATCCTGACCGAGGCTGCCAAGAACTCGCCGGAGCTGAAGATCGCCATGGAAACGTGGAAAGAGATCAAGTTCGAGTTCGACACCGTCGACAAGCTGGACGTCGCGCACAAGTAAAGGCTCGAGGGGCGGAGCAGGGCCCCCGCCGCACGCGCGGCGGGGATGCGACCCCCGGCGGGCCGCCTGTTCGCCCCCCACTCAACCTATTCGTTAAAGGAATTAAAAATGTCTGAAGTAATGGATTACAAAAGCCGCCTGAGCGATCCCGCCAGCCGCAAATTCGAGACCTTCTCCTACCTGCCCGCCATGGACAAGGACAGCATCAAGAAGCAGGTCGAGTACCTGGTGAAGAAGGGCTGGAACCCGGCGATCGAGCACATCGAGCCCGAGCACATGATGGATTCCTACTGGTACATGTGGAAGCTGCCGATGTTCGGCGAAACCGATGTGGACCGCGTGCTGGCTGAAGCCGAGTCCTGCCACAAGGCCAACCCCAACAACCACGTCCGTCTGATCGGCTATGACAACTTCTCGCAGAGCCAGGGCGCGTCGATGGTGATCTACCGCGGCAAGACCGTTTAAGCCGCGACGGGAGACCGTAACAGCCCCCGTCGCCCGCAGGGCACGGGGGCTTTTTGTTTGTCTTGTTTATCCGCGAAGAACGCGAAGAACCCCTCGGATTGCTGGACACCATCCGTTGTTTGCCAGGGGACTTCAAGCGGCAAACGCATTCTGAAGATTGTTCTTCGCGCCCCTTCGCGTTCTTCGCGGATGAATAGATTGAGGAATCCAAATGAGCAACATCGTCGACCAGTACCGCATCACCCAAGAGCCTTATTACCGCCCCGTCGCTGACGAAGTTGAACTGTACGAAGCCGCCTACTCGGTGCGCATGCCGATGATGCTGAAAGGCCCGACCGGCTGCGGCAAGACGCGCTTCGTCGAATACATGGCGTACAAGCTCGGCAAGCCGCTGATCACCGTGGCCTGCAACGAGGACATGACCGCGTCCGACCTGGTGGGCCGCTTCCTCTTGTCCGCCTCCGGCACCGAGTGGCAGGACGGCCCGCTGGCCATCGCCGCGCGCCACGGCGCGATCTGCTACCTCGACGAAGTGGTGGAAGCGCGCCAAGACACCACCGTCGTGATCCACCCGCTGACCGACAACCGCCGCGTGCTGCCGCTGGAAAAGAAGGGCGAACTGGTGCACGCCCATCCCGATTTCCAGATTGTGATTTCCTACAACCCCGGCTACCAGAGCCTGATGAAGGATCTCAAGCAGTCGACCAAGCAGCGTTTCGGCGGCCTCGACTTCACCTATCCGGAACATGGCATCGAGACCGAGATCGTCGCGCACGAGTCCGGCGTCAACGCCGACGTCGCCGGCAAGCTGGTGTCGATCGCGGAGCGCAGCCGCAACCTCAAGGGCCACGGCCTCGACGAGGGCCTGTCGACCCGCATGCTGATCTACGCAGGCTCGCTGATCGCCAAGGGCGTCAACCCGATGGCCGCCTGCCGTGTCGCGCTGGTGCGTCCGATCACCGACGATCCCGACATGCGCGACGCGCTGGATGCGGCGGTGGGCACGTTCTTCTGATTGATCCGCGAAGGACGCGAAGGGGCGCGAAGTAGGCCCGAGACGTTTTTCTCTTCGCGTTCCTTCGCGCACTTCGCGGACAAGAAATCATGAGCATCAATCTCGCTGACTACGACGAACTGCTGGAAGACCTGACGCCGCACACCCGGGACGCGCTCAATGCCGCCTGGCACGAGGCGACCAAGGTGTTCTCGCCGCGCGGGTTGGACAACTACCTGAAAGGCGTATCGGCCATCCGTGGTCTGGGCCGCGGCGATTCGCTGGTCGAGACGTGGATCGAGAATGCGCCCATGGTGGCGAAAGAAGTCGGCGAGGACGTGGTGGCCGATCTGGCCACCGCTTCGCTGATGCTGGCGTCGAAAACTTCGGGCGCGGTGATCGAGCTGCTGCTGGCCAGCGCGCCGACCGCGGCCAACCGGCTGGCGGACGCCGAGCTGTTCCTCAAGTACCTGCAGTTCATCAACACCCTGCTGGCACAGGCGCCGCGCGGCGTGCGGCCGATGCTCGACAAGCTCGAAGTG
The DNA here is from genome assembly GCA_041912015.1 of Thiobacillus sp. Taxonomy (GTDB): domain Bacteria; phylum Pseudomonadota; class Gammaproteobacteria; order Burkholderiales; family Thiobacillaceae; genus Thiobacillus. The sequence goes on along the minus strand of JAYRNU010000134.1, from coordinate 32,293 downwards.
CTGTTCCAGCACCTGACCCTGGGCGGCCTGCGCCGCTGGGCGCTGTGGGGTGCGCACGCGCACCGCACGAACTACGAAGAGCAGATCCGCTACTTCGGCCTCGAGTCGAAGGAATCGCTGGCAATGCTGCAGAAGGAGCGCAAGGGAACCCTGCTGGTGGACGTGCAGCGCCGCATCAACATGTACCTGCGTGCGCTGTGGGCACGCGACTTCTTCATGCGCCCGACTTCCGGCGACTTCGAGGCACGCGAAGGCTACCGGCCCTACATTGCGGACTACCTGCTGTTCCTGCCGGATGCCTATGACGACTGGACGGCCGAAGGCCAGGAGCCGGTGTCGGGGCTCGAGCTCTATCGCGCCACCGCCGCGCACTGCGCCGCGCACGTGGTCGAAACCAAGGTGCCGATTTCTGCCGAAGCGCTCAACCCGATGCAGATGGCGGTGATCTCCGTGATCGAGGATGCCCGCGTCGAAGCCCTGTCTATCCGCCGTTTTCCCGGCCTGAAGCAACTCTGGAGCAAGCTGCATGGCGCCACGCCGGCGATGGGAAACAGCGTGGGCGACTATCTCAACCGGCTGGCGCGTGCGCTGCTCGACGACAGCTACCAGGATGACGATGCCTGGATCAGTGAGGGCCGCATGCTGTTTGCCGCCGCGCAGGACCGGCTCGACAACAACCAGACGTCTTGGGAAATCGGCGTGCAGCTGGCGCACAGCCTGACCCAGAAGAAAATCCCGTTCAATGCGCGCACCGACATCCTCAGCGCGCCATATCGTGACGACAACCGCTACTTCTGGGAATTCGAGGAATTCGATTTCGACAAGGCGGCCGGCGCCGGCTACGAGCGCGTCAAGCAGGTTCGCAAGAACGTCAGCGTGATGGAAATGATCAACGAGATCGACGTCGAGACGGCCGGCGATGACGCCGAGGAGATCTGGGTGCTGAGCACCGAGCTGTTCCCCTACGAGAACATCGGCGACGAGAGCAACGGCAAGTCCTTCAACGAGATGGAGGGCAAGGAGCCGGTGTCCGATCCCTTCCACTATTCGGAATGGGACTACCAGATCCAGCTGGAGCGTCCGGCCTGGGCCACGGTGCTGGAAAAACGCGCCAAGTCCGGCGAACTCGACGTCATCGACGAGATCACTGCCAAGTACAAGCGCGAGATCCACCGCATGAAGTTCCTGCTCGACGCCATGCAGCCACAGGGCGTGCAGCGCATCCGCAAGCTCGAGGATGGCGACGAGATCGACATCAACGCCGCGATCGCCAGCTTCACCGACATTCGTCTCGGCAACCAGCCCGACCCGCGCATCATGATGCGCTCAGTCAGGAAGACGCGCGATTTCTCGATCCTGGTGCTGCTCGACCTGTCCGAATCGACCAACGAGATGGTGCAGGACCAGGAATACAGCGTGCTCGATCTGACCCGCCAGGCCTGCGTGCTGCTCGCCGACGCTATCAGCAAGGTGGGTGATCCCTTCGCGATCCACGGCTTCTGCTCCGATGGGCGCCATGACGTCGAGTACTACCGCTTCAAGGACTTCGACCAGCACTGGGACGAGACGCCCAAGGCCAGGCTTGCGGGCATGACCGGCCAGTTGTCGACGCGCATGGGCGCGGCGATCCGCCATGCCGGCCACCATCTGAAATTGCAGCGCTCGGCGAAGAAACTGCTGATCGTCATCACCGACGGCGAGCCGGCCGACATCGACGTGCGTGACCCGCAGTATCTGCGTTACGACACCAAGAAAGCTGTGGAAGAAATTGGTCGGTTCGGCGTCACCACCTACTGCATGAGCCTCGACCCGCGTGCCGACAACTACGTCAGCCGCATCTTCGGGCAGAAGAACTACATGGTGGTCGACCATGTGCAGCGGCTGCCGGAGAAGCTGCCGATGCTGTACGCAGGGTTGACCCGTTGATCGCGTTGGCAGCAATCCATGGCGTACTGACAGGGTGTGGCGACTGAAATCCATGCCCCCATCGGAAGGGTCGAATCAGGCTGGATGAGATCGTTGCAGCGCCTGGTCCGCGTCTTTGGGATATCGAGGGACATGCATGCGACAGGGCGTCATCTTTTGGGTGTTGAGCTGGACGGTTCTGGCAGGCGGGGCACTGCTCGTTGGGGATGGTCGATATGCCGTCACCGAATTCGATCGCGTCGGCCTGGGCGCCGCGCATGACTTGCGCAATCCGTCGCTTGACCCCCTGATGGTGGGTATGACTTGGCTCGGTTCGCTGATGCTGCTGTTGCCGCTGACAGGGCTTGGGGCGTGGCATCTGTTCAGGAAGGGGCGCCGACGCGAATCGGCGTTCATCATGCTGGCCCTGGCGAGTACATCTGCCCTGGGTCACCTCGTCAAGCTCTTGGTGGCCCGCGCGCGTCCCGAGCTTGTCCCGGTCTATCTGACGATGCCGCAAGACTGGTCCTATCCGAGTGCGCATGCCATGCAGATCACCGCTGCGGCATTGGCCTTGTTCCTGTTGTCCACTCGGCGCCATGCGATCTGGGGCGCCACGCTCGGTCTTGTCGTGGCAGGGGTCGGACTGTCCCGCATCTACCTGCAGGTGCATTTCCCGAGCGATGTCATCGCCGGGACGCTCGCCTCGGCATTATGGGTCGGCGGGTTGCATGCCCTGATGTTTCGACGAGGGCCCGGCCCCGGGCAGAGACGAGGCGCTGCAGCATGAGACACAAGTTCCTCGGCACCGGCGAGCCTGGCTATCATCCCTTGAGAAAGCTGCGCACCATTGCGTCGGGTTTGCGCTATGCGGTCGTCTACGATTTCAGCGTGGCCTGGAAACTCCTCTTCTCACTGTGCGTCCTGTTGGCCGCCCTGTATGCGCGAGCCTGGGTCGACTCCCTGCTGATCGTCGTTGTCACGGCGCTGGTGCTGGTGGCCGAAATCATGAACAGTGCCATCGAGGCGCTGTGCGACTTCGTCGAAACCCGGCACAACGAAAAAATCGGCATCATCAAGGACATCGCCGCAGCCGCAGTGGGCATTGCGATGTTCACCTGGCTGCTGGTACTCGGCTTCGAGGTGGAAGAGATGGTAAGCGCGTTGTTGCGATGAGGGTCAACTGATGTTCTGGTTCTTTCCCGGATTGATTGTTCTGGTCCTCGGCGCTGAGTTGCTGGTGCGCGGAGCGTCGAAGCTTGCGGTGTCATTCGGCATTTCACCTCTGGTCGTGGGGCTGACCGTGGTGGCCTTCGGTACCAGTTCGCCGGAACTCGCGGTGTCGGTGCAGTCCGCCTGGTCGGGTCGGGTGGACATCGCGCTGGGCAACGTCGTTGGCAGCAACATCTTCAATATCCTGTTCATCCTCGGGGTGTCGGCGCTCATCACGCCGCTCGTCGTGCATCGGCAGCTGATCCGGCAGGAAGTGCCGCTGATGATCGGCGTATCCCTCCTGCTGTGGGCGCTGGCCGTCGACGGCGGCATCAGCCGCTGGGATGGTCTGCTCTTCGTGGTGCTGCTGCTGGCTTATACCATCGTGGTCATTCGTCAGAGCCGCCGCGAGACTGCAGCGAACCACGAGGTGACGACCGTGCCCGCAGATCCCCCGGCCTGGGATCGCCATTGGGGCGTGCAGCTCCTGCTGGTGCTGGCAGGCCTGGGTTTGCTTGTTCTTGGCTCCACCTGGCTGGTGGATGCGGCCGTGACGCTGGCCCGGCACCTGGGGACGAGCGAACTGGTCGTCGGCTTGACCATCGTGGCGATGGGCACCTCGCTGCCCGAAGTGGCAACCTCGGTGATGGCCGCCCTGCGCGGCGAGCGGGACATCGCCGTCGGCAATGTGGTGGGTAGCTGCATCTTCAATGTTCTGGCGGTACTGGGCATTGCCGCCAGCGTCGCGCCGGGCGAACTGCCCGTGTCGCCTGCGATGTCGGCCTTCGACCTGCCCGTGATGGTGGCTGTGGCAGCGGCCTGTCTGCCGATTTTTTTCACCGGCCATCTGATTGCCCGCTGGGAAGGTGCGCTGTTTCTGGCCTATTACGCGGCCTATACCGCCTACCTGATTCTCGATGCCTCGGGCCATGATGCCCAGGCTGGTTTCTCGGCCGCGATGGGCGTCTTCGTCCTGCCCCTGACGGCGCTGACGCTGCTGGTGCTAAGCTGGCGCCATTGGCAGCTCGTGCGGGGAGGCAAGCCAACGTGAGCCACGCCAGCCATGCGGAAGCGAGTGGCCCGACCTACCTGTGGCTGGCCAGCGTCCCCCTGTTGCTGTTCCTGCTGCTCGCCTGGGGGCTCGCGTCATACCCCTTGCCGTGGCGATTCGACGTGCCGTGGGTTCCCAGTCTTGCGATCTCGCTGGGGTTTCGCGTCGACGGACTCAGCGCCCAGATGCTGGCATTGATCACCGGAATCGGCACCTGGATTTTCGTCTATGCCAGCGGCTATCTCGCCCACGAGCCGCGACGCGGCAGGCTGCTCGGTGTGCTCGTGCTGTTCATGCTGGCCATGATCGGCGCGGTCACCGCTGACAACGTCATTGTGCTGTTCCTGTTCTGGGAACTCACCAGCATGACCTCCTTTCTGCTGGTGGGCTTCAATCACGACCAGGCAGCCGCGCGCGCCGCCGCGCGCCAGGCGCTGCTGATCACCATGGGCGGCGGACTGGCCCTGCTCGGCGGTCTGGTGCTGCTCGGACAGATGGCCGGCACGTGGACGCTTTCCGGCATCGTTGCCGCCGGCCCGGCCCTGCTTGACGATCCGCGCCTGCCCTATGCCCTGACGCTGGTACTGCTCGGCGCATTCACCAAGTCGGCGCAGTTCCCGTTCCATTTCTGGCTGCCCAACGCCATGTCCGCGCCGACGCCGGTGAGTGCGTACCTGCACTCGGCAACCATGGTGAAGCTGGGCATCTACCTGATGGCGCGGCTCGATCCGGCGTTCAACGACCTGCTGTTCTGGGAAGTGATGCTGATCGGCACCGGCACGGTGACCGCCGTCTGGGCTGCGGTGCTGGCACTGCGTGAGCGCGACCTCAAGCGGATTCTGGCGCGCAGCACGGTTTCCGCGCTGGGCACGCTGACCTTGCTGGTCGGCTTGCCCAATCCTGGCGCGGGACTCGCAGTGGTGGCCTTCCTGTTTGCCCACGCGCTATACAAGGCGCCCCTGTTCATGGTGGCGGGCAACATCGATCACGCGACCGGCACCCGCAGCATCGACCACCTAATGGGCCTTCGACGCGCGATGCCGTGGACGGCCGCGGCCGCGGTGCTGGCAGGACTGTCCATGGCAGGATTGCCGCTGTCCTTTGGCTTCGTCGCCAAGGACGTGATGTCCGCCGCGAAGTCCGAGGCGGAACTGCTGACCTTGGTGAGTTACGCGATGGTGTTTGTCAACGCGATCGCGGTCGCCGTTGCCGGCGTCGCGGCGATTCGGGTGTTCTGGGGACCACCTGAAGCGGTGCGCGGTCAGGTGCACGAAGTGTCGTGGCGCATGGTCGTGCCACCGCTGGCCATCGTGCTGTTCGGCATGGAGTTCGATTTCTTTCCGGCGCTGGCCGATCCGCTTCTATTCGCGGCGGCGCAGAGCATTTCACCGCAACTGGGCGCGGTTGAACTGAGCGCCGCCTACGATCTTGGCGTCCTGCTGTCCGCTACCGGCATCACCGCGCTCATCGGCCTGCTGTTCTTCCTGTCATGGGACCGGCTGCATCACGCGCTGCACCGATTCCACTGGCTGGACCGATTCGGGCCAGCGGCCTCATACGACTATCTGCTGCAAGCCCTGGTGCGCATAGCTGCGTGGCAGACGCAGCGCCTGCAGCATGGTCGGCTCACCGGCTACATGCGGCTGACGCTTGCTGCACTGCTGTGGATGGGGGCTTATGCCTGGCTCCAGACCGATAGCCGAATCGTGCTGCGATGGGACTGGCCGCTTCATGCCTGGGCCTGGGCGATCGCCTGCCTGCTGATCGTGGCCGGCGCTGCTGCAGCGGCCTTGCTGCGTGACCGCCTGGCGGTGCTGATGGCCAGCGGACTGGTGGGCTATGGATCGGCCGTGCTGTTCCTGTTTGCCGGCGCTCCCGATCTTGCTTTCACCCAGTTCGCGGTGGAGACGATTCTTGTGATGGTTGCGGCCAGCGTACTGCCGCGCTATGGTCCGGCGCCGTCCGGGCGCGAGCCATGGCGGTGGTTGAATGGCATGCTGGCCGGGGCCGCAGGCGTGGGAACCTTTGTGTTGCTTGCGCATTTGCAGGGCCTGCCTGCGCAGGCCGAACTGGCCGAGTGGTTCGGCCGCGCGAGCCTGCCAGAGGCGCACGGCCGCAACGTCGTCAACGTGATCATCGTGGATTTCCGTGCCCTCGATACCCTCGGTGAAATCGCTGTGGTGGCCTTTTCCCTGCTTGCTGCGCTGCCGCTGCTGGCGGGGCCTGGAAGGAAGCGAACGACATGACACCGCACTCGACCCTGTTGGCGCAGGCCGCGCGCCCGGTGTACTGGATCATGCTGGCGGCGGCTGCCTGGATACTTCTGCGCGGACACAACGAACCCGGCGGCGGCTTCATCGGTGGTCTGGTGGCAGTGGCGGGCAGCAGCCTGCTCGCCATTACCTTGGGCGCCCCTGTTGCGCGACGCCTGCAGCCGCTGGCGCCGCTGTCGCTGGCCATGACGGGTGTCGGACTCGCCCTGTTGGCCGGGTTCATTGGCCTCGCAGCCGGGCTGCCTTACCTTACCCATCTCTGGACCGGCGTTGGCCTGTCTACCGTGATGTTGTTCGACCTGGGCGTGTTCTGCGCGGTGTGGGGCGCATTCACCGGCTATATCTACTCGCTGCTCGACGATGGGGAGGGGGCGCCATGAGTGCCGCGCTCATGCTTGCCATCAGTCTGACGGTTGCCGCCGGCGTGCTGCTCGCACTCTCGCGCGATCTCTTTCGCCTTGTCGTGGGCCTGGCGGTGCTGGGGAGCGCGACGAACCTGGTCGTGTTCATGGCGGCGCGCCCTGGCAGCCTTGTACCCCCGGTGATCGAGGCCGGCATGCATCAGCTTGCGGAGGACGCGGCCAATCCCCTGCCGCAAGCGCTGGTGCTGACCGCGATCGTGATCGGTTTCGCGCTGCTGTGTTTCGCGCTGGTGCTCGGTGCCAGGCTTGCGCGGCAGAACGGCCACGTCGATGCTGACCGGCTGCAGGCTGTCGAGCCCGCAGCCGTCGACCCGGTGAAGCCGGCGGTGCTGGAGGAGTGATGCTGGTCCTGAGCCCGCTGCTTGTTCCGCTGTTCACTGCCGTGCTCACCGCTTTGCTGGCAGGACAGGCTGCAGTGCGTGCGCGAGTGAGCCTGCTCGGCGCGATGGCGCTGCTCGTCTGCGCTGCCGTGCTGCTTGTGCAGGTCATGCAGGACGGTCGTCAGTCAGTGGCGCTGGGCAACTGGCCGCTTCCCTTCGCCATCGAATTCGCGGCTGACGGACTCAGCGCGGCGCTGGTGCTGATCGCGGCCTTGCTTGGCGCCGGTGTGCTGCTTTACCAGCTGCGCTGGGGCGAAGCGGGGATGGCAGACGCCGGCCTGCATCCGCTGCTGCATGGCCTGATGGCGGCGACCGGGGCAGTGTTCCTGGCGGCCGACCTGTTCAACCTTTATGTCTGGTTCGAACTCATGCTGATCAGCGTGCTGGGCCTGTTGGCTTTGGGCGGCAATCGACCGCATGCGGAGGCGGCATTCAAGTATTTCGCGGTGAGCATGCTCGGCACGCTGCTCATGCTTGGCGCGGTGGGCATGATCTACGGCGCCACTGGCGAGCTCAACTTCGGTGCGCTGCGCGACGCTGCCCAGCGTCCCGACGTTGCAAGCGTGCTGCCGGTCTACGTTGGTTTGCTTGCGCTGGCTTTTCTGCTCAAGGCAGGCGCGTTCCCGCTGTTTGCCTGGCTGCCGGCCAGCTACCATACCCTCCCCGCACCGTTGCTGGCGCTGGTGGGGGGCCTGCTGACCAAGGTCGCCGCCTATGTCCTGCTGCGGTTGCTGGGAAACGTGTTTGTCGCGCCCGGGGTTCTGGTCGAGGCGCTCGGCTGGCTTGCGGTGATCACCATGCTGACAGGGGTGCTCGGCGCAGCCTATCACTGGGATGTGCGGCGCATCCTGGCCTTCCATATCGTCAGCCAGATAGGCTACCTGCTGCTGGGGATTGCCCTCGCAACGCCAGCGGGTTCGGCGGGGACCGCCTACTTCCTGCTCCACAACATCCTGGTCAAGGCCAATCTGTTTCTTATCGCCGGTCTGATGTGGGCCGCCACTGGACACTATGACCTGCGCCGCATCGGGGGGCTATATCCGGCGCGGCCGGTACTGGCGGTGCTGTTCCTGGTGAGTGCGTTTTCCCTGGTGGGCGTGCCGCCCTCCTCGGGCTTCTGGGGCAAGTTCCTGCTGCTCAGGGAGGCCTTCGCCCAAGGCCGCTATGTCTGGGGCGGGATGGCCCTGGCAGTCGGGCTGCTGACCTTGTACTCGATGAGCAAGATCTGGCTGGAAGGGTTCTGGAAGCCGCAGCCGGTCCCGGATTCAAAATCCCCGGCCAGCCATGCGACCGCTGCGTTGCCGGCCACGGCATATGCGGCGGTGATGCTGCTGTCCGTGATCATTCTGCTCATGGGTCTTTTCCCCGAACCGTTTGTTCGCTATGTGGACGCGGCCACTGCAGATTTCTGGGCAGGAAGCGCGCAATGAAGAAGCTCCTCGCCCTCGCTCAGCTGGGCTGCAATTTCCTCAGGGAGGTCATCGTGTCCGGATGGATCACCGCCCGCATCATCCTGCGCGGCGGAAAACGGCTGCAGCCGGGCTTCGTGCGCATGTCCTACGGCGATTTGAGCGACAGTGCTGCCAACTTTCTTGGCGCGCTCATCACGCTCACCCCAGGGACCACGACCCTGGACATCGATCTGGACCGTCGGGAATTCCTCTTGCACCTGCTCGACGCGGAACAGGCGGAGGTGACCCTGGCATCGATCCAGCGGGATTTCATGATGCCCGTTCGCACACTTTTTGGAGGCAAGTCATGACGCTTCTGATGCTGTTCGTGCTGCTGGCAGGTGCCAGCGCACTCATCGGGTTTTACCGGCTGCTGGCCGGTCCCACACGTACCGATCGGGTGGTCGGGCTGGACATTCTGTTCTCGGTGGCCATCGTCTTGAGCCTGATCGCGGCCTGGGTCAGTCGGCGCACGGTGTACCTGGACGTCGCGATCGGGCTTGCGCTTGTCGGCTTCGTTGCGACCCTTGCCTGGGCTCGGCTGATTCAGGGCGATAGCTGCGAGAAAAAGGGGAAACCATCGTGACGAGCCTGCTTGGCTGGGGGATATGCTCGCTGGCAATGATCGTTCTGGGGATTGCTGCCTTGGGTATCCTGCGCCTTCCCGATGCCCTTGCGCGCCAGCATGCAGCCACCAAGGCGGCCACGCTTGCATTGTTGCTGTTCGCGCTCGGACTTGCCCTGGCGGCAGGCGAGGCGGCGTGGACCTGGCGTTTGCTGGGCCTGGTGGCGATCCTCATGATGACCCTGCCGTTGGCCTCCCATGCCTTGGCGCGCGCCGGGATGGCGGAGGTTGAGAGGATAAGCGGATCGCGCGCGCTGAATGCCGTGCCAAAGAAACAGGCGTGTGTCTCGCTGCCTCCGTGACGGTCCGGTTCCGGGCGAGTGACCAGGCGCTGCGGCAACGGACTAGCGCACGGCGAGATCTGCAACGGCTGATGTGTCGATGACTTCAGTCAGCACCTCGAGCACGCTGACCGTCGCGTCTTCCTGCCCCAGCTTGTCCAGCAGTCCGAATTCCCGCAGTTTGCCCGCCAGCCGCGGATTGGCCTCGCATACGCGTACGCGGATGTGGCGCTGCTGAAAATGGTGCACCACGTCGGCCAGTGCATGCATGGCGGTAGCATCGGCGAACGGCACGCGACCGAGCCTGAAGATCACCACACGCGCCTGGTCGTGGAGGCCGGCCAGCGTGCGCTCGAAGGTGGCGGCGGCGCCGAAGAACAGCGGACCGTCGATGGTGTAGATCTGCACGCCGGGCGGCACGCCCACCGGACACAGGGCAGCGAGGCTGGACTCGCTCTCGCCTTCGATGCGCACGGTTTCGCTCATGCGTTTCATGAACAGCAGCGCGGCCAGCAGCACGCCGACGTTGACGGCGATGACGAGGTCGGCGAACACCGTCAGCAGGAAGGTGATGAGCAGCAGCACCTTGTCGTTGATCGGCGCGTGGCGCAGCAGGTCGATGAAGTGCCGTGCCTCGCTCATGTTCCACGCCACCACGAACAGGATCGCGGCCAGCGCGGCCAGCGGAATGTGCGCGGCCAGCGGCGCCAGCGCAAGAATGACGGCGAGCAGCGTCAACGCGTGCACGATGCTGGCAAGCGGGCTGTCGCCGCCGTTGCGGATGTTGGTGGCCGTTCGCGCGATCGCACCGGTCGCGGCAAATCCGCCGAACAGCGGACTGGCGATGTTGGCGATTCCCTGCCCGACCAGTTCCTGGTTGGGGTCGTGGCGCGTGCCGGCCATGCCGTCGGCGACCACCGCGCACAACAGCGATTCGATCGCGCCCAGCATGGCGATGGTGAAGGCGGGACCGAGCAGTTCCAGGACGCGCGCGAAGCCGATCTGCGGCAGGTGCAGTTCGGGCAGCCCCGGCGGAATGCCGCCGAATGCGCTGCCGATGGTGGCGACGCTGTCGAATTCGAAATACGCCTGGGCCGCGGTGGCGACGAGCATGGCGATGAGCGGGCCGGGAATGCGGCGGGTAAGGCGCGGCGAGATCACCACGACGACCAGAGCCAGCAGCGACAGCAGCGTGGTCGGGATGTCCAGGCCGGGAGCGGCTTCGATCAGCGTCGCCAGCTTTTCATGGAAATGGGGACCGGAAGCCGCAGGGTGCAGGCCGAAGAAATCCTTCCACTGCCCGACCCAGATGATGACGGCGATGCCCGCGGTGAAGCCGGTGATGACCGGCGTCGGAATGAAGCGGATGATGCCACCGAGCTTGACGAGCCCCATGGCGAGCAGGATCAGGCCCGCCATGAAACTCGCGACCTGCAGGCCGTCGATGCCGTACTTGGCAGTGATTCCGGCGAGGATGGCGATGAAGGCGCCGGTCGGGCCGCTGATGGAGACCCTGGAACTGCCGAACAGCGCGGCCAGCAGGCCGGCGACGATGCCGGTGTAGATGCCCTGTTCCGGTCGCGCACCGCTGGCAATGGCGAAGGCCATGGCCAGCGGCAGCGCCACGACGCCGACGACCAGTCCGGCGCCGAAATTGCGCGGAAGGTGGCGCCGGTGAAACAGGCCGGCCCGCCAGGACTCGATTGCAGCGATCACGTCTGGGCTAGAACTCGTTGCGGATGCGCTTGTAGCCCTTGACCAGTTCGTTGTTGGCCTGGGTTACGCTCTCTGAAAAGCTCGCCGCATCCGGCGTCACGCGTTCGATCGTCGCCAGCTCGGCATCAGAGTGAATGTTTGCGGTCGAGGGAATATAGAAGCTATGCGGCACTTCGCAGCCTTCAACGACCGAGTTGTGGCGGATCACCGAATGGCTGCCGACCACACAGTTGAAGAGAACGGAATTGAAACCCACGAATACATTATCGCCCACGGTGCAAGGTCCGTGCACGATCGAGCGGTGGGCGATCGAGGTGCCCTTGCCGATGTTCACGCCGCCGCCGGCCTTGCAGTGAATGACTACGCCGTCCTGGATGTTGGAGTTGGCGCCGATCACGATGGCCTCCATGTTGCCGTTCTCGTCGACCTCGTCGGCGCGGATGACGGCATAGGGGCCGATGAACACGTTTTCCTCGACGATGACCTTGCCGCACAGGATCGCGGTCGGGTCGACAAACGCGCTGTCGTGAACGACAGGCAAATGCCCGGAGGGGTTCCTGCGGATCATGTGTATCTCCAATGAAAAGGGCCGTACGGGATTATCCCGCACGGCCCCTGTTTTGTGGCACCCGGTTTTACGGCTTCACGACCAGAATCGGGCAGGTTGCGTGGCCGATGACGCGCTCGGCGACGCTGCCCAGCAGGATCTTCTTGAGTCCGGTTCGGCCGTGACTGCCCATGACGATGAGGTCGGCGCCCACATCTTCGGCGGCCTTGACGATGGCCTCATCCGGACGGCCCTCCACCACCAGTCCCTCGGCTTGCAGGCCCTGGCCCTTGAGGCGCTCCACCTTCGACGCTACCGCATCCTGGGCTGCCTTGCGACGCGCATCGCTATGGCTGCTGGTGACGACCGAGACTACGCTGATCGGCAGGCCTGCCTGCCTGGCGATGTTTCCCGCAATCGCTGCGGCGGCCTCGCTGCAGTCCGAACCGTCGGTCGCCAGCAGGATGTGCTTTTCCCACAGACGGGAAGGGCGCGGCGCGACCAGAACCGGGCAGGCGGCATGCCCCACCACCCTGGCTGTGGCTTCGCCGACCATGACACGCGCCATGCCGCGCCTGCCTCGGCGACCCATGACGATGAGGTCGGCACCCAGCTCGCCGGCTGCCGTCACGATGCCCTGTGCGGGGTCCGCTGCCTCGTACGTGGTCGTTTCGGCGTCACCGCCGGTTTCTGCACGGAAGGATTCGAGCGCCTCGTGGGCGCGCTTCTCGGCCTCTTCCCGGAGGTTGGGCACCAGCGTGCTGTATTCGGGGTTGTTGAGTGCGATGGACAGACCGACCAGGCGCGCGCCGTGGGATTTGGCCAGGGCGATCGCGGTACGGATCGCGCCCGCGGAATACTCGGAACCGTCGGTGGCGACCACTACCTTGTTCAGCACGCCTTGCTCGGAGAAAGTGTTGTCAGTCATAAGGATCCCAGCCCGGTCAATCTGCCACGGCCGTGCGCGCCAGGATGGCTTGCTGGGCCTTGTGCGCCTTCATGCCCATGGCGAGAGCAGACAGCACCGTGAACGCGCCAACCAGAAGCGCCAAGGCCAGAATGGCATCGCCGCCGATCTTCAGCATCTTGACGGTATCCGCGCCCAGGGGCTCGATGAAGCCAAGTTGCCCCAGGTAGCCGGGGATGTAGAAGAAGCGCGAGAACAGCACGGTCAGCATGATGACCGCCATGGTGAACTTGACTTGATAGTCCTTGACGTAGGTGGTGCCGATCGCGCCCAACTGCACGCCGAACAGCGACCCCAGCAGGATCAGCATCGCAAGCCGGATGTCCACCACGCCCTCGAGACCATAGAAGATCGTGCCGCCGAGTCCCATGACGAAGGCGATGACGAGTTCCGTGGCCGATGCCATGATGGCCGGCAGTCCCAGGATGTAGATCATCGCCGGAACACCGATGAAGCCGCCCACGGCGATGGCCGACGCCAGAAAGCCGGTGGCGAAGCCGATGGGGACGAGAAACAGTACCGATAGCTCGGCCTGTGCGCCCTTGGAGTAGATCATCGTTCCCGGGATCCGCACCGACTGGACCCAGCGTGCCAGCCGGGTGACCGGCGTGACCTCATCGCCTTGTCCGGCGTCGTCGAGCGCCTTGAGCTTGCGGTAGTCCTTGAGCACGAATCCGCCGACGATGGCCAGCGTCACGACGAACATTGCCGAGACGTAGAGGTCGGTGCCGACCGCGCCGAAGGAATTCTTGATGCTGGTCATCACATGCTTGCCGAACAGCACACCTGCCTCGGCGAACAGACCGAGAACCAGGCCCAGCTTGACGTCCACCTGACCGTACTTGTGGCGCTTGACCGATCCCACCAGCGCCTTGGGGAATTTGTGGCAAATATTGGACGCCACCGCGACGATGCCGGGCGCGCCCAGGGTCATCATGGCCGGGGTCAGAACGAATGCGCCGCCCGAGCCGATGAAGCCCGACACCATGCCGCCGACGAAACCGACCAGGATCAGCAGAATCGCGGTGAACGGGGTGATGTCGATGAAGCTGATGAGTTCCATGCCGTGTTCCATGTCTTTTCCTTATTTTTTCGCCTTGAGACCCACCACGTCCCAGAACAGGCCGGTAAAAATGCCGTGCGTGTAGGACAGGGCGAAGGCCATGGCGATCGGTGCGAACACGTACCACCAGTTCCCTTCGATGAAGGTACCGTTCTGGGCAGCGCACAACTCGGGGGTCGCCTTGTTGAAATAGGTGGAACCGGCGCCGTCCTGGACCAGGCAGGCATCGAGCGTGGTATGCGCCAGACTTACGAAATTTCCTGAATGTTTAAACAGGAACCAGTACAGGGCGGCGGTAATGCCTCCCCACACCAGCGCCTTGACCAAGGTGGCTCGACTTGCGGCCATTTCCGGCTCCCGGTGAAGAATGAATGAAGAAACAACGCTAGTAATGTCAGATGTCGCGGCAACCGGACATTGAAATTTGACGCAATCTTAACATTGCGTGGCATAAACTGGACATTTCAATAACGTTGTACGGATTTGAGCCATGGAATCAGGAACGCCCATGCATGTCCTGGTCATCGAAGACAATCCGGACCTGGCGGCCAACGTCTGCGATTTTCTCGAAGCCAAGGGCCATGTCGCCGACGTGGCCGGGGACGGGATCACCGGGCTGCATCTTGCGGTCACCAAGAACTACGACGCCATCGTTCTCGATATTGTCCTGCCGGGCATGGACGGCCTGACGCTGTGCCGAAAATTCCGCGACGAGGCCCAGCGCAACACGCCTGTGCTCATGCTGACCGCGCGGGACGCGCTGGACGACCGGGTGGCCGGACTGGAGTGCGGCGCCGATGATTACGTCCTGAAGCCGTTTGCCCTGCGTGAGCTCGAAGCCCGTCTGAAAGCCCTGGTTCGACGTTCGACGAGCGGGATGACTTCGGGCGTGCTCAAAGTCGCGGATCTTGCCTTCGATCCCGCGCTGATTCAGGTGTCGCGGGGCGAGCGCATGATCAATCTGCCGCCCATTCCGCTCAAGCTGCTGGAAACCCTGATGCGCGCGTCGCCGCGGGTGATCAAGCGGGAGGAACTCGAGCGCGCCGTGTGGGGCGATGCGCCACCCGACTCCGACGCCTTGCGCTCGCACATGCATACGCTGCGCACGGCCGTGGACAAGGCAGACGAGCCGTCGCTGATTCAGAACCTGCGCGGCATCGGCTACCGCATCGCAGCGCCCGGCGCCCCTTAGGCGTGATGCGCTTCAGCCGCAGCCTGCGCTTCCGGGTCGCCACCGCCTTTGCAACGATAGGCGGGGTGATCAGTCTGGTCACGGCCGTGGGCCTTTACTTTGGCGTGCGGGACGCGGGCGAGCGCCTGATCGACGAAACGCTGGACGCCGAAATACAGGACTATCTCTCGCGCCGCAGCCGCAACCCGAACTCGCTGCCGCCGGCAACCGCCACCTTGCTGGGCTATGTCCTGCCGGCGCGGGAGGGCGAGCCCACCCCGCCTGCGGACATCGCCACCTGGCCTTCTGGCCTGCACGAAACCAGCGTTGGCGGCATCTTTTACCGCGTCGCGATCGTCGATCGCGCGGGCAAGCGGTATTTCATGCTCTACAACGAGACGCTTTTCCGTGAAAAGCAGGCCCGCCTGATGGCTTACCTGGCGCTTTTCGTTGTGCTGATGACGCTGTTGTCGGGCGGGCTGGCGCTGTGGCTGGCGGAACGGGTGATCGATCCGGTCAAGGAACTCGCTCGCCGCGTCCGCCGCGTGCAGCTGGATGCTCATGCCGGGCGTTTGAGCGAGGATTTTTCCCATGATGAAGTGGGCGAATTGGCGCAAACCTTCGAGCAGACCCTGAACCGCCTGGCGGACTTCATCGACCGCGAGCGCGCATTCACGGCGGACGTATCGCACGAATTGCGTACCCCGATTGCCGTGATTCGTGGCGCTGCCGAGGTGCTGCTGGCCGACGAGACCCGGCCCGACAAGGATCGCCAGCGGCTCCAGCGCATCGAGCGCGGCGCCGCCGATATGGCGGATCTGTCAACGGCCCTGCTGGCCATGGCCCGGGAACGCGACGACGAACAACGCGAACGGGTCGATCTGGCGGCGCTGGTCGAGGAATCCGTCGAAAAGCACCGGCACCTGTTGGGCAGTCGCCCGGTCGACATCGGCCTCGAAATTCTCGCCCGCCCCCTGGTCGTGGCGGACGTGAATCTCGTGTCCATCGTGATCGCCAATCTGCTGCGCAACAGCTTTTCCTACACGGAGCGCGGCAGCGTTCAGATCCGGCTGGACGATCAGGCCCTGACAATTGCCGATACCGGCCTGGGCATCCCGCGCGACGCGCTCGACAAGGTGTTCCAGCGGCATTACAAGGGCGCGCAGAGCCGCGGCGCGGGCATCGGTCTGTCTCTGGTGAGGAAGATCTGCGACCGTTATGGCTGGACGATCGCCCTGCAAAGCGAGGAGGGCCGAGGGACGAGTGCCGAGTTGCGGTTCAATCCGCTTTGACGTTTGCTTGACGCTGGTTTGACGCGGCGGCGACGCGGCATGGGTTATTTGTACGCGGTCTACAACCAATCTCCCGGCCGCAATGTCCCTGCCTTCGCAACAATCCCTGCCCAACTGGCTCAAGCCCTTTACCTCGTTTCTGCTGTGGTTGCCGAATGTCAATCGCGGTACAGCGCGTGCCGACATGATGGCCGGGTTGACCGGTGCCCTGGTCGCCCTGCCGCAAGGGGTGGCCTTCGCCGTCATTGCCGGCATGCCGGCCGAATATGGACTCTATGCCGGCATGGTGCCGGCCATCGTCGCTGCTTTGTTCGGATCCAGCTGGCATCTCGTGTCCGGGCCCACCACGGCAGCGTCCATCGTGCTGTTCTCGGTGCTGGCCCCTCACGCCGAACCTGGATCTGCGCACTACGTGAGCCTTGCTCTGACGCTCACGTTTCTGGTCGGCGTGATCCAGATCGTCATGGGACTCGCCAAACTCGGCACGCTGGTGAATTTCATTTCCCATTCGGTCGTGACCGGCTTCACTGCCGGTGCTGCCATCCTGATCGCGACCAATCAGGTGAAGCATTTCACGGGTCTGGCGATTCCGCGCGGGGCATCCTTTTCGGAAACATGGGGCCATGTGTTCACCCGAGCCAACGAGATCGAAATCGCGATTGCCGCGACCGGTCTCTTTACCCTGCTGCTGGGTATCGCGGTCAAACGCTGGCTGCCGAAACTGCCGTACATGATCGTTGCCATGCTGGGCGGCGCGGTTTTCGGCTATTTCGTAGGCAGGTCGCTCGGCGTCGAGTTGCCTGCCGTCGGTGCGCTGCCTGCCAGCCTGCCGCCGCTGTCGATGCCAAGTCTCGACGCCGAAAGCGTTCGGGCCGTCGCTTCGGGCGTGATTGCGGTCACCCTGCTGGCACTGACCGAAGCGGTTTCCATAGCCCGCGCGCTGGCGGCACGTACCGGCCAGCACGTCGACGGCAATCAGGAGTTCGTCGGCCAAGGCATGTCGAATCTGGCGGGCGCCTTCTTCTCGGGCTATGTCGCGACCGGTTCCTTCAACCGCAGCGGGGTCAATTACGAAGCCGGCGCCAAGACGCCGCTGGCAGCCATGCTGGCAGGCGTGTTCCTGCTGGTTCTGGTGCTGTTCGTCGCGCCTTGGGCGCAGTACCTGCCGAATGCAGCCATGGCCGGGATCCTCTTCCTCGTGGCCTGGGGTCTGATCGATTTCGACGAAATCATCCACACATTCAAAAGCAGCCGTCAGGAATCCGCCATCCTGATGTCCACCTTTGCCGCGACGCTTTTCCTGACGCTGGAAGAAGCGATCATCATCGGCGTGCTGCTGTCCCTCGCGATCTATCTCTCACGGACGTCGAAACCGCAGGTGCGCGTGCGGGCACCCGACCCCAACCACAGGAAGCACCGTTTCACCGATGCCGAGAATGCGCCGCAATGCCCGCAATTGCGATTCGTGCGGATCGACGGCTCCCTGTTCTTCGGCGCCACCTCGCATATCCGTGAAACACTGGCCGCGCAGGATCAGGTGGCGCCTGAGCAGAAGCATGTGGCCATCGTGTCCCACGGTATCAACTTCATCGACCTGGCCGGTGCCCAGTACCTGGCCGAAGAGGCCGAGAGTCGCCGCAAGCAGGGGGGGGGGCTGTACTTCATTCGAATCAAGGACACGGTGCAGGAGCAACTGGCGGAGAGCGGCGCGCTCAAGACCATCGGTGGCATCAACCTGTTCGACTCCAAAACCGAGGCGATCTCGGCCATTTACAAGCGACTCGACCCTGAAAAGTGCCGCACCTGCCAGACGCGGATCTTCCGCGAATGCAATCCGCAGCTGGTGCCGGCACCGACCTTGTCCGGTCTATCGATGCCGGTGTCCCATGCCTGACCTGCGTCCCTATGAACGGGTACTGGCGTTGCTCGATTTCGACGAACACGACGCTTTGACGGCGCAAAAAGCCCTGTTGCTCGCGCGTCTTAGCCAGGCCCAGCTGGGTTTCCTGCACCTGATCGAACCCGACGGGATGCTGGACGGGGGCTTTGCCGGGGCCGGTCCACAGGCGACGGCACACAGTCTGGAAGCGGCGGCGGTGCGAAGGTTGCGCTTCCAGGCATCTATGGCGGGGGCGACAGAGTCGACATGTCTTGCGCTGCATGGACCCTTGAGGCAGCGCTTTGAGGAGCATGTTCGTGAATGGCAGCCGGACCTGGTCGTCGCGGGCAGGCATCGTGCCTTCCTGAACGGGTCGCATGATGTGCTGATCCTGTCCAGCCGGACACGAACCGATGGCGGCAGCCTCATTGGCCGTCTCTGGTCCAGGTTCGTCTCGCTTAATTGCTTTGTTGGTATATAAAGACTATTTATGTACTATTCAGTGGCATGCCCCTCCGATAAAGAGGGTTTTTAAGGCTGGAGTCATCACTGCATGGCGCTGGCATTCAATGGCGGAAACGTGAGGAGACAAAAAATGGAAGAAGACTTTACCAGCAGCAGACGTAATTTCCTGAAAATGGGGGGCGCCATGCTGGCCGCCGGCACGGCAGGATGCGCAACGGGTGTCACGGGTTCGGCCATGGCCGGGGCAGAAGAAAAGACCTCTGCTGTCTCGACCAAAGACTTTATCAATCTGCCCAAGGCCAAGGGCCCGCGGCTGGTGATCGTCGGCGCCGGGACCTCCGGCATGACCATCGCCCACCATGCCAAAAAGGCTTACCCCAATTTCGATGTGGTGCTGGTCGACAAGCGCGACATGTACTCGTCCTGCTTCAACAGCAGCCTCTGGTATGTCGGCATCATCAACCTTGAGTTTCTGGCCGCCCACAGCTTCCTCGACGCCGCAGTCAACTTCAACTACATCTTCGTCAATGCCGCCGTCACTGGTCTCGACCGGGCGGCGAAAAAGGTGCACACCAACAACGGCGCGATCGCTTACGATTTCCTGGTCCTCGCGCCCGGCATCAGCTATGACTGGGCCAAGATCGGCGTGACCGATCCGGAAAACATCGTCAATGTGGGCCAGAAATTCCCGGGCGGCTTCATTTCCCCGATGGAGCATGTGACCCTGCATCGCAAGTTCCAGGAATTCGAAGGCGGCACATTCATCCAGACCGTGCCGTCCGGCAACTACCGCTGCCTGCCCGGACCTTACGAGCGTGCCTGCCTGATGGCCGGCTGGATCAAGAAGAATGGCATCAAGGGCAAAGTGATCATTCTGGATGCGAACCCCGAAGTCACGATCAAGAAGGTGGGGTTCCACGACGCATTCGATACGCTCTACAAGGGCATCATCGAGTGGAAGCCGACCTCTGCCGTGACGGGTGTCGACACCGAGAAGAAGATCATCAAGACCGAGTTCGATTCCTACGAGTTCGACGACGCGTCGATCTACCCCAACATTCGCGCCAGTACGCTGATCGAGCAGTGCGGTCTGGTCAACCCCAAGAGCCTGCAGAAGGAAGCCAATGTCGATACGCGTTTCTACAACGTCATCGGCGATCCCCATGTCTATGTAACCGGCGATTCCCGCCCGCATCCCTACTCCAAGAGCGCCAATACCTCCAACACCGAAGGCCAGTTCGTCGCCAGGGTGCTGGCGGCACGCGCCCAGGGCAAGGAAATACCTTGGGAGTCCCCGGAAACGGTCTGCTACTCGATGACCAATGCGTTCCCCCCCGAGGCGATCAAGGTGGACGCGAAGTATGTCTACGATGCCGGCAAGGACGAGATCACCGGCTTCTCGCCCGATACCAAGACATGGGAGACGCGCGACGAGGCGATGGGACGCGCCTACCTCGAATGGGCAGAGGGCATCTATCGCGACATGTTCGGTTAAGTTGCTTCGCCAAGCTGAACAAGGGGCCTGCGGGCCCCTTTTTGACCCAATAAACGGAGACTTGCATGGATAGAAGAAACTTCATCAAGGTCTGCGGTGCCAGCGCCGCAGCCATCGCGGCGGGCACGCGGGCCCCGCTGGTGTATTCGGGCACGGCCAAGGATTACGGTCGGGCAAAACTCGTGGATGCCGACGGAAATCCGCTCAAGGCCAGCAGCCTGAGCCAGGCCGAGGCTTATGTATTCGGTTACCCGTTTGCCGGAACCCCCAGTTTCCTGATCAGTCTGCCCGCCGCGGCCCCGGCCGGCGCCGAACTCAAGACTGCGTCAGGTGAGGCTTACACCTTCGCCGGCGGCGTGGGCCCCAACAAGAATATCGTTGCCTATCTGGCCATCTGCACCCATCAGTTGGCGCACCCGGAGAAGGATGGCAGCGTGATGGGCTACAACCCCGGCAAGAGCGAAGCGGCTGACAACCGTTCTGTGGTCATTACGTGCTGCGCGCACAACAGCGCCTTCGATCCTGCAGCAGGTGCCCGCGTTATCACAGGGGCGGCCAGCCAGCCTTTACCGGCCATCCGTCTCGAACATGACGCCGCTACGGATGAACTCTATGCGACCGGCATGTATGGCGCCGACATGGTCGATGAGTTCTTCAAACGGTTCAAATCCAAGCTCAACAAGGACTTCGGCATTGGCAAGTATCGCGAGCCGGCCGGCAGCACCGTGCAAACGGTGTTGATCTCCAAGTACTCCGCAGAAGCCGATCTCTGCTGATCGGCGTGGCGGCATCCTTCGTCGGCTGCCTGCGGATGAAGGATGCGCCCTGTCTGCCGAGGCAGGTCGCGGTTTCAATCCGGCTTGTCGTGCGGTTCCGGACCTGATCCCGTTTGCAGCGTCAGGATGGTGGCGGGGGCATCGGGTTTCTGCCGCTCGGCCAGCTGGCGCAATGCCAGATGAAATTCTGATGGCAGCCGCTTCATGGTTTCGGCCGCCTGCGGCAGGTAATGCACGATCTCGAACGGAACGGGCTCATCGAGCGAGGTGCGGGTCTGCGGATGAAACTGCTGCCACGCCAGTTCGACCCAGGCCTTGTTCTGGCTGTCCACGAAAATGAACTCCTCCGCGTCAAGGACCGCCATGTATTGCAGGCTGCGAATCGGCACAAACAGACACTTCCCGGCCCGGGCCAGCAGCGTGTGGGCAAGGTTATACGTCACAGCCGGAAGAAATCCGGGTTTGCGTGCAATTTCCTCTTCGCGATAGAAATGCTCTTCCATGCCATAAAGGTAGCAGCCCTTGATGCCGGGGGTAAACCCTTATGTCCGCGAACCCATGGGGCCGGTCGGAAGAATCCTGCGGGTGCGACGATTGAGGCAAAATAGGCGCTGACTGTTCAGACGCCATTCCGACATGACACACCTGCATGCCCCCCACGCGTCGGGCCCGATTTTCGACACTCACTTCGAGCATTTCGAACGCGACGTGGTCGACGCATCGCACGCCCAGCCGGTCCTGGTCGACTTCTGGGCCGATTGGTGCCCCCCGTGCCGCGCGCTGACCCCGGTGCTCGAGCGCGTCATCGCGCATCACGCTGGCAGGATCCGCATGGCCAAGGTCGAGGTCGACGAAGGCGCCAACATGAAGCTTGCCGGGCGCTATGGCCTGCGCGGCTTTCCCACGGTGCTGCTGTTCGTCAATGGTGAGATCGTGGGCCGTTTTTCCAGCGCCAAGCCCGAGCACTGGGTGCATGAATTCATCTCCGAGCACACCGGTATTGAATAGCTCGCTGTGGGTGCTCGACACCAATGTCGTGCTCGACCTGCTGGTTTTCGACGATGCAGTGACGCGTCCGCTGCTGCATGCACTCGAGGCGGAGCGCGTGCGCTGCGCGGTCTCGGATGCCACGCTGGCGGAACTGCGGCGCGTACTGGCATACCCCGTATTTGCCCTGGATGAGGCGCGGCAGATGCAGTTGTTTTCGCGTTATCTGGCGTGGTCGACGACGCTGCTCGGGAGGGCTTGCGGCGGACTGCCCCAGGAGAGGACTCCGATCCCCAGGGGGGTGAAGCGCGTGCCGAACCGGATGCCGCGCTGCGAAGACCCCGATGACCAGAAGTTCCTGGAGCTGGCTGCATCGGCGGGTGCGGCGGTACTGGTCAGCAAGGACCATGCATTGATCAAATTGCGCCATCACTGTGCACCGCTGTTCCGGGTGATGACGCCGGCCGACGCCGCACGCGGGTTGAGCGCGATGCCGGGTTGAGCGGCCCCTTCACGTGTTGTCCCCCGGTTCGAAGCTGCGCCGTGCCGCCTCGCTGACTGCCAGGACCGCCGGATGACTCAGACGCCGCTCTACCGAGATGGCGAAATACCGTTCACGTATCTCCAGGGTCCGCCCCAGTTCGACGACCTTGTGCTGGGCCATGACTGCATGCGTCGTGGTCAGCGGGACCGGAAACACTCCGGCGCCTGCTTGGCCGAATGCGCTCATCAATGCGCTGTCGTCGAATTCGCCGACGATGGCGGGCGCGGCCTGGTTCTTTTCGAGCCATCGCAGCAGCGGCACGCGCAATGCGCTGTCCTCCCCGGGAATCAACAGCGGTGCGCCGTCGAGGCATGCCGGGAAGTCCGGGCCCAGCTTCCTGGCGAGACTGCCCGTGGCGAGAAAGGCGATGCCGCAGTCGCCGAGCGGGTGGCTGTAACCCTTGATGTCCATGCCGGCGGGCAGGGGGCGGTCCGCCAGCACCATGTCGAGCCGGTGGATGGAGAGTTCGGCGGCGAGTTGCTGCAGCCGGTCTTCCCTGCAAACCAGCCTGACCGGTTCGGCCAGAAGAAGGGCAGGCGCCAGCAGCTGATAGGCGATGGCCTTCGGCACGACGTCGGCGATGCCGACACGAAACGGATGAACCGGGACGGCTTCGCGGTTCTGCAACGCTTCCTCGAGCTCGGCGCCGACGTGGAAGATCTCGTCGGCATAGGCGAGCGCGGTACGCCCGGCATCCGTCAGTTCGAGCCTGCGACCGCTGCGGCGGAACAGGAGCACGCCCAGCCGCTCTTCGAAGGCGCTGATCTGGCCTGATAATGTCTGCGGGGCCAGATGCAGCTTCTCGGCGGCACGGTTGATTGCGCCGGCCTTGGCGACCGCACGGAAGTAATGCAGGTGCTTGAAGTTGAGCATGGGCGGAATCTCGAATCGATAATTTGGAACAATAGCAGTATTAAAATCGAATTTAATTGTTAATTATTTGTCTGTATCGTTTTGCCTGTCCGTTGACGGGTTTTGACTTTCGTTCTAGGAGAACATCATGAAACGCATTGTTCTGTTTCTCGCCACCAACCTTGCCATCGTGCTGGTGCTCTCGATCACCATGCGCATCCTGGGTGTCGAGCCCTTCCTGACGGCAAATGGGCTGAACCTGACCTCGCTGCTGATCTTTGCGGCGATCATGGGATTTGGCGGTTCGCTGATTTCGCTCGCGATCTCGAAGTGGATGGCGAAAAAATCGATGGGCGTGCAGGTCATCGAGACGCCGACGACTTCGACCGAAGTATGGCTCGTCGAGACCGTCAAGCGATATGCGGCCGATGCCGGAATCGGCATGCCCGAGGTCGGGATTTTCGATTCGCCCGAGGTCAACGCCTTCGCCACCGGTGCGAACAAGAACAATGCGCTGGTCGCCGTGTCGGCGGGGCTGCTGCATACCATGACGCGGCAGGAGGCCGAGGCGGTGATCGGCCACGAGATCGCACACGTCGCCAACGGCGACATGGTCACGCTGGCGCTGATCCAGGGCGTGGTCAACACCTTCGTCATGTTCCTGTCGCGCGTCATCGGCCATACCGTCGACCGCGTGGTGTTCAAGAACGAGGAAGGCCACGGTCCGGCCTTCTTCGTGACCATGATCGTGGCCGAGCTGGTGCTGGGCATCCTCGCTTCCATCATCGTCATGTGGTTCTCACGCCAGCGTGAATTCCGCGCCGACCGCGGCGGCGCAAGCCTGGCCGGCAAGGGCGCGATGATCGCCGCGCTCCAACGCCTGGCGAGCCTGCATCCGCATCCGTTGCCCGACAAGATGGCCGCGTTCGGCATCGCCGGCGGTGGCGCCTCCGGGCTCAAGCGCCTGTTCATGACCCACCCGCCGCTCGAAGAGCGGATCGCAGCGCTGCAGGCAGTGCGGTCGGCCTGACGCCATGGAGACGAACGCGATGGCTGGCGTGGGCGAGCCCTGGATGTGGGCTGCCTTCATCGTGTTCGTGCTGCTGATGCTGGCACTCGACCTGTTCGCGTTCGGCGGCCGCAAGGTCCACAAGGTGGGTGTCGGGGAGGCCGCAGGCTGGTCGCTGGCGTGGGTCAGTCTGGCGCTCCTGTTCAATGCCGGCCTGTGGTGGTATCTCGATGGTACGCAAGGCAGGGCGATCGCGGATCAGAAGGCACTGGAATTCTTCACCGGCTATCTGATCGAGAAGTCGTTGTCGGTCGACAACGTGTTCGTGTTTCTGCTGATCTTCTCCTCATTCGGCGTGGCTGCCGAATACCAGAGACGGGTGCTGCTCTACGGCGTCCTCGGCGCGATCGTCATGCGTGCCGTCATGATTCTGGCAGGTGCCTGGGTGGTCAAGGAGTACAGCTGGGTGCTCTACCTGTTCGGCGCGTTCTTGGTTGTGACGGGCTTGCGCATGCTGGTGATGGCCGAAAAGCAGCCCGATCTCGAACGGCATCCGGTGCTCAGGTTCGCGCGCAAGCATCTGCGCCTGGCCGAGGGGGATCATGCCGAGAAGTTCAGCGTGATGATCGGCGGCGTTCGCCATTTCACGCCCTTGTTTCTGGTGCTGATCCTGATCGAGGTCTCCGATCTGGTGTTCGCAGTGGATTCGATCCCGGCCATCTTCGCCATCACCAGCGATCCGTTCATCGTCTTCACCTCCAATATCTTCGCGATTCTGGGCTTGCGGGCGCTTTATTTCCTGCTGGCGGACGTGGCGGACAGATTCCATCTGCTCAAATATGGCCTTGCCATGGTGCTCACTTTCATCGGCGCCAAGATGCTCATCACGCCGTGGGTTCACATTCCCGTTCAGGTCTCCCTGGCAACCATTGCCGTGCTGATCGGCGGCAGCGTCGTCGCCAGCCTGATTGCCACGCGCAGGCAGACGGCCTGACGCCGCTTCAGTCCCGGACCCGACCCGATCAGGACGCCTGTGCGGTCCCGTTCATGAACCGGGCTTTCATCCGGTAAGCTTGCCGCATGCCGCTCAACATTGATTCCCCGCTTGCCCGTCGTATTGCCGCGCTTGCGTTTCTGGTTCTGGTTTTCGGGCTCACCTTCTGGGTCCTGTCGCCGTTTCTCGCTTCGCTGGCGTGGGCAGGGATACTTGCCTATGTCACCTGGCCGCTGCACGTGCGCTTGCTTCGCAGACTGCCCGAGCGCCACAACCTGGCTGCGCTGCTGATGACGCTGGGGGTCGCGGCTACCCTATTGCTGCCAATGGTGTGGGTACTGTTCACCGTGGCCCTCGACGCCGCAGAAGCCGCCGCGACCTTCAGGCAGATTTCAGCGCAGGGCCTGCCGCTGCTGCCCCCGGGCGTGCGCGACTGGCCGGGAGGGGCGTGGATCACCGAGCAATACCAGCGGGTTCAGGCCGATCCCGTCTGGCTGCGCATGCAGATCGATGCACTGGGCCTGACCGACCTGGCTTCGCTTAAGGTTCTGGCCGGCAACGTCGGGCGCATTGCGGCGAAATTCGGCCTGGCGGTGTTTGCCCTGTTTTTCCTCTACCGGCATGGCGACAGCGTGCTGTCGCAATTTCGTGGCGTGGCCACGCGCTGGCTGGGCGATGCCGCGCGCGGCTACATTCAGGCCGTTGGCGTCACCGTGCGTGCCGTCGTGTTCGGTATCGTGCTCACTGCGATCGCGCAGGGCGTGCTCGCCGGATTGGGCTACTGGGTGGCAGGCGTCTCCGCCCCCGCGCTGTGGGGGGTGATTACTGCCCTGGTATCGCTGGTTCCCTTCGTTGGCCCGGTGGTGTGGATCGGACTGTCGCTGGGGCTGCTGGCGCATGGAGAAACCCAGGCTGCGCTGGGACTGTTCTTGTGGGGGGCGCTGGTGGTCAGCTGGGTCGACAACCTGATTCGCCCG
This sequence comes from Thiobacillus sp., assembly GCA_041912015.1. Lineage (GTDB taxonomy): Bacteria > Pseudomonadota > Gammaproteobacteria > Burkholderiales > Thiobacillaceae > Thiobacillus. The sequence continues at coordinate 5,959 of JAYRNU010000134.1, read as the reverse complement.
CTCGTGATCAGCGGGCCGACACGGATTCCGTTCCTGCTGGTGCTTCTCGGGGTGCTCGGGGGCATCCATGCCTTCGGCCTGATCGGCCTGTTCCTGGGCCCCGCGCTGCTCGCCGTCTCGATCGCGATCTGGCGAGAATGGCTGGAGCAGAAGCATTCGGCATGAAGCAACAACCTTGATGGAAGCAGGCGGGGTGATATCCTTGCCCCAGTTCACTGAGGGGCGTCCATGAATCCATCCAAAGACAATCGGTTTCCGCGCCTGGCGCTTGGCGTTCTGGGCATGCTCGAGGCAGCCGGCCTGATCGTCATCACGCTGGCTACGCTGGTGGCGGGCGTGGTCGAGGTCGGGATCATGATGGATGCCGGCACGGTGACGCTGGCGGATCTGCTGCTGCTTTTCCTGTACCTGGAAATTCTTGCCATGGTGGGCGTGTACTTCCAGTCCGGGCAGTTGCCGGTGCGTTTTCCGATCTACATCGCCATCGTCGCCCTGTCGCGTTACCTGGTGCTCGACATGAAGAGCCTCGATGTCTGGAAGATGCTGGGCGTGACCGCGTCGATCCTGCTGCTTGCCGCAGCCGTGCTGGTGATTCGTTACGGCCACATCCGCTTTCCCTACGATGAACACCAGAAGGAACCCGGGGCCCATTGATGAACGAGAAACCGATCTATTCCGGCTTCCACCAGGACAAGCATGGCGTCACCATGCTGGGGCGCATCGTGCTCGACGCGTGGCTGTTCCGCCTGATTCCGGAAACCGAGGACTGCGCCGGCTGGCAACTGGGCCAGATGCAGGCGCTGACGGAGCGCGTCGAGGCCGAGTGGGACAAGTACGGCAACCTGCCGAGCCGACTGCCGCCCGAATTGCGCGAACGCCATGCCGCGCTCTACAAGATGGCCGTGGAACGCGCCCGCGAGAAAGGCTGGGATCCCGAACTCAGCGACGAAGATTGATCGGGAGTTGTGCAGCGACAGCTGCCATCCGCTCCGGTTTGTCCTGACTGATGGAACTGACCCAACTACTGCTGCAGCAGGCCACCCAGGCACTCGATCTGGTGCTGGACTTCAAGCGTCCTGCCGACGCCGTGCTGTCCGCGTTCTTCCGCGAGCATAAGAAGCTCGGCGCGCGCGACCGTGCGTTCGTGGCCGAGGCGGTATTCGGCGTGTTGCGGCGCTATCGTTATTTGTCAGTCGTGGTGCCCGCGGCCAATCCACGCACCCTGATCGTCGCATGGCTGATCAAGGTGCGCGGCATGAGCGGCGCGACGATGGAAAGATTCGCCCAGCCGGGACTCGTCGATCACATTCGGAACGCCAGGTCAGATGACCTGCCGCTCGCGGTCGCGGCCGAATTTCCCGACTGGGTCGTCGAAAAGCTGCAGCCGTCGATGGCCGATGCCGAGATCCTCGCGCTCGGCCGCGCGTTGCAGCAGCCCGCGCCGCTCGACGTGCGGGTGAATGCCTTCAAGGCCAGCCGCGATGCGGTGCTGTCAAGGCTGCAGGCCGAAGGCCTGGTGGTCGAGCCGACGCACTATTCGCCATGGGGGCTGCGCTTCGGGGATCATCCGGCCATCAACCGCCATCCGCTGTTTCTCGACGGCAGCCTGGAAGTCCAGGACGAGGGCAGCCAGCTCTTGGCCCTGCTGCTGGGGGCGCGGCGCGGTGAAATGGTGTGCGACTTCTGCGCCGGTGCAGGCGGCAAGACGCTCGCCATCGGCGCGATGATGGCATCGAGCGGGCGGCTGTATGCGTTCGACGTGGCGGAAAAGCGCCTCGCCAACCTGAAGCCGCGTCTGGCCCGCTCGGGTCTGTCCAACGTGATGCCGCAGCTGATCGCGTCCGAGAATGACACGCGGGTCAAGCGGCTGGCAGGCAAGCTCGACCGGGTGCTGGTCGATGCGCCATGTTCCGGGCTGGGCACGCTGCGTCGCAATCCCGATCTCAAATTTCGCCAGTCGCCCGAGAGCGTGGCTGAGTTGACGCAGAAGCAGGCGGCCATCCTGCGCGCGGCGGGCAAGCTGCTGAAACCCGGCGGACGGCTCGTGTACGCCACCTGCAGCCTGTTGCCGGAGGAGAACGAGGCGATCGTCGAGGCGTTGCTGGCCGAAGGCGCGTTTACCCTGCAGCCGGCCAACGAACTGCTGGCGCAGCTCAAGGTGCCCCTGGATACCGGCAGCCTGCTGAAGTTGTCGCCGGTCCGGCATGGAACCGATGGCTTCTTCGCGGCCGTCCTGGTCAAATCCGGCGGTTGACCCGGCGGGGCTTTGCGGTTATCAATGCGGCGTTTCCCCGGGCTGGCAAGAGTTTTCTGACATGACGGACGCGTCGTTTCATCCTGATTCGCTTGGTACCTTGTGCGGATTGTTTCGTACCCGCGTCGCGGCAACGCCGGAGCGGATCGCTTACCGCCAGTTCGACGGCACGAACGGTGACTGGGCGGGCACCACCTGGGCACAGGTGGCCGCAGAAGTGGCGCGCTGGCAGGCGGCCCTGGTGAAGGAAGGCCTCGTTCCCGGCGACCGCGTGGCGGTGATGCTGAAGAACTGCATCGAATGGGTGATATTCGATCAGGCCGCGCTGGGGCTGGGGCTGGTCACGGTGCCCCTGTACCTCGACGACCGCCCGGATAACGCGGCTTACATTCTCAATCATTCCGGCGCCAGGCTGCTGCTGGTCGAAGGCAAGTTCCAGCACAAGAAACTGGCGGAAATCACGGCTTCGGCCCCGAGCCTTCAGCATATCGTCAGCCTGGCCGCCCCCGATGACGGGCTGGTCAACTGGAGCACCCGTTTCGTGGTGGTGGATGACTGGCTGGCGGCCGCTGCCGAGACGCCGGTTCCCGAGCGCCATCCGACTGCCGACATGCTGGTCAGCATCGTCTATACCTCGGGCACCACCGGGCGCCCCAAGGGCGTGATGCTGACGCACGAGAATCTGCTGTGGAACGCCTACTACGCCTCGCAATGTGCCGATTTCGGTACAAATGAAGTATTCCTGTCCTTCCTGCCTCTGTCCCATACGTTCGAGCGCACCGGCGGGTACTACCTGCCGATGCTGATCGGCGCCGAAGTCGCTTTTGCACGTTCCATCGCCCAGCTTGCCCAGGACCTGCAACAGATACGGCCCACGGTGCTGATCTCGGTTCCGCGCATTTACGAGCGGTTCTACAGCCGCATCCAGGACGAGCTGGAAAAGAAGGGCGTCTCCGCCCGTGCGCTGTTCAGTCTGGCGGTTGCGGTCGGCTGGCGGCGTTTCGAGCGCAGCCAGGGTCGGGCCGGCTGGCATCCGGATCTGGTCATGTGGCCGCTGCTCCACAAGCTGGTGGCAAGCAACGTGACCGAAAAACTCGGGGGAAGGCTGAGGCTCGCGATATCCGGCGGCGCTGCGCTCTCGCCGGATATCGCGCGCGCGTTCATCGGCCTCGGCGTGCCGATTTTCCAGGGTTACGGACTTACCGAAACCAGTCCGGTGGTCTGCGTGAACCGGCCCGATTCCAATGTGCCTTCGAGTATCGGCCTGCCGCTTCCGGGGATCGAGGTGAAAATCGGCGACAACGACGAGCTGCTGACGCGCAGCCGTTGCGTGATGCGTGGCTACTGGCAGGACGAGGAGGCCACGCGGGCCATGATCGACGCTGAGGGCTGGCTGCATACCGGCGACAAGGCGACGGTCGATGGGTATGGTCATTATGCGATCGTCGGGCGCATCAAGGACATCATCGTGCTGAACAACGGCGAGAAGGTGCCGCCGACCGACATGGAGTCGGCGATCCTGCTCGATCCCCTGTTCGAGCAGGTGGTCGTCGTTGGCGAAGGCAAGCCTTATCTGGCTGCGCTGACGGTATTGAACGAGGAACACTGGCAGGCGTTTGCCAGGAGCCTGCATGTCGACCCGGATCGTCCGGCCGCGCTGCGCGACCCCAAGGTGCTCAAGGCCTTGATCCGCCGCGTGGCGCATCATCTCAAGCATTTTCCGGGCTATGCACAGATCCGGCGCATGCATCTTGAGCTCAAGCCATGGACCGTGGCCGACGGTCTGCTGACCCCGACCCTCAAGGTCAAGCGAAATCTGGTGCTCGATCGTTATCGCGCGGCGATCGAAGCGATGTATGCTGATCTTGCGCGCTGATTCCATCCAACCGACTACGGAGAAACCAATGTCCCCGATTTCCCTCACGCGTCTGACGGCAGGCTTTGCGCTGGCCGGGTTTGCCGGCATGACCCAGGCTGCGGGCTTCGCACTGATCGAGCAGAATGCCAGCGGCCTTGGCAATGCGTATGCCGGGCAGGCTGCCAGCGCGCAGGATGCGAGCACGATTTTCTTCAATCCTGCTGGAATGGGACTCTTGCCTGGTCCGCAACTCGTGGTAACGGGAAGCCTGCTCGACTCCTCGATACAATTCAAGAACGAGGGTTCAACCGCGGCGCCTCTTCAGACCTTGGGAGACAGTGGCGGCGATGCCGGCGGCCTGACATTCGTGCCGACGTTTTACTATGCCCATCCGGTCAACGACAGGGTGTCCCTGGGTCTCGGCGTCAATGCGCCGTTCGGTCTGAGAACCGAATACGACGCAACCTGGATGGGACGTTTTCTGGCTGTCACGTCCGATCTGAAAACGATCAATGTCAACCCGTCGCTTTCCTACAAGGTCAATGACACTGTCTTGCTGGGGGGAGGGCTCAGTGTCCAGTACATCGACGCCAAGCTGACCAACATGGTCAATTACAGTGCACTGGCAGGAGGCGCGCTGGGGGCCAACTTGCAGGGGTTGGCCACGGTGAAGGGAAACGATTATGGCTGGGGCTACAACCTGGGCGCCCTGTTTGATCTGGGTGATACCCGCGTCGGTGTCGCCTATCGGTCCAAGATCGACTATACGCTCGAAGGTGACGTGAGTTTCGCCAACGTGCCGGCGCCGATGGCGGTCAGCCCGCTGTTGCAGAACGGACCGGTCACCGCCGATGCCACCATGCCGGCCTCGGCGTCGCTGAGCCTGGTTCACAAGCTCAACTCCAGCGTCGACCTGCTGGCGGATGTCACCTGGACGGACTGGAGCGTATTCGACGTCCTGACGGTACGCCGCACTTCCGGCAGCATCGTGACTTCCACGACCGAGAACTGGCAGGACAGCTGGCGCTATTCGCTGGGCGCCACCTGGCACCAGAGTCCCTCATGGACCTGGCGGGGCGGCGTGGCTTACGACCAAACGCCGGTCGAGGACGCGTATCGCACTGCGCGCATTCCCGACGCCAGCCGCACCTGGGTCGCGCTGGGCGGGCAATACCGGTTTTCTGAAAAATCAGCACTCGACTTCGGATATGCCCATCTGTTCGTCAGCGATGCCAGCATCGATTCCACTGCGGCGGGAGCGGGTTCGTTGCACGGAAGCTATGACGTGTCAGTCAATATTTTCAGCGCACAGTACACTTACACCTTCTGAGGCGAGCGTGATGGCGGGCGGCTCATCTCCGCTGTTCACGCTGTTCATCCACTGCTTCGCATGCCAGTCTGTCTGATGTGGTCAACGCCCCTATCGACAATCTGATTTCGCGACTGACCGACGAAGTCGGGCGCACCCAACTGCTTTGGCAACTGGGGCTGCTGGCGCTTGCCGGGATTCTGGCCTGGCTCGCCAGGCGCTTCATCAGGCGTTTGCCGGTTGACCCGCAGACTCCCTTCTTGGCCGCGCGCGATGGGCTCTGCCGGCTGGTCTTCCCGCTGGTCATGCTGCTGGCCGTGCTGGTATCACGGGCATTGGCGGACTTGTGGCTGCCCAGCACGCACCTGCTGAATCTGGCTGTCCCGCTACTGGTGGCCCTGATCCTGGTGCGGGTCGTGGTGCATGCCCTGCGCTATGTGTTCCAGTCGAGCGAAGCCCTGAAAGTCTGGGAGCGCACGACAGCCTGGCTGATCTGGGGCGTTTTCGCATTGCATGTCACCGGACTGCTGCCACGCAT
>JAYRNU010000133.1:0-2977 GCA_041912015.1 Thiobacillus sp. | reverse complement strand
TCGAACTGCCGGACGGGCTCGACGACCTGCTGCAGCAAGCGTTCGAGGCCGAGTACGAGTTGATCATGGCGGAGCAGATGCTGCGTGCCGAGTCGGACGCGGAACTGGTCAGCCGCCACGCCACCGGCATCACGGTGACGCTGTCGGACGGCACGACCCGCGCTGTTCGCGTTCCCCCGCCGATCGCGCGCCGCCTGCTCGAGCATTTCTCGCCGGATGAAATCCACGAGATCGCTTCGGCGATTGCGCAAAGCATCGAGCATCCGGTCGACGGACCGCTTTGCCGCAAGTCGTCCGGTTAGCATTGCCGAGGCACCGAATTTCCTGGTTTAGCCGGCGCGCCGCAGCCAGGCCGCGACCCAGCCCACATCCGGCGCGCCCGGACCGAAACCCGATGCCTTGTAAGGATGCAGGCCGCCGGCACGACTCAGGAACGCCAGCCAGGAGAATCCCATGCGTGCCCTGCTGTTGCTTTGTGCCCTGCTGCCTGTCGCCGCACCCGCCGCCACCTGCACCGCTGCCAGCGGCGCAGCGCGCGTCAGCCTGATCGAGCTCTACACTTCGGAGGGATGCAGTTCGTGTCCGCCCGCCGACCGCTGGCTGGCGCAACTGCCCGCCGACGGCAGCGTGGTGCCGCTGGCCTTCCATGTCGATTACTGGGACCGGCTGGGCTGGCGCGATCCGTTCGGCCAGCCCGCCTTCAGCCAGCGCCAGCGCGCACGCAATTCCGGTACGGGCGTCGTGTACACGCCGCAAGTGATGCTCGACGGTAGGGATTATCGCGACTGGCACCGCAGCCGGATTCCGCAAATCGATCCGGTGCCGGCGCGGGCGGCCCTGACGCTTAACCTGGCGCAGCAGCCCGACCGCATCGACGTCCGCGTGAACACGCGTTTCGTCGACCCGGCCACGGCGGACATGGCGCAGCTCTACCTGGCGCTGGTCGAAAACCATCTCGGCTCAAAGGTGACAGCCGGCGAAAATGCCGATCGCATCCTGAAGCATAAGCATGTGGTCCGCGAACTGGCTGGCCCGCTGCCACCGAATGCCCGTCATGGCTTCGAGCTGCAGCCCGGCTGGAAGGCCGCCGACCTGGGCGTGGCCGCATTCCTGCTCGATGCGCGGGGCGCCACCCTGCAGGCGCTGGCGCGATCCGGCTGTCCTTGAGCACTGGACGCGGCTGGCAAACCCTAAAGTCGCAATTGCCCGCGGCCGTAATGAAGACACCCTCATCCTGTTACCACCGCCATGTCCATCGAACTCTACAAGGATCCCCACCACGTCTGCCTGATGTTCAACGACCTGATCGACGACTCGGAAAGCGAGGCGGTCCAGGCCAACCAGTTCCTGATCGTGACCGACGGAATCGGGGCGGTCATCGACCCTGCCGGGCAGATGACCTACAACGCGCTGATCGTCGCGATGGGCAAGTTCTTTCCGTTCAAGAACCTGCGCTATATCTTCGCTTCGCACCAGGATCCCGACATCGTCGCGTCGCTGAACCGCTGGCTGTTTTCGACCGAGGCGACCCTGTACGTCTCGTCGCTGTGGTCGCGCTTCGTGCCGCATTTCTGCACCGGCGGTCGAACCGAGGGACGCATTGAAGCGATACCCGACAAGGGCCTGCGCGTCGAACTCGGCAACACGAACCTGTTTGCGGTGCCTGCGCATTTCCTGCACGCCGAAGGCAACTTCCAGTTCTACGACGAGCGGTCGAAGATCCTGTTCTCAGGCGACATGGGCGCCTCGCTGGTGCATCCCGACGAAGTCAGAACGCCGATCCGGACCAAGGCCGACTTTGCCGCCAACCTCAAGAACATGGAGGGCTTCCACAAGCGCTACATGGTCTCGAACAAGGCATGCAGGCTCTGGGCCAACATGGTGCGAAGCATGGACGTCGAAATGATGGTGCCGCAGCACGGACGGTATTTCGCTGGCCGCGAAGCCGTCACGGCCTTCCTCGACTGGATCGAGAAACTCGAATGCGGCATCGACCTGTTCAACCAGGACAACTACCGCTTCCCGCCGCCGGCCTGACGGCATTCAGGTACCGCTGATTTCATGCCCGGTCCGCGGACCCGTGGCACGAGTTCCACGTCATCCTCGTCACGGTCCGATAACAGATCGAATCGGGCTGTTGCCCCAGGCCTGTCCTCGGTGCGCTTCGTCACCCCCTGGCAGGCTCGACGGGCCGCACACGCCCCGCACAGGATTCAATCCCTCCTCCCCGCTCCACGAATAGCGCAAGGACGGCCGCTTCGTCGCTAACCGGCCGGCTATTGAAAAGCGCTGAAAGCCATCTTTAATGGAAGGGCATTTGTTCAACACGGGAGGGTGTGTCATGTCGAAATTTTCAAGATTCTTTCTGGCCTTTCTGACGGCCGCTGCCTGCAATGCAGGCTTCGCCGCGGGCAATGCCGAACTGGGCAAGGCGAAGGCAGTCTTCTGCTTCGTTTGCCACGGGCCCGACGGCGCCAATGTGCTCCCGATGCTGACCGGCGGAACGTCCAAGCTGGCCGGGATGGATCAGCAGAAATTCGTCGCTGCCATGCAGGCCTATCGCAATGGGCAGCGTATCCATCCGGTGATGCAGATCCTCGTTTTTCCGTTGGGCCAACAGGACTTCGAGGACCTTGCTGCCTACTACGCCAGCCTTGGCACGAAGTGACTCGTTCCGACCCCGGTCGGCAGTCCGAAGCTGACCGGAGGCACCATCCAGCGCCGCATGGTTCGCGCCTGAAGACAGCGGGCCCGAGCAACGCCATCATCCGGCACCCGAGTGGTTCAACGCTCGATTGGCTCATATCATGATGAGCCGCGTTGCAGGCCTGTCCGCAGAATGAATAAACGCGCCTGAATGGCGCGTTTTCTTGGTGTTTTGGCGGAGAGGGTGGGATTCGAACCCACGGTAGGCTTGCACCTACGCCTGATTTCGAGTCAGGTACATTCGACCACTCTGCCACCTCTCCGACGGCGC
>JAYRNU010000132.1:0-10221 GCA_041912015.1 Thiobacillus sp. | reverse complement strand
GAGAAGGTGGCCGAGAAACGCCATCATCCGCAGAAGGATGCGATCAAGACCCTATGCCTGCTTTCGCTCGCGTTCGGCGGGCTGCTCTGGCCGTTCGCCTGGCTCTGGGCCTACACCAAGCCGGTGCACTACAAGTTGGCCTACGGCACGGAAAAACATGTGGACTACTTTCTGGAAGCGGGCGAAAAGGCGATGAAGCAGGAGATGACCCTCGAGGAAATCCGGGCGTTGCGCGAGGAGCTCGACCAGATCGAGTCCAAGGGGCACCTGACGGCAGAACTCAAGCAGGTGCGCGACCAGCTGGTCGCCGCGGAGGTTTCGCTCCTCGCGGTCGCTGAGGGAGCCCGCTGATGGAAGCGATACTGCTCGGGATCTACTCCTTCTTCGTCTGGCTGATCTTCATCAAGTTCAAGTGGCTGCCCTGGAACACCAAGTCCCAGGTCATCGTGGTCATCATTCCCATCGTCGGCATCGCGGCGCTGATCCTGACGCTCAACGTCGTCGCCCCGTCGTCGGCCGACGTCCGGGTCGTCAAGTACGTGGTGCAGGTCGTGCCGCAGGTGCGCGGCCGCGTGATCGAGGTGCCGGTCAGCGGCAACGATTACGTGAAGAAGGGGACCGTGCTGTTCAAGATCGATCCCACGCCCTACCGCAACACCGTCAGCCAGCTCGAAGGCAAGCTGGCCGCGAACCAGGCCGCGTTGAACGAGGCGCAGGCGGGGCTGAGCCAGGCGCAAGCCAGCGTCGGTGAAATGCGCGAAAGCGTCAATGCCGCCGCCGGCCAGATCGGTGCGCTGCGCGGCAAGCTCGACCTGGCGCGCAAACGCGTGGACCAATACCGCGAGCTGGTCGCGACCGGTGCCGGCGACCGCTTCGGGCTGGAGCAATGGCAGGCCAACGTGCGCGAGCTCGAAGGGCAGTTGGCTTCGGCGACCGCGAACGAGGCGCAGGCGAAGCTGAAACTGTCGGCACGTTCCGGCGGCGAGCAGGCAGCGGTGGCGCAGGCCAAAGCCAAGGTGGCGACGGCGAGGTCGCAGCTCGCGGCCACCCAGGCTGATCTCGACAATGCCCGCTGGGAGCTGACGCAAACCGTGACGCTTGCCCCGGCCGACGGCTGGGTCATGAACCTGCAGTTGCGCCCTGGCTCGATGGTTGTCGGTGCGCCGATCACGCCGGCCATGACCTTCGTCGAGGATGCCTACCAGGTCATCGCGCTTTATAACCAGAACGAGCTGCACCAGGCGCAGGCAGGGAATGCCGCAGAAGTGGTGCTGAACACCCTGCCCGGCCAAGTCATCAAGGCCAGGGTAAATTCGATCGTCTGGGGGCAGGGCCAGGGACAGCTGCCGGTTTCCGGCATGCTGCCGCAGACGGGGGCCGCGCCGCAATTTCCCAACCGGTTCGCGGTCAAGCTGGACATCGAACCGCGGGATCGGAGCATCTTTCTGGCTGCCGGAGCGTCCGGCATTGCTGCGATCTATACGGACCAACTCAAGGCGATCCACATCCTCCGCATGGTGCTGCTGCGCGTGACCTCGTACACCAACTTCCTGATTCTGAAGTTGCACTGATGCGCGCTCCGATTCCCTTCCGGCGCACGGCCCTGTCCCTTGCGTTCAGCCTGCTCGCCGGCTGCAGCCTGCTCCCCCCGCCGGCGTCCGACGCCCTGCGCAAGGACGCGCTGCCCAACGTGAGCGTGCCGCCGCAGTGGAAGCAGCCGGCCGAACCGGGGGCGGTGACCGACACCGAATTCTGGCAATTCAGCGATCCGGGGCTGGCCGATCTGGTCAAGGAAGCGTTGACCTACAATGCCGACCTGCGCGCGGGCGCGGCCCGAGTGGAGCAGGCGAGCGGCTATGTCACGATCGCCGGCGCGGCCCTGACGCCTGGCGTCGCAGCACTGGCCAAGGGCGGCGGCAAGTGGAGCGGCGACTACAGCGGCATGCAGAGCGCCCTGATCGGCGCGACCTGGGAAATCGATGTCTGGGGGCGCCAGCGCTACGGCGCGCGATCGGCAGCCGACCAGTACGCCTCCGCCCAGCTGGATTACGAATACGCCAGGCGTTCCCTGACAGCCTGGGTGGTCCGCAGCTGGCTGCTGGCGGTTCAGACCACCGAGCAGGAAAACCTGCTCGGGGAAATGGTGGCGTCTGCGGGCAAGCTGGTCGAGATGGCGCAACTGCGCCTCAAGGCGGGCATCGGCGACGAGAAGGACGTCGCGCAGGCACAGGCCAGCTTTGGCGAGTATCGCGACCTCCTGCGCCAGGTTCAGCTGGCGCGCAGCAACGCCTTGCGCGCGCTCGAAGTGCTGCTGGGCCGCTATCCCGGCGCCGAAGTCCAGACCGCGGCGCGTCTGCCCGCCTTGCCGGCCCCCATCCCGGCCGGCCTGCCTTCCGAACTGCTGGAAAGGCGGCCCGACGTGGTCGCTGCCGAGCGGCGCGTGGCCGCAGCGTTCAACCTGACCGAGGAAGCCAAGGCCGCGCGACTGCCGAAGCTGAGCCTGACCGCCACGTTCGGTGCCGTCTCGAGCGACCTCATCGTGTTGCAGGACCATAGTAATCCCACCGCGGGACTCGGCGGCAGCCTGCTCTGGCCGCTGTTCACCGGCGGCGCGCTGAAGGCACAGGTCGACATCCGCACGGCCGAACAGCAGGAGGCCGTGGCCCATTACGCGACGGTCGGCCTGCGTGCCTTCGACGAAGTGGAAGGTGCATTGGCGAGCGAAACCGCATTGCGCGAACGACAGGAGATCCTGAAGCAGGTTGCCGCGGAGAACCGTCGCGCCATGGATCTCGCCACCGTTCAATACAAGATCGGCAGCAGCGATTTGCGCAGCGTGCTGCAGGAGCAATTGCGGCTCTACAATACCCTGTCGACCCTGGTGCAGATCCAGGGCGACCGGTTGGCCCAGCGCGTCAACCTGCATCTTGTCCTCGGAGGCGGCTTCGAAGTGCCGCCTGCCAGCGCGACAACGGACCCGATTCCGGCGCCTGCCAAGCCTGCCAGCTGAAGTACGGTCATCGGTTCGGAAAACCCGCCACTTCAAACAGGAGATTCCAATGGGCAAGAAAGAGGCAAAAGCCGAAGCGAAACCGCTGGTCAGTCAGAAAGCTGCAGCAACCGGCGATCGCCCCAGGCTCACACGGCGTGAATACGAAAAGGAACTGCTCAAGCTGCAGGCCGAACTGTGCATGGTGCAGGACTGGGTCAAGGCCACCGGGCAACGCATCATCATCATCTTCGAGGGCCGCGATGCGGCGGGCAAGGGCGGCACCATCAAGGCGATCACCGAGCGGGTGAGCCCGCGGGTATTCAGGCTGGTGGCGCTGCCGGCACCGTCCGACCGCGAGAAAACCCAGATTTATGCGCAGCGCTACCTGGCCCATTTCCCCGCGGCGGGAGAAGTCGTGATCTTCGATCGCAGCTGGTACAACCGCGCCGGGGTGGAGAAGGTCATGGGCTTCTGCACCGAGGCGCAGCACAAGAAGTTTCTCGAGATGTGTCCGGCGTTCGAAAAGAACATCCTGGTGGACAACGGCATCATCCTGCTCAAGTACTGGCTCGAGGTTGGCGACAAGGAGCAGGAGCGCCGCTTCCGCGCACGCATCGAGGATCCGGTGCGGCAGTGGAAACTCTCGCCGATGGATTTGCCGTCACGCCAGCGCTGGTACGACTACTCGCGTGCACGCGACGAGATGCTCGACGCCACCGATACGGACTTCTCGCCCTGGCATGTGGTGCATTCCGACGACAAGAAGCGGGCGCGCCTGAACCTGATCACGCACCTGCTGGAGCAGCTGCCCTACGTGCGCCAGCCCCGCGAAAAGGTCAAGCTGCCGAAGCGAAACACGAAGAACGCCTACGACGACGAGGCGACCATGACGACGCGTCGCTGGATTCCAGAACGTTTCTGAGCGGGCAGATGTTGCGAACTCCTGAACGCGGTCGTCCCGGGACGTTCGACGCCATGCGGGCGTTTCGAAGGTTTCAGGACGAACGGATAGCGGGACGACCCCCATGTTGAAATTGTTCCAGTCCTTTTTCAGTGGTGATGAAAACAGGGGGCGCTATCCCGACTCGCTGGTCGAGATGGCGATCGAGCGTGCCGTCGATGGTACCGATTCGCGGCTGCGGTTGCTTCCCGGTTATCTCAAGCGCCTGCGCGCGCCGGTCATCCATGCCATCGATCATGTCGTGGCGCTGGTGGATGGCCTGCCGCCGCCGCTGGCGGCGGATCGCAAGGAATTCAATGCCGATCCACGCCTGGCCACCCTGTTCGTGTCTGCTGATCACATGCTGGAAGTGTTCGGGCACGACCGTGCCATGCGTGAATACCTGGGTAGTCATGGCGATGGTGCCGAGCGGCTGACGATGCTGCTGCTGGCGGAGCGGACCGAAAAGAATGTGCTCGGCATGGAACTGGCCGGCGACGACGTGCGGCGCGACGTGGCCCAGCTTACGGTCAGCTTCCATGGCCACCGCCTGGTCGAGATTGCAGACAACGAGGCGGAAACGCGCCGCCAGCTCAAGCGTCGCGCCTTCGACCATCTGCTTGCCCAGTCTTTGGCACGCCTCGTCGAGGTGCGTGAGGAACGCGGCGAACTTGCCCGCCAGCGCGACGTACTGCGGCACAAGCTGGGGACCCTGGCGCGTAGCGGCTGGAGTTTCGAGGCTGAAGGCGACGCAACAGCCGATCTTGCCAGCCTGCAGGCTGAACTGGCCGACATCGAGACCGAGCTTGAACGCCTCGGTCCGGATGCGGACGTGTTGAACGTCCATCTTGGCATCGTCTCTGACCAGCTGGCGCGGGCCGAGCAACTGCTTCAGTCAGACGCCGTCCGCATGCGGCTGGACAGCATGAATGTCCAGCGCGATGCGCAGGATCCAAGCGGACGCGACATTGTCCTGCCGGAAATATGCAATGCGCGTGGACGCAGGAATGTGCTGCTGCTGGTATCCGTGATACCGGGTGAACTGCCGCCGCGCGAGAATCTGCTGGATACGGCGCACCGCTATCTTTGAGCCCTCCACGCAACACAGCCGGCTTGGCGCCGCCGCCGGCACGTCGGTACGAATCATCGGCCTTGCAATTTTTCGCGCCCTCTGCGGTCACTGACAGGGCGAGGCCATCTCAGGCCAGCGGATGGATCCAGACCCCGGGCGAGACCGGCATGGCGCCTGCGTATCCGTTGCCTTCTGCCGCGACCTGCGCGTAAAGGGTCGCCTGTCCGCCGAATTTCCCGCGGCTAGTGTTCTGCGAGGTCGTTCGGATGTCCGCCTGCAGTGGCCCCCGTCACCGTCCGGAAAGGGGAGCGGCCGAGAACGCGATGGTCAGCAGCACTGCCGACATTACGCGGGCTGCATCGGGAATCTATTTCGTGGGTCAGATATCCTTGAGGTACGGACTGTGGCGTGGTCGCTGTCCTCCCGGGATACCTTTCCGGGAGGACTGATTTCGAATCCTGCTGCGGCGGCAGGGGCCGGCGCAATGGCCATGCAGTCCGGGGTTCTGCTTGCGAGCCCCCATTCCCCGATGGCGTCTCGATGTATCAGGCCTTCTTTTCGTTCTCGGCCGCCTTGTCGAGGATCTCCTTGTAAAGGTGCATGATGCGTGCGACCAGATCCTTGTATTCGGGGTGGCGGTCCATCATAGGCTGGATCGTCTGGGCGTCGGTCAACACCTCCTCCAGCTTGTCGATGTCGTAATTGCTCAGCGTTTCGCCTTTCTCGACCCTTTCTTTCAGCGCGAGTGCCATCGGCAGGCGCTGGGAATTGAGGCGATCGAGCAGGGTCTGGATCACGCCTGCGTCCTGGGTGGGCTTGCTCATGGTGATGTCCTCATTTGATTGCGGGTGCGAACTCAGGTTGCCCGATAGGGGCGCATGGTTCGCTTTATTGTAGCGAAGTGACCGCCCCGGGTGGCGGTTCCGATGCGGAGACTATGCTCGGAATTGCAGTCATGAATTGACCGTGGATGCTGGGCCGGAGATACTTTCGAACAGCGTTGAGTTAGCTTTCCACGTCGTGGCGGCGTCCCATTCAACATCCGGCCTGTCTTGCTTTCTTGTCGCAGGTTTGCCCTGGAAAAGCTCGCAGCGGCATGCTTGCGGCGCGCAAGGACGGGCCCTGGCGAAGTCGTGCTGATCCGGCTTGAATGCGCATTAAATCTAAAGGACGTACCCATGAACTATCTGTCCGGCATCACGTTGTCTTTCCTCCTGGCTTGCAGTGCACCGGTCAGTGCCGCGAGGACCGACAACGCCTCGTCCTGCGTGGCGCGTAGCCTGGACTTTGGCCAGCAGGCGGCGGGCTGGGTGCATCTGCCGCTGTCGAAGATGAAGCGCGACACGGTCTACTCGGTGGTGCAGGAGCAAGGCCGCGCAGTGCTGCGCGGCGTCGCGGACCGCTCCGCCTCGCTCTATGCTGTGGTCTTCAAGCCGCCGATGGGCGTGCCGGTGAACATCGGGTGGCGCTGGAAGACCGACGCACTGGTGCCGGATGCCGACAACCGTGACAAGGAACGCGAGGATGCGCCCTTGCGCGTATTGGTCGGCTTCGATGGCGACAAGGCCACGCTCCCTGCGGAAGAGCAGACGCGTTTCAGGCGCGCCAAGACCCTGGCCGGCCGCGATGCGCCCTTTGCCACGCTGATGTATATCTGGAGCGACCATGTTCCGGTGAACACCGTGATTCCCTCCGCCCACACCAGTCAGGTCAAGATGCTGGTGGCGGCGTCGGGACCGAGTGGCCTCGGCCGCTGGCAATCGGTGCACCGCAACCTCGCGGCTGACTACAAGCGTGCCTTCGGCGCCGCGCCCGGGCGGGTTCTGGGTGTGGCGGTGATGACCGATACCGACAACACCGGTGCCAAGGCCGTCGGCGAATACGCCGACATCCGCCTCGACTGCGCCGGCGGCAAATGATGCGGGGTGTGCTCATCGTCGCGACGCTGGCGCTGTTGCTCGGTGGCTGCGCGAGCCTTCCGAGCAATGACGCGCGCACTGAATCGAATGCGCTGCAGGACACCGAATCGACTCCCCTCGGGCGACGAAGTCAGCCCGAACTCAAGGCGCATCCGGGGCACAGCGCCTTCCGGCCGATGAGCAGCGGAGTCGATGCCCTGCTGGCACGCGTCGTCCTCGCCGAAACAGCGCAGCGCTCGCTGGATGCCCAGTACTACATCTGGCGCGACGACCTGACCGGGCGCATCTTCGCCGATGCGCTGTTGCGCGCTGCCGACCGTGGCGTGCGGGTGCGCGTGCTGCTTGACGACGTCGGCGCCCAGGCCAGCGATGAGATCCTGCTGACCCTCGATTCGCACCCCAATATCGAGATCCGGTTGTTCAATCCAGTCGCCTCGCGCCGTTTCCGCGGGATCGGCATGCTCGGCGATTTCACCCGCGTCAACCGGCGCATGCACAACAAGGCATTCGTCGCCGACAACCAGGCGGCGATCCTGGGCGGACGCAACATCGGCGACGAGTACTTCGAGGCGTCGAACGACGTGGCCTTCGGCGATCTGGACGTTCTGACGGTCGGCCCGGTCGTAGCCGAGGTGTCCAATGCCTTCGACCAGTTCTGGAATGCCCCGTCGTCCTACCCGATCGCGACGCTGCTCGGTCGAAGCGCAGGCAGCGATGACCTCACCAGGCTGCGCGCCGATCTTGCGGACTTCATCGCGGCGAACCGCGGCAGCCCCTATGTCACGCATGCGGGCAACCAGCTTGCCGAGGAGATGAAAGCAGGGCGCCATGAATACTACTGGGGCAAGGCCACGCTGCTTTATGACGATCCGGCCAAGATAAGCCGGTCATCGGAGGCCACCGAGGGACATCTGCTGCCGCAATTTGGCAAGATTGATCTGCAGCCACGTCATGACCTGCTGATCGTCTCGCCCTATTTCGTCCCGGGCGAGGCGGGCGTCAAGTGGCTCACCGGTTTGGTGACGCGTGGGGTTCGCGTCACGATTCTGACCAATTCCCTTGCCGCCACCGATGTCAGCGCGGTGCATTCGGGGTATCAGCGTTACCGCGAAGCGCTGCTGGCGGGCGGCGTCGTGCTCTACGAGCTCAAACCCGGCGCTGTTCCGCTCGAAAGAGCGGACAAGAGTGCGAAGGGTTTCGGTTCCTCGCGTGCGTCGCTGCATGCCAAGACATTCATTTTCGACCACCGTGCGGTGTTCATCGGCTCGCTCAATCTCGATCCCCGTTCGGTCCGACTCAACACCGAAATAGGCGTCGTGTGTGAAAGCGCGCCCATGGCGGAGGACATTGCCAGCGCGCTCGAAAGGAATCTCGACAGCATCGCCTGGCGGCTGGAGCGCGTCGTCGATGCTTCCGGAGACGCTCATGTCGAGTGGGTCGAGTCCACCGCGGACGGTCAGCGACGCTATGACTCGGATCCCGAGGTCAGCGCCATGCGCCGGATCTCGGTCTGGTTCCTCGGGCTGCTGCCGATCGAGTCCCAGCTCTGATCCGGGATCATCCATTTGCCCGGCATGCCGGCAAAAGCCGTAAGCCAGCCTGAGTGACTGGACCGCGGATTTTTCCGGAATGTCGGCCAGGACTTTCTTCGTCCCCGATCAACAATGGATAATCACGGATGCTCCAATTCCTTGAACAGACCCATGCATCCAGTAGCCGCCTGCGCCCGACCACGACTTCGACCATGCGGGCCAGCGTCGCATCCGCCCCACCGAGGCAAGGCAACGATGATCGAGCGATCGCGATCCGCAGTGGTTTTCCTGGCGGCACTGCTTGCCTGCCTGAGCGGTGCCGCTCACGCAGGCGAAATTCTGGACGTCGTCAAGGCGCGTGACGAGTTGCGCTGCGGCGTCAGTGAAAGCATTGCGGGTTTTTCCGAGCAGGATGCCCGCGGCCGCTGGCGCGGGCTCGATGCCGATTTCTGTCGTGCGGTCGCGGCTGCGGTACTGGGCGACCCGGACAAGGTCCGGTTCGTGCCACTCCGGGCGTCGACCCGATTTCCCGCGCTGTTGTCCGGCAGGATCGATCTGCTCGTGCGCAATACGTCCTGGACGCTCACGCGTGAAGCCCTGCTGAAGGTCCGTTTCCCGGGGGTGCTGTTCTACGACGGCCAGGGATTCCTCGTGCCGAAGGCTTCGGGCATCGACTCGGTCGACGACCTGAACGGCGCGACGGTCTGCGTCGAAAAGGGCACCACCCACGAGCAAAACCTGATCGACCATTTCGCTGCCCGGAAGCTTGCCGTGAAGCCACTGGTGATCGATTCCTCGGCCGGCGTCGCGGCGGCTTTTTTCGCCGGCCGCTGCCGTGCCTACACCTCGGACGCTTCGCAGCTCGCCGTCGTTCGGGCGCATGCGCCAGGCGGCGCGGACAATTTCACGCTCCTGCCGGAGCGCATCTCCAAGGAGCCGCTCGGTCCGGTCGTGCAGGAAGGCGATGCGGAGTGGACCACCATCGTGCGCTGGGTGCTCTATTCGCTGATCGCCGCCGAGGAATATGGCGTTACCCGGGCAAATGTCGACGTCATGGCGCAAAAGTCCCACGGGGCCGCCTGGCGGCTGGTGAGCGGCAAGGACATGCGGCTTGCCCGGGCGCTCGGTGTGCGCGACGACTGGGTCATGCGCGCCGTCAGGGCAGTCGGCAACTATGGCGAGATGTACGATCGCAGCTTCGGAGACGGCAGCCCGATCCGGATCGAGCGCGGCCTGAACCGCCTGTGGACGCAGGGTGGGCTGCAGTATGCGCCACCCCTCGATTGACGGAGGCGCGACCCCATGACCGACCTTCAGGTCTATCTGACCCTCGCCGTGTTTGCCGCCGTGATCCTTGCCATCGCATTCGACCTCGTCGACATGGCCGTCGCCGCCCTGCTCGGGGTCGGCACCATGCTGGCGCTCGGCCTGCTGAACCAGCACGATCTGCTCGCCGCAGCAGGCACCTCGGGCGGTCCGCTCTCGCTGCTGTTCGGCGGCATGGTGGTTGCGCACGTTCTCGGCAAGACCGGCGTATTCGAGCGCGTCGGGCAATACTATCTGCATGCGACGCGCGGCAGCGGCAAACGCTTTCTGCTCCTGCTGATCCTGCTGGTTGCGCCGACATGCGCCCTGTTGCCCAACGCTACCACCGTGATCCTTCTCGCCCCGGTGATCGTCAGGGTTGCACGGGCACTCAAGGTGGATTTCGTCGGCCCGATGATCGTGACCGCGATCGTCAGCAATGCGGCCGGCATGCTGACGCT
>JAYRNU010000131.1:0-32354 GCA_041912015.1 Thiobacillus sp. | reverse complement strand
GTTATCGAGCATGGCAACGTGCTGCATTTCGGCACTCCCGCTGCAGAACGCAAGGTCGGCGTCGACGGCACCATTGTGGCCGACCTTTCACAGCTCGGCGTCATCGCCTTTCAAGGCGACGATACCATGACATTCCTGCAGGGCCAGCTCACCAACGACTTGCGTGGCATGAGCCCCGACACCGCCCAATGGAATGGCTACTGCAGCCCCAAGGGGCGACTGCTCGGCAATTTCCTGATGTGGCGGCAGGGGACAGATTATTGTCTGCAGATGTCGGGCGACATCCTGCCCAGCCTGCTCAAGCGGCTTTCCATGTTCATCCTCCGCGCCAAGGTGCAAGGCAGGGATGCGAGCGACGAAACCGTTCGGCTCGTGGTGGCGGGCAAAGCTGCGGTTGCTGCGGTGAGTGCCGCGATGGGCAGCGTGCCGGCATCTGCCATGCAAACGCTCGCCACCCCGTCTGGCCTCGTGATCCGTGTCGGCGACGACAAGTTCGTGCTCTCGATTGCGCCCGACCAGGCCCCGATGGTCTGGCAGACGCTGTGCCGATCGACGACGCCGGTCGGTGCGCCGGTGTGGGACTGGCTGCGGCTCCGCGCGGGCATCCCGATGATCGTCGCGGCGACGCAGGAGCAATTCGTGCCGCAGATGGTCAACCTCGAAGTCATCGGCGGCGTGAGCTTCCAGAAAGGGTGTTACCCCGGCCAGGAGATCGTCGCCCGCAGCCAGTACCTCGGCAAGCTCAAGCGCCGCATGTTCCTCGCGCATGTCGATGCAGAAGCGGCGCCGGGCGACAACCTGTACAGCGCCGATATCGAGGGCCAGGCGACCGGCATGGTGGTCAATGCGGCACCGGCATCAGATGGCGGCTATGACGTGCTGGCCGTGGCCCAGATCGAGAGCGCCCATACGCAGACCCTGCATCTGAAATCTGCCAGTGGGGCTGCGCTGAGCCTGAAGCCCCTGCCTTACGCCCTGCCCGAATAAGTGAAGCAGGCGTATGTCTACTACCGGATCGATCCCGGGCAGGCTGCCCATGCCGCAGTTCAGATCGATGCCTTGCTGTCCAGGATGGCGACGTATTGCAGCGAACCTCCGCAACGCCTGATGGGCTGCGAAAATCCGGCGCAGTGGATGGAGATATACCGGGACATTGCTGATTTCCCTGCGTTTGCCAAGGCACTGGCGACGGCTGCAGGCAGCCTTGGATGCAGCGCCTTCACCTTCGGCGACCGCCACCTCGAATGCTTTGTGATACACGACCCGGGTTCTGCCGGACCGGTTCAGTGCTGACTCCCTGCCCGACAGCCCAGACATGGGTCTTCCGGCCAAGCAAGGTGCTTCTGCTGCCGGTTGAATGGGGCCTTGTGTCATCTTGGATTTTTTCGTCTCGCATCCTATAAAAAGGTCATTCTCGATTCGCAGGAGACGACAATGCTGGACATCAACAAAATGGTGGCGCAGGAACACAGCGGACCGACGACTCGCGGTCACCTGATCGAACTGGATCCCTGGACGGAAGACCAGGCTATCGAGATGGCCCGGCAGGATGGGTTGGAATTGACCGACGACCACATGGGCATCATCCGTTATCTGCGCGACTGCTACGCCGACCACGGCGGCACGGTCAACGCACGGATGCTGATGCGGTCGCTGGAAGAGGAGTTCGCTGGTCTGGGCGGACACAAGTTTCTCTACAACCTGTTCCCGCTGGGTCCGGTCGCCCAGGCCACCCGTTACGCCGGCCTGCCGATGCCTCCGGGTACGCATGACCCGTCGTTCGGCACCACCCACTAACTGACCTCAGTCGGCCTCTTCCACCGGGACGCGGGCCGCCAGCGCGCACAGAAGTTCATACGACGTCGTGCCGGCGGAAGCCGCCACGCTGTCGACAGACAGACCCTCTCCCCAGAGGACGACCGGGCTGCCCAGGCCGGCCCCGGCACATGGGCTCAGATCGACGCACAGCATGTCCATCGACACGCGCCCAAGGGTCTGCGTGAGATGGCCATTGACGAGCACCGGGGTGCCCGTCAATGCATGGCGCGGATAGCCGTCCGCATACCCACACGCAACCACTCCCACACGCATCGTTCGCTCGGCACGATACAACTGGCCATAGCCCACCCCCTCGCCCGCTTTCAGCGTCTGCACACTGATGATCTCGGACTGCAAGGTCATCGCCGGCCGCAACCTCAGTTGCGCAGCCGAAATATCGGCAAACGGCGAAGAGCCATACAGCATGATGCCTGGACGCACCCACGTCCCCAGACTGTCCGGATAACGCAGCAACGCCGCCGAGTTGGCGCTGCTCCATGGCATGCCATGGCCGTCGATCGTGCTCAGGAAAGGCTGCAATTGCCATTGCACGCCGGCGGCTTCGTCTGCCTGGGCGAAATGAGTCATCAGCGTGATGCCTGCCACGCCTGACAGGCGCTGCGTACGCGCAATGATTTCGGCATGATCCGCCAGCGGAAATCCCAATCGATGCATGCCGCTGTCGAACTTGAGGAAAACATGGAGAGGGCGGGCGGTGGGTTGTTGCTGAAGCCAGTCGAGTTGTGCCGCGTGGTGAAGCACCGGCCACAAGTCAAGTTCGGCGCACGCGGCGACTTCGTCTACGCCGAATATGCCTTCCAGCAACAGGATCGGCTGCTCCACTCCCATCAGGCGCAGATTGGCGGCCTCTTCAAGGGTCAGTACGGCGAACCCGTCTGCTGCCGCGAACGCGCGTCGGGCGCGCGACAAGCCATGACCATAGGCATTGGCCTTGACGACGGCGAACGTACGCGCATCGCCAGCGTGGTTGCGTGCCACACGCAGATTGTGCGCCATCGCATCGACCGATATTCGCGCTTTGATGGGACGCATGGCTTCAGCCCTGATGCCTCATCGACGTGCCCGACGAACGCACCACCATTTTGCCGCCAGGAAAGATTCGAGAATGCACAGCGAATTCATTCGTACGCTCGTCGGAAAGAAACCGCCATGGATGACAAGGGGCCATGCACGAGCGGACCCGTGTCATGAAGGCCGTTTAGTAGGACCCGGGTTGGGCGAGCGACTCGAAACGCGTGTACTCGCCGATGAAAGCCAGGCGAACCGTGCCGATGGGGCCGTTGCGCTGCTTGCTGATGATGATTTCGGCCGTTCCCTTGTCCTGGGTATCGGGGTTGTATACCTCGTCGCGATAGATGAACAGGATGACATCGGCATCCTGTTCGATGGCGCCCGATTCACGCAGATCCGACATGACCGGACGCTTGTTGGGGCGTTGCTCCAATCCCCGGTTCAACTGCGACAGGGCGACCACTGGCACATGAAGTTCCTTTGCCAGACCCTTGAGCGCGCGCGAGATTTCCGAAATCTCGGTGGCGCGGTTCTCGCCCGAACTGCTGGCCGACATCAACTGCAGATAGTCGATCACGATCAGGCCAAGCTGGCCGCACTGGCGCATCAGCCTGCGTGCCCGTGCACGCAGTTCCAGCACGTTGAGGCCGGGCGTCTCGTCGATGAATACCGGTGCTTCGTTAAGCTTGCCAAGCGCATAAGTGAGGCGCTGCCAGTCGTCCTCGCCGAGCTTGCCGGTACGCAGCCGATGCTGATCGAGCTTGCCTACCGAACCGATCATCCGCATCACCAGCTGGGACCCCCCCATTTCCATTGAAAATACCGCCACCGGCAGTCCGGTATCGAGCGCGACGTTCTCAGCCATGTTGAGCGAAAATGCGGTCTTCCCCATGGAGGGCCGCCCGGCAACGATGATGAGGTCGCCTGGCTGCAGGCCCGAAGTTTTCTGATCGAGATCATGAAAACCTGTCGGCACCCCGGTGATGCCCGAGTCGTTATCGCGGTGGTACAGCTCGTCGATGCGTTCGACTACCTCTTTCAGCAATGGCTTGATTTCGGTGAAACCCGCTCGCCCCCGGCTGCCTGATTCTGCGATTTCGAATACCTTGGCCTCGGCCTCGTCAAGCAGTTGTGAGGCACTGCGCCCGGCAGGCGCATAGGCAGTATCGGCAATCCCTGTCGCCACCTCGGCAAGACGCCGCATTACCGCGCGCTCGCGCACGATTTCGGCATACCGGCGTATATTGGCGGCCGAAGGCGTATTGCTTGCCAGGGCGACGATGTAGGCCAACCCGCCCACGCTCTCGAGTTGCCCCAGAGACTGCAGCGCTTCTGCAACCGTCACCGCATCGGCCGGCCGATTTTCAGCAATCTGCCGCACGATCGCGCGCAGGATCTGGCGATGGTCCTGGCGATAGAAATCACCCTCCGCCACCACGTCGCCGATGCGATCCCATGCGCTGTTGTCCAGCAGCAAGCCGCCCAGCACGGCCTGCTCCGCCTCGAGCGAGTGCGGCGGGAGGCGCATTTGCGCCAGTTGCGGATCGGAATTTGCAGTCAAGCTATGGATAGCGGCCATCCGGGGATTCTAGTCTTCAGTCAGTTCGCGACCAAGGGATAAGACTGTGGATAAAGCGTGAACAGCAGGGAATAAAAAAGGGAGCCTGAGGCTCCCTTTGCCGGTATCTCGGAAGGCCGGATTACTGCTCGCCTACAACAACCACCGTGATGTTGGCGGTCACGTCATGATGCAGCCCCAACACAACCGGATATTCGCCGATGGCCTTGAACGGGCCATCGGGCATGCGAACTTCGGACTTGACCGTGTCGTGACCTTGCGCCTTGAGCGCCTCGGCAATGTCGGCGTTGGTAATGGACCCGAACAGTCGGCCATCGACACCGGCCTTCTGGCTGATCGTGACCACGAAGCCTTCCACTTTCTCGGCGCGGCGCTGGGCGTCGGCCAGTTTCTCTGCCGCAACGCGTTCCAATTCGGCCTTCTGCGCGGCAAACGCATCGATGTTGGCTTGTGTGGCGCGACGCGCACGACCGGTGGGAATCAGAAAGTTGCGGGCATAGCCGTCTTTCACTTTGACCACGTCGCCCAGATTGCCCAGGTTGACGACTTTGTCCATCAGGATCACTTGCATGGCCGTCTCCTCAATGCAGGTCAGTGTAAGGCATGAGCGCCAGGAAGCGCGCACGCTTGATCGCGGTGCCGAGCTGACGCTGGTAATGCGCCTTGGTACCCGTGATGCGGGCCGGGATGATGCGGCCGTTCTCGGCGATGAATTCCTTCAGAACGTCGATGTCCTTGTAGTCGACTTCAACGACCTTCTCTGCGGTGAAGCGGCAGAACTTGCGACGCTTGAAAAGACCGCGGTTGCCGCTGTCGCGACCGCCTTTTTTGGCGAACTTGCCGCCTGTTTTACCACCCATGGGACGTGCCATGATTATTCCTTTTCGATTCGATTCAATATCAAGACCAATTGCCTGCTGTTCAGGCTGCGTCTGTTCAGTACGCCTTCCAGGATGACTTGCGTTCCACTTGCCGCATTCGCCAGCTGGAAAGCAATCGGACCACTTGCCTGCACCGCCAACTCGCAATCGACCTGCCGGGATTGCGTTGCCACTGCCTGGCTGCTGCGGTGATGGATGACCGCTTCAGCAATGGGAACCCCCGCAGGACTATAGCGCAATGGGTCGACCTGGAGGAGGACGCCGCTGATGAGCAGCCTATTCAATCATTCAGGCCGCTCGCTCAGGCTGCCGCGGGCTGTTCGCCCGGAGCCTCTGTCTGCGCAGTTTCCGGCTTGGCAGACTCAAGGATGTCGCGCGACTTTTCTTCCTTCATCATCGGCGATGCCGCGGTTACGGCATCGTCGCGTTTGATGATCAGATGCCGCAGTACGGCATCGTTGAACTTGAATCCATGTTCGAGTTCTTCCAGGGTCTCCTGGTCGCACTCGATGTTCATCAGCACGTAATGCGCCTTGTGGACTTTCTGGATCGGGTAGGCCATCTGCCGACGGCCCCAGTCCTCCAGACGGTGAACATTGCCGCCGCGAGCAGCGAGGATGCTGCGATAGCGTTCGATCATCGCAGGCACTTGCTCGCTCTGATCGGGATGGACGATAAATACGATTTCATAATGCCGCATCAAGATTCCTTTTGGTTCAGCCCCCCGCTGCGGTGCGGCGCGGTGGAGCAAGGTTCAGAAACATAAACACCATAAACGATCCCCATGATTCAGGGGACCGCGAATAATACGCTTTTCGCCTGATAAATCAAGCGCCCAGCACAGGTGTGCCCTGAGTCAACACACAATCGACGTAATAACGGGCCTTGCCGTCGACCATTTCTTCGACCAGGCCATGAACGTCGGTTTCGAAACCAGGGAATTTTTCGTTGAAATCACGCGTGAACTGAAGATAGCGCACAATGGTGCCATTGAATCGCTCTCCCGGGATCAGCAGGGGAATGCCGGGTGGATAGGGCGTGACCAGCATGGCAGTGATGCGGCCTTCGAGCTTGTCGATCTCGACCCGCTCGATTTCACGGTGTGCCATCTTGGCGAAGGCGTCCGCAGGCTTCATCGCGGGCGCCATTTCCGACAGATACATCTCGGTCGTCAGGCGGGCCACGTCGTTGGCCTTGTAGATGGCGTGTATCTGGTTGCACAGGTCCTTGAGCCCTGTTTTCTCGTAGCGCGGATGCTTTTCGACGAACTCCGGCAGCACGCGCCACAGCGGCTGGTTCTCGTCGTAATCGGCCTTGAACTGCTGCAACGCGGTCACCAGCGTGTTCCAGCGGCCCTTGGTGATGCCGATGGTGAACATGATGAAGAAGGAATAGAGGCCGGTCTTCTCCACGATGACGCCGTGCTCGGCCAGATACTTGGTGACGATCGCCGCGGGAATGCCCCAGTCTGCAAATGCGCCATCCATGTCCAGCCCCGGCGTGATGATCGTTGCCTTGATCGGATCGAGCATGTTGAAGCCCGGTGCGATCTTGCCGAACTCATGCCAGCGAGCCCCTGTTTCCAGCATCCAGTCTTCCCGGTCCCCCACATCCTCTTCCGCCAGTTTCTCGGGTCCCCACACCTTGAACCACCAGGAATCGCCGAATTCCTCTTCGACCTTGCGGATGGCGCGGCGGAAATCCAGCGCTTCGCGAATCGACTCTTCCACCAACGCCTGGCCGCCGGGCGGCTCCATCATGGCTGCCGCCACGTCGCACGAGGCGATGATGGCGTACTGAGGTGAAGTGGAGGTATGCATCAGATAGGCTTCGTTGAAGCGGTGGAAATCGAGCTTGCGCGTCTCCGAATCCTGCACCAGGATCTGAGAAGCTTGGCTGAGCCCGGCCAGCAGCTTGTGGGTCGACTGGGTCGCGAACACCAGCGCATCTTTCGCACGCGGGCGATCCTTGCCGATGGCGTGCATGCCACGGTAGAAATCGTGAAAGGTCGCATGCGGCAACCAGGCTTCGTCGAAATGCAGGGTGTCGATGTAATCGCCCAGCAATTCCTTGATCATGTCGACGTTGTAGAGGATGCCGTCGTAGGTCGACTGCGTGATGGTGAGAATGCGCGGCTTGCGCTTTACATCCCTCGCGAACGGATGGGCGGCAATCTTTTTCTCGATGTTTTCCGGTCGGAACTCGTCCAGCGGAATCGGTCCGATGATGCCGTAATGATTGCGCGTCGGCGTCAGGAAGATCGGGATCGCGCCGCACATCATGATCGCGTGCAGGATGGACTTGTGGCAATTGCGGTCGACCACGACGATGTCGCCTGGCGCTACCGTGGCGTGCCAAACCATCTTGTTTGACGACGAGGTACCGTTGGTGACGAAGAACAGGTGGTCGCAGTTGAAAATGCGGGCGGCATTGCGCTCCGAAGCCCCGACCGGTCCGGTGTGGTCAAGCAGCTGCCCCAGCTCATCGACTGCGTTGCAGACATCCGCGCGCAACAGGTTCTCGCCAAAGAACTGGTGAAACATCTGTCCGATCGGCGACTTCAGAAATGCGACCCCACCGGAGTGGCCCGGGCAGTGCCAGGAGTAGGAGCCATCGGCCGCATAGTGGGTCAGCGCCCGGAAGAATGGCGGCACCAGCGAATCGAGATAGGCTCGTGCCTCGCGCCCGATATAGCGGGCTAGAAATTCGGGCGTGTCCTCCAGCATGTGGATGAAGCCGTTCAGCTCGCGCAGGATATCGTTCGGTATATGCCGCGAAGTGCGGGTTTCGCCATGCAGGAAGATCGGAATTTCGGCATTGCGAAAACGCACTTCCTCGACAAAGGCGCGCAACTTCTGCAGCGCATTCTGGGCATCCTCGGCAGAGCCGGCCAGTTCTTCGTCATCGATCGAGAGCACGAATGCCGACGCACGGGCCTGCTGTTGCGCGAAAGAAGTCAGGTCACCGTAGTTGGTGACGCCGAGAACCTCCATGCCCTCCTTCTCGATCGCTTCAGCCAGCGTCCGGATCCCCAGGCCGGAGGCGTTCTCCGAACGGAAGTCCTCGTCGATGATGACTACGGGAAAGCGAAAGCGCATGGCAGCTCCTCTAAGGGGGCGGAAGAAAAACGCGGATTGTACGTCTCGAGCGCTGCGGGCGGATTAATTTTGCCCGGCTCAGATCTTGGGCAGCGTCACGCCAACCTGGCCCTGATACTTGCCGCCCCGATCTCGGTAAGAGGTCTCGCACACCTCGTCAGATTCGAGAAACAGCATTTGCGCCACCCCTTCGTTGGCATAAATGCGTGCGGGCAGTGGCGTCGTATTGGAGAACTCCAGCGTGACGTGGCCCTCCCACTCGGGCTCCAGCGGCGTCACGTTGACGATGATGCCGCAACGTGCGTAAGTGCTCTTGCCCAGACAAATGGTCAGCACGCTGCGCGGGATGCGGAAGTATTCCACCGTGCGCGCCAGTGCGAACGAGTTGGGCGGGATGATGCAGGATTCGCCTTTGACCTCGACGAACGAGTTCGGATCGAAGGCCTTGGGGTCGACGATCGTGGTGTTGATGTCCGTGAACAGCTTGAATTCATTGGCACAGCGGACGTCGTAGCCGTAGCTCGAGGTGCCGTACGACACGATGGATTTTCCGCCTGCCTGCTTGATCTGTCCCGGTTCGAACGGATCGATCATGCCATGCTCTTCCGCCATGCGGCGGATCCATCGGTCGGACTTGATGCTCATCAGGTGTTGGAAATGACGATGTTGGGAAACTTGGCGGAATGATCCACTGCAGTCTCGCCGATCTTGACGGCGACGCGACGCGCAATCCGCTTGTAGATGTCGGTCACGCGACCTTCCGGATCGGACACCACTGACGGCTTGCCGGAATCGGTGTCGGCGCGGATGGCGCTGTCGAGCGGCAACGCGCCGAGGAATTCGACATCGTAGTCCTTGCACATGCGTTCGCCACCGCCTTCGCCGAAGATGCGCTCTTCATGGCCGCAGTTCGAGCAGATGTGCAGGCTCATGTTTTCGACCACGCCGATAATGGGGATGCCGACCTTCTCGAACATCTTGAGGCCCTTGCGCGCGTCGATCAGGGCGATGTCCTGCGGGGTGGTGACAATCACCGCGCCGGTCACCGGCACACGCTGCGCCAGCGTCAGCTGGATATCGCCGGTTCCTGGAGGCAGGTCGACCACGAGATAATCGAGGTCGTTCCAGTTGGTGTTGTTCAGCAGCTGCTCCAGCGCCTGCGTCACCATCGGGCCACGCCACACCATGGGTGTTTCGACGTCGATCAAAAAGCCGATCGACATGGCCTGGATGCCGTGTCCCACCAGCGGCTCCAGGTTCTTGCCATCGGTGGACTCCGGCTTGTCGGTAATGCCGAGCATGGTGGGCTGCGAAGGACCATAAATGTCGGCGTCCAGCATGCCGACGCGCGCACCTTCCGCAGCCAGCGCCAGCGCCAGGTTGACGGCGGTGGTGGATTTCCCGACGCCGCCCTTGCCCGATGCCACGGCAATGATGTTCTTGACGTTGGGAATCAGCTTCACGCCACGCTGCACGCTGTGCGAGACGATCTTGAAGCCGACATTTGCAGTGGCATCGGTGACGCCGTCGATCGTCTTGAGCTTGTCTTCGATCTGCTGCTTGATGGTGGCCAACTGGCTCTGGGCCGGATAGCCGAGTTGGATATCGACTGAGACAGTCGAACCATCGATCTTGATGTTGCGAGCGGACTTGGTCGAAACGAAATCTCTTTGCGTATTGGGGTCGACCAACTCCTTGAGTGCGCTCTGCACCTGAACTTCAGAAACGGCCATGCTTGCTCCAGCAGGTTAATTAGCAATTGCTCATTTTAACGAATTCTGCTGGATTGAGTAAACCAGAAGCCAGAAAATACGCGGGTTTCCATGTCACTCGCAGGGACATTGGCAGCCGTTTAACGACAGGGGGCAACCACGCCCTTGGACCAGCACATGCGCTTGACCGGCGCAGATTTTTTCTGTGCCACGGGCTTCGGTGAAGCCGGCGTGCCTGATTTGCGCACGGGCTTCGCCGCAGCCTTGGGCGAGACCTGCTCGCCGGTTTCGGCTGCCTGGGCTTCGAGGGCCAGCAAATCGACTATCGGCGTGGGCGTCACTGGCCCGTAATCGACGGGAGGGGCCTGTGGGGGTGACGCCTCTGTCGGAGAGGGTTCATTCGCTTCGCCTTGCGACGTCGTAAGCGTCGATGCAGCGGCCGCGGTCCCGGCGGCGGACTGTGCTTCCTGCGCCAGTGCGGCTGCGAGCGCCGCCTCCTCCAGCCCGGCCTGGTCCATGTCGTGGGTGAACTCAGGAATGGCCACGACCGGAGTTTCCGCAACCGGTCCATAGTCGACTGAGGCCGGCGAGGAGGGTGCCGAGTCCTG
Source organism: Thiobacillus sp. (assembly GCA_041912015.1). GTDB lineage: Bacteria > Pseudomonadota > Gammaproteobacteria > Burkholderiales > Thiobacillaceae > Thiobacillus. The sequence goes on along the minus strand of JAYRNU010000131.1, from coordinate 21,626 downwards.
CATCACGACCTGCTCGGGCACCGAGTCGGGCACGGGCAGTTCCACCACCGGCGTGTCCGCCACCGGACCGTAATCGACCCCGGCAGGAACAAGTGAAGAGGCCGGTACCGGCACCATGACCCATACGACAGGCGGCATCACCATGGGCGAAGGATACTGGGGCAACACCGGCCACATCATGTTTGGCGGAGGTGCCCAGTAATACACCATCGGCCGGGCAACGGGCATCATCTGCGGCCACAGCATCACCGGCGGCACCATGCCTGTCTGCGCGCTGGATACCGCCTCAGCCTGATTCGGCACTGCATTCGACGCGACGGTTGCGGCGTCCTCAGCCGCCACCTGGCCGGAAACCAGCGCCAGCGCGACAAAGACATGACGCAGCAGATCGGGGGCACTCATATCGTTCATTCTCCTAATTTCTGTTATTCCAGGTCACTTTCAGCGCGTGAGCATTCGCGGATCAGCGTAATGCGCAACCAGCACGGCTTCCGGCACCCGCAACCGGATGGCGAGCGCCAACTCGCCGATCGCGCCGGGACTGGGGCGCAGGGAAACCCACAGCAGGTTCAGCCTGAGATTGAGGTCTGCAAATACCACGTCCTTGTGCAGCCCGAGCACGGACTGAATATCGCGTGATGCGCGCTCGATGTATTCGGGCGGCCGGCTGCGAAGCCTTGGGATCAGCATCATGAAATCGGTCAGGCGTCGTCCGGAACTGTCGCGCGTAGGCGCCACCTGCCAAAGCGGCATTCCCGGACCGGCTTCCGTGCCCGTCGACAGCGTGGCAGAAGCATAGATCCGTATCTTCATCACGCTCCTGCGTCCCCGAACTCAGGGCTTGGTCCGCAGATCTGGAACAGTTCCGCGCCGATCGCAGAGCCGGTGGGCACGTTGCCGCAAATAACGGATGTCCTTGTGCAGATAGCGTTCAAGCTCCTCGAGCGCGAGGCGGTAGACCTCGCGCTTGAATTCGACAACGGTGTCCATCGGCACCCAGTATTCATTCCACCGCCAGGCGTCGAATTCCGGATGGCTGCTGGCCCGCAGCGACACATCGCAATCGCGCCCGGTCAAGCGCAACAGAAACCAGATCTGTTTCTGACCGCGATAGAGGCCACGGTTGTCGCGTCGCGTCCAGTGGGCCGGCACTTCGTATCGCAACCATTCCCGCGTGCGTCCGAGGACGCGCACATGTTCCGGTTGCAACCCCACTTCCTCTTCAAGTTCCCGGAACATGGCCTGTTCCGGCGTCTCCCCGGCATTGATGCCGCCCTGGGGAAACTGCCAGGCGTGCTGATTGACGCGCTTCCCCCAGAAAACCTGGTTGTGCGCATTGCACAAAATTATGCCTACGTTCGGGCGGTACCCTTCTCGGTCGATCATGGCCGCCACCATCTTTGAAATTTGATTGATTGCATTCTTTCACACCCAACAAAAATTGCAAACCTGAGAAGGCAACAAATCTGGCGTTATGTATTGTTTTAATTGCTTTTTTATGAAGTCTGGCTGCTCGTTGCACCCTTCAATGCAGCAGGAGGAATGAGCTTCGCCAAAAGAGGCCATACATGGTGAAAATGGTACGGAATGGGGCATGCAGGGCCTGCCGTAGAAACTTCAGCACGGCACAAGACCCGAACATCCGGACCCGGTATCGGGCAAGGATGCCTCGAGGACACACATTGCGGGGCAGACCGCAAGGCGCTGGCACAAGCGTGAGCGAAGTGGCTGGGCGCTGCGCGTCGCTCGCTTCAGTCCCTGTCCAGCAGCGGCGCGATGCCCTCAGCCCACTGCAGATCCCTGGCGAACCCCCGCAAATCGAGCCCATATCGCTTCGACAAATCGGCCAGTTTCGGCAGTCCGGCGGCAAGCTTTGCAGCAGCTCCGGGTTCGGCAAATGCAAACACGATCACATTGGTCTTGTTCTGGACCGATAACCAACCCACTTCGCCGTCGAAAGCACGTGTCAGCCGTGCAAAGTACTCGGCAAATGCCTTGTCGCGGCCCCACAAGTTGACCACGAGCACACCGCCGGGGCGCAGCACGCGACGGCATGCCGCATAAAACGTCTGTGTTGCGAGCGACTCGACCTGATTTCCCGCGTCGAATCCGTCGAGCAGGATGACGTCGGCGCTGCCGGGGTGCTGCCGAACATACAGCGCGCCATCGTCCTCGATTACGGAAAGCGTTGCGTCGTCTGGCGGCAATTCGAAATGCCCGCGCGCAGCGGCAATCACACGGGGGTCGATTTCCACAGCGGTAATGTGCGCTTGCGGGCGATGCTTGCGGATGAATTTGGCGAGCGAGCCACCGCCCAGCCCGATCATCAGCACGTTCTGCGGCGCATCGTTGAACAACAGGAAGCCCATCATCGCCCGGGTATAGGCCAGTTCGAGGTCCCAAGGCCGCGTCACCCGCATTGCGCTCTGGATGGCCTGGCTGCCCAGATGCAGCACCCGCATACCGCGCTCCTCCACCACTTCGATGGCATCGCCTGTCGGCTTGCCGGGACGACCTGCACGACCCAGTTTCAGCCGCATGGAGGCCACCCGACCCGGCGGCAAGCAGCATCGCCCGCAGAAGGACTGCATTTAACAAAAATGAAACAAGACGCGACTAGCATGTCCTATAGTTGTCCATTGCCGCTATTTCAAACAATCCTCACCTCGCAATTCTAGCGTTCCGTAAGACCATGCAGCCGCAATCCTCTAACCGCTTCGGAGGCGACAGCGCGCCATGAACCCGCCGCAAGCCACGAACGATCACGATTCCGAGGCTGCCGAATTGTCCCGCCTGCTCGAGGCACTCCAGCGCTTGGCGTCACACGTCGAAGCCGGCGCCCACGTCCGGCTGGTGCAGTATGACGCAGACAATCCTTCACTGGGACTCAACCCGAGTGCCCGCAACCTGCTGCATTATCTGGATTTCCGTTCGCTCGACCAGCGGCAGCTGCAGCGAATGTTGAGCGAACAGGGACTGTCGTCACTGGGTCGCTGTGAATCGCATGTGCTCGACGCCATTCAGCGAGTCTCCCGCCAGGTTCAGCGCGCGCTGCACCAGGTTCCGGATGGGTTCGCTACGGACGACCCCATTACCCTCGAGCAGGGCCAGGCATTGCTGAGCCGCCATACCGAGCAATTGCTCGGCGCGGCCCCGGACAAGCGCCAGGTTCGCATCATGGTGACCCTGCCTGGCGAGGCAGCCACGGACTACAGTCTGGTCAAGAATCTGGTGGCAGGCGGCATGGATGTGGCGCGCATCAACTGCGCGCACGACACCCCCGCAATCTGGCATGCGATGGCGCGGCACGTGCGCCGTGCAGCGAACGAGGCCGGTCGACGCTGCCGCATCGTTGCCGACCTTGCCGGCCACAAGATCCGTACCGGCACGCTCTCGAAAGTCGAAGGCGTGCTCCATCTTAAGCCCCAGCGCGACCGCTATGGCCGGATAGCGTCAGCTGCCCGCGTGGCGCTGTTCGCAGAATGCCCAGCCGACCCGGAATATGCGCATGGGATGGGGCTCGGCATTGGGCAAGAGGCACTGTCATCGCTGTCCGCTGGAGACGAGCTGGATTTCGAGGACGCCCGCGGCGCCAGGAGGCGGCTTCAGGTCGAATCGGTGGAGCCGACAGTCGCCTGGGCAAGCTTGGCGGCGTCCGCATACCTTGTCAATGAGATTCCTTGGCATTGCCATGCGCAACACGGCAGGCTCGATGGCCGGTTTTGCGGCATTGCTCCCCGGGATGAAGAACTGCGTCTTGTCAGCGGCGACCTGCTGCGCCTTACCCGCGACGACATTCCCGGCAGGCCTGCCGTGCCGGCCCCGTTTGGCGGCCTGCTGCAACCCGCCCAGATCGCCTGCACCTGCGCCGACCTGTTCGATTTCCTGCGGCCCGGACAAAAGGTGTGGATCGACGACGGCAAGCTGGGCGCGATAGTCGAAGGCGTGGATGCAGAGGGTGCGCTGCTGCGCATCCAGGAATGCCGTCCGGGCGGCGCCCGTCTGCAGGCCGACAAGGGCCTCAATTTCCCAGGCCTGGACATCGACCTCCCTGCACTGTCGGCCAAGGATCTGTCGGACCTGGATCATCTTGTCGGCATGGTCGACATCATCGGATTTTCCTTCGTCGAGTCGGGTCAGCACATGCAGGCGCTGCTCGCCCAGCTGGAATCGCGGCAGGCCAGTCATCTCGGCGTGATCGCCAAGATCGAGACCGCGCGCGCCTTCCGCAACCTGCCGCAGATCATGCTGGCGGCGATGGGGCGGCTGCCCTTCGGCATCATGATCGCGCGCGGCGATCTGGCCATGGACGTCGGTCCCGAGCGACTGGCCGAAGTACAGGAGGAGATTCTCTGGCTGGCCGAAGCGGCGCATCTTCCGGTCGTATGGGCGACCCAGGTGCTCGAAACGCTTGCCAAGCAAGGCACGGTGTCGCGCCCCGAGCTGACCGACGCGGCCATGGGCGAACGCGCCGAATGCGTCATGCTCAATAAAGGTCCCTTCATCGAGAAAGCCCTTGCCAGCCTGGACGACATTCTGACCCGGATGCAGGCGCATCAGCAGAAGAAGACGGCGCAGCTGCGCGCCCTGCTTTGGCGATAGCACCGCTTACGGGCAATTCACAGCCCGCACGGTAAAATAACAGCTTTCGTCATTTTGACCCCAGCACCCACCATGCGCGCCACCCGTTTCTTCATTTCCACCACCAAGGAAGCCCCGTCAGAAGCCGAGCTCGTCAGCCACAAGCTGATGCTGCGCGCCGGCCTGATCAAGCGCCTCGGCTCGGGCCTCTATACCTGGATGCCTCTGGGCCTGCGGGTACTGCGCCGGGTGGAGGCCGTGGTGCGCGAGGAAATGAATCGCGCTGGCGCGATCGAGCTTCTGATGCCTGCCGTGCAGCCCGCAGAACTGTGGGAGGAAACAGGACGCTGGGCCATTTTCGGTCCGCAGATGCTCAAGATCAAGGATCGCCACCAGCGCGATTTCTGCTTCGGCCCCACCCACGAGGAAGTCATCACCGACGTGGCGCGCCGGGAGATCAAGAGCTATCGCCAACTGCCGCTGAATTTCTACCAGATCCAGATGAAATTCCGCGACGAGATTCGCCCCCGTTTCGGCGTCATGCGCGCGCGCGAATTCCTGATGAAGGACGCGTACTCCTTCCACGCCAGCAAGGACAGTCTCGCCGCCACCTACAAGACGATGTACGATGCCTATACGCGCGTGTTCACCCGCTTGGGACTCACTTTTCGTGCCGTAGCGGCCGATACCGGCGCCATCGGCGGGTCGGCTTCGCACGAATTTCATGTGCTGGCAGACTCCGGCGAGGACCTGATCGCCTACTGCCCGGACTCCGATTTCGCCGCAAACGTCGAACTGGCCGAGGCCGTCGCGCCCGCAAGCGCCAGGGCCGCGCCGCGGGAAACGCTGCGCGACGTGGCCACCCCGAAGCAGACCACCTGCGAAGACGTCGCCGCCCTGCTCGGCGTCCCCCTCGACCGCACCGTCAAGCTCATTGCCGTCGTTGTCAACGCCGGCGACGGCGACCAGATGGTCGCCCTGCTGCTGCGCGGCGACCACATGCTGAACGAAGTCAAGCTCGGCAAGCTCGAAGGCTTCGCAGATTTCCGGCTAGCGAACGAAGCCGAGATTCGTGCAGCCTTTGACTGTCCACCCGGTTTCCTGGGCCCTGTCGGGATCGACCGGGACCGGATCAGGCTCATCGCGGACCGCGCAGTCGTCTCCATGAGCGACTTCGTCTGCGGCGCAAACAAGCCGAAAACCCACCTCGCCGGCGTCAATTTCGGTCGTGACCTGCAGGAACCGGAGGTTGTGGCCGATATACGGAATGTCGTGCCTGGCGACCCCAGCCCGGATGGCAAGGGAACACTGGAGCTATGCCGCGGCATCGAGGTTGGTCACGTATTCCAGCTTGGCAGCAAATACTCGCGAGCCATGAATGCCACTTACCTCGACGAGGCCGGCCGTGAGAATGCGATGGAAATGGGTTGCTACGGCATTGGCGTGTCGCGCATCGTGGCCTCGGCGATCGAGCAGCATCACGACGACAAGGGCATCATCTGGCCCAAGGCTATGGCACCTTTCTTGCTGGTGATTGTAGCGATAGGCTATGGCAAGAGCGAGATGGTTAGAACTGCTGCCGATTCGTTCTATGCTGAATTATCAGGTGCCGGATTTGACGTGCTGCTCGACGACCGCGACGAGCGTCCTGGCGTGATGTTCGCCGATGCCGAACTGATCGGCATTCCGCACCGCATCACGATCGGCGAGCGCGGGCTCAAGGATGGCGTCGTCGAGTACCAGCCACGCATGGCTGCGCCCGGGCAGACAGGCGAGGCGCAAAAGATTTCCCTGGAAGGGGCAATGTCATATTTGACGGAATTGCTGAAACACTGACATGAAGAAAGCGACGCACATCGGTTGTTTGCTGGCCAGCCTCTTCCTCGCCCACCCCGCGCACGCGGGCGGGCAACTCGAAGAGACGATGTCGGCCAACGTGCGCGCATCGCTGCAGCGTGCATTGGCCGATACTGCGGTTACGCGTACCGCATTTCGCAACCCTGACGACGGGGCGGCCTGGCTCAAGGAAATGTCGCGCCGGCTTGCCAAGCGCATGCCTGACGAAGCCGAACGGCTCGAATTCCTGACGACCCTGCACTGGGAGGCCTCGCGTGCCGGGGTGGACCCGCAACTGATGCTGGGGCTGATCCAGGTCGAGAGCGGCTTCCGCAAATATGCGGTATCTCCGGTGGGGGCACGTGGCTATACACAAGTGATGCCGTTCTGGGTCAGGGCCATCGGCAGTCCCGATCACAATCTGTTCCAGCTTCGGACCAACCTGCGCTACGGCGCGCTCATCCTGCGCCATTACATCGACATCGAGAGAGGTGACCTGTACCGCGCGCTTGGACGCTACAACGGCAGCCTGGGGCAACCCGAATACCCTACCCTGGTCGTCAATGCCTGGAAACGCTTCTGGGATTACGCGCCGGCAACCAAATCGGCTGACGCTTCCTCGGCTTCTCGCAGCTGACCGTACCGCCCCGATCCTGATTCCCTGCCTTGCCAGCTGGCCTAGGGTCTGGCGGTACGCAGAATGACCAGCGTCTGCGGCTGGCAATCCGCTGTCACCACGGTACCGGGCATGCCCGGCACCGCACTGACCACCCCGCTGAACGGCGCCTTGAGTTCGGCGTTCTGCAGGTTCCTCTCGGCGATCACACGACGCGCAGTTGTCGCTGCGAGCGTGGCCTGCGCACGGACATACCTCAGAGTCGCCGCTTCGAGCTCAGAAGCCGATGACACCGTCCGGTCGAACAATTCCTGCGCCCGTCCGAGGTCGCGCTTGGAATCCACTTCCTCGGCCTGCGCGCGCGCCAGCTCGGCAACGGCTTCGTCGAAGCGCGCCTGCAGAATGGTTTTATCCAGCTGCAGCAGCAGCATGCCCTTGCTTACTCGCTGGCCAGGCTTGACGAACACGGCCTCGACGACACCCGATACTGGAGTCGTCAACGGAACCCCGTCTGCAGCCCAGAGCAGGTTCGCCGCCACCGTGCTGCAGCACAGTACCGCAGCCACCAAGACCCGTTTCATTTTCTTGCTCCCTCGACAGGCGGCAGGCTGCCACCAGACAATGCTTCCAGCCGCGCCAGCGCAAGCGCCAGCCGATATTCGACCTGCTTGCGACGCAAGTGCGCCGCCTGTGTTTCGGCCATGCTGTTGCCCAGCGTGGTCTTCAGTTCCAGTTCGTATTCCGCACGTGCACGTTCCAGCGCCCAGTCACGATACTCAACCTGCTTGTCGGCGGCGCCGCGCGCGCTGTTGCGCAGCCAGTCGATTTCCTGCAGTGTCGCCAGCAGGGCTTCCGTCAGGTCGAGTTTCAGCTTGTCGAGCTCGGCTGCGGCGCGCTCCCTGAGCGCAAGTTCGCGCCCGACCCGCGCATCGACACGCCCCCCCTGGTAGATCGGCAGGTTGAACACCAACCCGGCGCTGTAGTCATCACGCGTATTCGAGAAGCGACTGTAGCTGCCCGCGTACACATCGGCGTTCACTGTAGGGTTGCTCTCCGCTCGTATCGAGCCGAGTCGGGCATCCGCGGCTGCAACCTGCGCCTGCAGCATTTGCACCCGCGGATTTTTCTCCATGACCCAGGGCAACAGCGCATCGTAGGTCGGAACCGGCCGCGCATTGTCCTTGAGCACCGGATCGACCAGCTCGGTGGGCAGGTAGTCGGGACGATTCATCGCGTTGGCAAGCTTCTGCCGGGTGCTGCGCATGCGCTGCTGGCTCGCATTGCGACGCTCGCGAACATCCTGGTAGCCCGCCTCGATCCGCATCAGTTCGGGCTGGCTGACCTGCCCCACCTTGAACCGATCCTTGGCCTTGTCCCAGTCCGTATACGCGACGGCAAGAAATTCGTTGTCGGCAGCGTACTGCATGTCCGCCAGCAGCACGTCGAAATAGCGCGCCATGATGTCGATGCGCCGCAGGTTCTCGACATTGAATAGTGCCGCCTGGCGCGCGGCGATTTCCTGGTCGGCTGCCACGACGGCCTGGCTGCTGCGTCCAAAATCCAACAGCGGCTTGCGCAGGATGATCACGCCGACGTTGTTCGGTGCCCATTCACCCGTGGGTCTGTAACCGGTGCGCAGATCGCCGTCGATCGAGAGGCTGAATCCCTGTCGGCTTTCGGCCTGGTCACGGTCAGCGCGCGCCAGTGCCAGATCGCTCTCTGCGATGCGCAATTCGGGGTGGGGTGCGGCCACGCTCGCCAGCGCGTCGTCCAGCGTCAACTTCTCGGCCAGCGCGGGAACAGACAGCAGGCATGCCAGCAGGGTGCACCAGCCAAGCCGTGCCATTACTTGCCCTGCTTGTACTTGGCAAAGGGCTCGGTCGCGTAGGCACCTTCGGCGACATACTTGCCGAGCAGCAGGAATTCTTCCTTGTTCTTGGTGGGTCCGGTATGACGGGCGACCAGCTTGCCATCGAGATCGAAGAACAGCATGGTCGGCGTTGCGCGCACACGATGCAGGAAGGCAAAGGCCTTTTCGGTGGTTTCCTTGCCCTCGAAATCGGTCATCTGCGTATCGCCGTTCACATCGATCGGGTACAGCAGAAATTGTGCACGAAAGGCCTCCTGCACATCGGACTGGTTCAGGATCGTGGCTTTCATGCGTTCGCAGAACGGGCAGTCGTCCATTTCGAAGAACAGGAATATGCCTTTCTTGCCCTGCTGCCTGGCGACGTCGAGATCGGCCTTGAGATCGCCGAACTTGGGCTGGAAGAAATTGCTGCCGGGATCCCGCGTCTCCGCCCAGGCTGGCACGGCAAGCATGATCAGAAACGCGATGAACAGTTGGCGCATGCTGTCTCCTGGGATGTGCTCGTGTTATTTGCCGCCACGCCGGCTTCTGCTGGCAATGTAGGACTCAACGCTCTGGCGGGTTACCGGGCCGACCTGCTGGGCGACCATTTTACCGTCCGGGTTGTACAGGTAGGTAGTCGGCAGCCCCTGCACCGGGCCGATCTGATCCACCACTTGCGGACTGCCAAGCACGATGGGATAGCTCACCAGCATGCTGTCGGCAAAATCGGTGACCTGGCTCGCGGAGCGGAAATCGAGCGCCACGCCGATGACCACGAGATTGTTTTTCTTGTCTTCGTGCAGGGCGATCAGGTCGGGTATCTCCGCAAGACAAGGCGGGCACCAGGTTGCCCAGTAGTTCACCAGCACCCATTTTCCCTTGTACCCGGCAAGGGTATGCGTCTTGCCGGTCGTATCGGTCATCCTGAAACCGTCCGCCTGCGCCCATGAGGCAGCCAGCGCCAGCAGCAGCCCGGCAAGCCACATCGGATAAAATCGACTTCCACGTAACATCTGCATTGGTTTTCCCATCATGAATGAATCCGCCATGAACAATTTCCGCATCGAGAAAGACTCGCTTGGCGAAGTCCGGGTTCCCATGGATGCGTGGTTCGGCGCACAAACTGCACGCGCCGTGTCCAATTTTCCCATTTCCGGCCGCCGACCGGACAGGGATTTCGTACTATCCCACGTCCGGATCAAGCGCGCTGCAGCACGCGCAAACTGCCAGCCGGGGTGGTTGTCGGAGCAGAAGCGCGATGCGATCGTCACCGCCTGCGACAGCATTCTCGCAGGCGAGTATAGCGACGAATTCGTGGTCGACCGTTTTCAGGCTGGTGCCGGCACCAGCCACAACATGAACTCCAACGAAGTCATCGCCAACCTCGCCAACGTGGCGCTGGGCGGCGAACGGGGCGTCTACACTCCGGTCAATCCCAACGACGACGTCAACATGGGACAGTCGACCAACGACACCATTCCGACGGCCATCCGGCTTGCAGTGCTGGCGAAGCTGCCGCGACTGACTGCTGCGGTGCGCGCCATGGCAGCCGAATTCAGCCGTCTGGCCGAGCGCGAGAAGGATACGGTGAAATCGGGACGCACCCACCTGCAGGATGCCGTGCCGACCACGCTGGGGCAGGAATTCGCCGGTTATGCCTGGACCCTGGCTCGCTGTGAAGCCGCGCTCGAAGCCGTGCGCCCGGCGCTGTGCGAAATCGGCCTGGGCGGTTCGGCCGCCGGCACCGGGCTCAATACCTCGCCCGATTACCCGGCCCGCGCCGCGGCCGAACTGGCCCGGCTCACCGGCGAGCCGATCCGCGTCGGCCAGCTGGTCGCGCAGATGCAGTCGATGAACGATCTGGCGCGTCTGTCCGGCGAAATCCGCAACCTCGCACTCGAGCTCACCCGGATCTCCAACGACCTGCGCCTGCTCGCCTCGGGTCCGCGCACCGGACTCGGCGAGATCCAGCTGCCGCCGGTCCAGCCCGGGTCGAGCATCATGCCCGGCAAGGTCAACCCGGTCATGTTCGAGATGCTGAACCAGGTCTGCTTCCAGGTGCTCGGCCAGGACGCCGCCGTCTCGTTCATGGTGCAGGCCGGACAGATGGAACTCAACGTGATGATGCCGGCCCTGGGCAGCGCCCTGTTCGACGCCATGGACTGGCTGACCAACGCGATGAACGCCGCGACCGAGAAGAACCTCAAGGGCCTCGTCGTCAACCGCGAACGCTGCGCCTTCTTCATTCATCAGAGCGTCGCGCTCGCCACGCTGCTGAACACGCGGATCGGCTACAGCCAGGCGGCCGAAGTCGCCAAGGAATCGGAGAAATCTGGCCGTCCGGTGCGCGACATCGTCGCCGAGCGCGGCCTCATGAGCGCAGCCGACTTCGACGCGCTGGTGCTGCAGGCGGCGCATGGCATCGGCAGCGGCGGCGGGGGCGGCTGACGCCAGTCCGCTTCCCTCCCACCCGAACTCCATACGCCATGCCGATCCAGTGGTTCCCTGGTCACATGACCACCGCGCGCAAGAAGGCCGCGGAGACGATGGCGCAGATCGACGTCGTGGTCGAGGTGCTCGACGCGCGTCTTCCTGAGGCGGGCAGCAACCCGATGATCCACGAGCTGCGCCATTTCCGGCAGCGGCCCTGCCTCAAGGTTCTGAACAAGGTCGACCTTGCCGACCCTGACGCGACCCGCGCCTGGCTCGACTACTACAACAGGCAGCCGGGCGTGATGGCTGTCGCGATCTCGGCCAAGAAGCCCAGCGACGTGTCAAAGCTTGCAGGGCTGGCTCAGAAGCTGGCGCCGCACCGCGACGACGCCTTCAAGCCGCTGCGCCTCATGATCATGGGCATTCCCAACGTCGGCAAGTCGACGCTCATGAACACCTGGGTCAAGCGCCGCGTCGCGGCGGTCGGCGACGAGCCGGCGGTGACCAAGTCGCAGCAGCGCATCAACCTGTCGCCGCGCCTGATCCTGGTCGACACGCCGGGGATGACCTGGCCGAAGATCGAGCACGATTCCGACGGCTTCATGCTCGCGGCGAGCCATGCGATCGGCCGCAACGCGGTGATCGACGAGGAAGTGGCCGTCTTTCTTGCCGGCATCCTGCTCAAGCGTTACCCGTCGCTGCTCGCGGCACGCTACAAGTTCCCGCTCGAAGGACTCGACGCCACCGGCGTGCTGGAGGCGGTCGCGAAGAAGCGCGGCTGCATCCTCAAAGGGCGCAGCGGCGGGCTCGACCTGGAAAAGGCCGCGATGATCCTGCTGACCGACTATCGCAGCGGCACGCTCGGCCGCATCAGCCTCGAAACCCCGACATCGCGCCAGGCCATGCTGGCCGAAGCGGCTGCGGCCCCCAGAATGAGCACCGCCCGGGAAACCGAAGCGGACGCCTGATCAGTCGTCCGCCGGCCAGGCCAGGGCGTCGACCCAGGCGACGGTTCGACGCCTGCCATGCACAGCAGCCACCGGCAACGCCTCCTGCCATGCCCAGCGCCGCAGCGCATGCCGCTTGGACGAACCGGTGATCACGAACCAGACCTGCGCGCTGCGACTGAGCCGTGCCGCCGAAAGGCTCACGCGGTCGGCAGGCGGCTTCGGCGCCCGGTGCACCGCCAGCACATCCGGACTGCCTGGCGCCACGCCCCACTCGTGATCCGGAAAGAGGCTGGCCGTATGGCCGTCCTCTCCCATCCCGAGCAATACGAGATCGAATTCGGATACGCCGGCCAGCCACCCGGCATACTGCGCCGCAGCTTCCTGCGCCCCCCGTTCCGCCGGAATGGGGCGACGGTTTTCGGCGGGAATGCCGGAAGCCGACAGCCAGGCTGTTTCCGCCATGACGCTGTTGCGCTCGGGATGGCCCTGCTCCAGACAGCGTTCGTCGCCATACCAGACATGCCAGTTCGCATCGCCGGCCCGCCGCGCCGCCAGCGCACCATAAAGCGCGCGCGGCGTGCTGCCGCCCGCCAAGACCAGGTGAAACGCGCCGCGTGCCTGAATGGCAGCCTCGGCCTCGACGCAGACGGCCGCGCCAAGCGATGCCACGAGCGCTTCGGGATCGGGAAATACGCGCCATTCCGGCAGCGTCATAATGTGTTGCGCCAGGTCTGGTCGTCGCTGTCGAAGAGTCGATTGGCGTCCGGCGGCCCCCAGCTTCCTGCAGGGTAGGTCGGGATGTATTCGCGCTCGACGGCCCAGTTCTTGAGAATGGGATCGACCACGCGCCACGCCCATTCCACTTCGTCAAAGCGCAGGAACAGGGAACGGTCGCCCTCGATGACATCGAGCAGCAGGGTCTCGTAGGCATCGAGCGCCTGTTCGTCGGTCTTCAGGAAACTCGCATTCATCTGCATCAGACGCGTATCCATGTCGAGCCCGGGCTGCTTGACGTGGATTTCCATGCGCATCGATTCGTCAGGCTGGATCGACAACAGGATCCAGTTGGGATCGATCGTTTCGAGCGGGGTTTCGCGGAACAGCTGCTGCGGCGGATGGCGAAAGCGGATCGCGATCATCGAAGTCTGGTGCGCCATGCGCTTGCCGGTGCGCAGATAGAAGGGAACGCCGCGCCAGCGCCAGTTGTCGATGTAGAACTTGGCGGCGACAAAGGTTTCGGTCACGGAGTTCGTTTCGACGTTTTCTTCCTGCTGGTACCCCAGCACGGACTCGCCGTCGATCACGCCGCGCCCATACTGCGCGCGAATCGCGTGGGCATGCACCGCGCGCTTGGCGATGGGACGGATCGAGCGCAGCACCTTGACCTTTTCGTCGCGCAACGCGTCGGCCTCCAGCGCCGGCGGCGGTTCCATCGCGACGACGGTCAGAAGCTGCATCAGGTGGTTCTGCAGCATGTCGCGCAGCGCGCCGGCACGGTCGTAGTAGTCCGCGCGCCGCTCGATGCCGATCGATTCGGCCACGGTGATCTGCACATGGTCGATGAAATTGCGGTTCCACAGCGGCTCGATCAGCGTGTTGGCAAAGCGGAAGACGAGCAGGTTCTGCACGGTTTCCTTGCCCAGGAAATGATCGATGCGAAAAACCTGCTCCTCGTCGAAATGCTGGTGCAGCAGGCGATTGAGCATCTGCGCCGATTCGATGTCCTCGCCGAACGGCTTTTCGATGACCACCCGGTTGACCCCGCGCGGCTTGTTGAGCCCGACCGCCTCGAGATTCTGGATCACGGCGCCGAACTCGGCCGGCTTGATCGCCAGATAGAACACCGTGCTGGAGCACGCCGCCTCGGGCGGCAGCCGATCGGCCAGGGCCCGATAGGATTCGACATCATTGAGGTCGCCACGCAGGTAGCTGAAGCGCGCGGTGAAGCGCTCGAAGACTGGCGTGTCGAGCGAGCCCTTGATCTTGTCCTTGAGGACTTCACGCATGTGCTCGCGCCAGCTGTCGGTCGTCCATTCGCGGCGCGAGAACGCGATGATGGAAAGCGATTCGGACAGTCGCGCCGCCGCTTCCAGGTGATACAGCGCAGGCAGCAGCTTGTTCGACGCGAGGTTGCCGGTCGCGCCGAAAATCACGAACGAACACGGCATATTGTCAGGCGAGGCGTTTTTGGCGAGATTCATCTCAGCCTTCCTTGACGGCATGGCCGCCGAATCCCTGGCGCATCTTGGCGAGCATCTTCGCTGCGTAGTCGTTCCTGCCCTGGGTGGCGAATCGCATCATCAGGGCCAGCGACATCACGGGCGTGGGAATGCCCTGCTCGATCGCCTCCAGGGCGGTCCAGCGCCCCTCGCCCGAATCGGCGACGTAGGGCTCGATTGATTCCAGCGTCGGATCCTTGGCCAGAAAGTCAGCCGTCAGATCCAGCAGCCACGAGCGCACCACGCTGCCGTGCCGCCACAGTTCGGCGATTTCCCCGAGATCGAGATCGAAGCCCGGCTTGTTCTTCATCAGCGCGAAGCCTTCGGCGAAGGCCTGCATCATGCCGTACTCGATGCCGTTGTGAACCATCTTGACGAAATGGCCGGAGCCGACCGGCCCGGTATGCAGCCAGCCGCTCGTGGGCGTGGGGGCCAGGGCCTCCATGTAGGGCCTGAGACGCACAGCAGCCGATTCGCTGCCGCCGAACATGATGCAATAGCCGTTATCGAGCCCCCACACGCCGCCCGACACCCCCGCATCGGCAAACTCGATATGTTTCGCCGCCAGCATTTCTGCACGTCGCTGGTCATCCTTGTAGAAGGCGTTGGCGCCATCGACAACCAGATCGCCGGCGCTCAGCAAAGGCAACAGCGTTGCCAGCACCGACTCGGTCGCCTCGCCCGCGGGCAGCATCAACCAGACGATGCGCGGTGCCTGCAACGCCGCCACCAGGTCAGCAGGCGTGGCGCAGGCCAGGTGCCCGGTTTCAGCGGCAATGGATTCGGTCACCTCATGGCTGCGGTTGTTGAGGGCGATCCGGAGGCCCTTGCGGGACAGCCGCCGCGCCATGTTCCCGCCCATCCGTCCCAGTCCGATGATTCCGAATTCCATGTCGTGCTCCCGTATTGGTCTTCCATGGGGCTGACGCAATGATCACGCCAGCACCCGGTACATGATAGTAGGGGTTCTTTGCGGCAGCATCGTGTCGGTCACGCGCCCAATCGGTGCACGATGCACCGATTCAGGCCAATCTGCGCGAGGCCGCAGCTCCATTCGGCCGGGACAGCCCCGGGCGCTGGAGAAGCTCAAATCCGACGAAACAGCAGATCCCAGACTCCGTGACCCAGTCGGATGCCGCGCTGCTCGAACTTCGTCAGCGGCCGCGTGTCCGGTCGCGGTGCAAAATCCCCGACGACATTCTCCAGCAGCGGCTCACCCCGAAGCACCTCGAGCATCTGCTCGGCATACGCCTGCCAGTCGGTGGCCAGATGAATGTAACCACCCGGTCGGAGCCGGCTTGCCAGCAACTGGACCAGAGGCGGCTGGATCAGGCGGCGCTTGTGGTGGCGTTTCTTGTGCCAGGGATCGGGAAAGAAAACATGGATGCCGTCCAGGGAAGCTGGCGCCAGCATCCTGTCCAGCACATCGACGGCATCATGCTGGACGACACGGACATTGCTCAGGCCGCGCTCGCCGATCTGCTTCAGCAATGCGCCGACACCCGGCGTATGCACTTCCACGCCCAGGTAGTCGTTCTCGGGATTGCTGGCGGCAATCTGCGCCAGCCCTTCGCCCATGCCGAAGCCGATTTCGAGTATGCGCGGTGCGGCACGACCGAATGCAATGTCGAGATCGAGCACCGACGCCTGATACGGGATCACGAACTTCGGTCCGATCTCGGCCAGCGCCCGCGCCTGCCCGGAACCGACGCGCCCGGCGCGCAACACATAGGAACGGATGCGCGGATGCGCGCCGGTTTCGCCCGCCATGCCCTATTTTTTGGCGCCGGAGATCAGTCCGCCGGTCGGCGAACTGGGGCTGGCCTGATAGACCTTCTTCGGCATGCGACCGGCCAGGAAGGCTTCACGGCCAGCTTCCACCGCCTTATTCATTGCCGACGCCATCAGCACCGGATTGCCGGCACCGGCGATGGCCGTATTCATCAGCACGGCATCGCAACCGAGTTCCATCGCGATGGTGGCATCGCTGGCAGTGCCGACGCCGGCATCGACGATCACAGGTACCGAGAGCCGGTCGATGATGATCTGCAGATTCCATGGATTCAGGATGCCCATTCCGGACCCGATCAGACTCGCCAGCGGCATCACCGCGACGCACCCGATATCCTCGAGCTGTCTGGCGACGATGGGGTCGTCCGACGTGTAGACCATGACCTGGAAGCCGTCCTTGACCAGCACCTCGGCGGCTTTCACCGTCTCGGCCACGTTTGGGTACAGCGATTCGGCATCGCCCAGCACTTCGAGCTTGACCAGGCTGTGCCCATCCAGAAGTTCGCGCGCCAGGCGCAAGGTACGAATCGCGTCGTCCGCCGTGTAGCAGCCTGCGGTGTTGGGCAGGTAGGTGTACTTCGAGGGCGGCAGCGCATCCAGCAGGCTGGGCTGGCTGGCATCCTGGCCGATGTTGGTGCGGCGGATCGCAACCGTGACGATTTCCGCGCCGGAGGCTTCGACCGCGAGGCGAGTCTGCTCGAAGTCCTTGTACTTGCCGGTGCCAACCAGCAGACGCGAAGCATAGGATTGACCTGCGATGACGAGAGGTTCCATAAGTTCAGTTCAGTGAGTTCGGGTACGTACGGAATCAGCCGCCGCCGACGGCAACGACGATTTCGAGACGGTCGCCGCTGGTCAGCGATGTGTCGGCATGCTGGCTGCGCGGGACGATTTCGCCATTTCTTTCGACGGCAATGCGCTTTCCGGTGAGGTCGAGCGACTCGATCAGCTGGGCGACGGTAAGCGGTGCCGGGAAACTGCGGGTTTCGCCATTTATGGCCAGTTCAATCACGACTTCTATCCGGGAGGGAGTTTCAGTATCATCCCGGATTCTACCCCGAAGGGCACAGTCCCCGAAGGCGGGCGTCGTATAGTGGCATTACCTGAGCTTCCCAAGCTCATGAGGAGGGTTCGATTCCCTTCGCCCGCTCCAACTCTCCAGGAACGCGCCGCTTTTCGGTGCACCTGTGCATTTGTAAGCGTCCGCTTACCAGCACAGCACCGTCGGCATTTGCTTTCTGTATTTGAAACAGCCAGCGAATACTATTTTCGCCAATCCGCTTAAAGTTTTTGCCGGCACTGCCGTAAGTCCAGTTGTGCGGTTGTTCGTCAATTTTCCGACGCAATCGCCGACTACCGAACAGGGCAAACCCGCCGCGAGACGGGGACGCAAAGTTACCGGTCTCGTTCCTTCCCAGGGGATGGACGAGACAGCGGGACCGCCGGTAACGCTCCGGTCATGCATCGCTTTCCAGTTCTGTTGTCGGCCAACCGCCCAACCCGCGAGGTGAGCCAAATGGAGCCTGAGATGCCTGACAATTCGGTCGTAGTCAACCTCAACGAATTCGAGCGTTCGCGCCGAGCACAGGTCTCCGCCGAGACCCTGACCATCCTTCATGGCAGTCGCGACCTGCTGATCGAAGGCGCAACCCGCGTCCTGACCCGGCAAGCCGAAGCGATGGAAACCACGCTGCTTGCGATGGCCGACCGCTCGCCCCTGCTTGAGACCCGCAACACCTATTACGGTGCGCAGGGCATTCTCAACAAGCAGGCCAACGAGTTGCTCAGCGCCTGCAAGGAGAAGTATTGCCAGGTCTTCAACGAAATGATCTACAACCGGCGAGAACATGCTGCCTCGTCCGAGTTGTCTGAATTGTCGCTCGTTGGCGACCAGGATTACGAAATCACCCTGGCAGTGGACAAGGCCACCTCGCGATTGCGCTACAACTGCGCAGAGGAAATGGTGGCACTCGATGCCCGGATCGCGAAGCTGATGGGCCGACCCGACTTGACCGAAAACGACAATCCGCTTGGGCCGCGGACGCTGTGCGAAGCCTTGCTCGAGGGTATCGGCAGCATGCAACTGAATCAGAACGTCAAAATCGTGCTGCTGAACCAGTTCGACCTCGTGCTGACGACCGAACTCGCCCACATCTACCAGGGCATCAACCGCTATCTGATCGACCATGGCATCCTGCCTGACTTGAAGGTCGGCCGAAACAGTCGGTCGCGACATGCAAGCAGCGCGTCGAGTGTTGCACCAGCGCAGGGTTCTGCCGCTGTCGCACCGGCACAGACAGGGGGCGACATCTTCAATCTGTTCGAGCAACTGGCGGGAGCGGGGGGGTTCGCCTCCGGCGGCGGCGCAGGATTTTCGTTTGGCAGTTCAGCCGGCCAGGGTGCCGGAGGCGCAGCGGGATATGGTGCGGGCAGCATCGCAGGTCATGCTGGTGGCGGAGGCGCCGCCGCCTACACCGGCTTCAGCCTGATCGATTCGCTTGGCCAATTGCAGGCTGGTGGCATCACGCTGCCTGGCGGCGCACGGTTCGAGCTCCCGTTGCTGGAGCCGGCCAACATTCACAACGTGCTGCGCAGCCTGCAGCAAAGCCCGGTCATGCAGGCGGCAAGCCCGCTGGATGCGGTGCTGGTGGATGCCGTGGCGATGCTGTTCGATGTGGTCTTCGACGAGGCAGCGATTCCTGATCGGCTCAAGGCACAGATCGCACGCCTGCAGATTCCCGTGCTGAAGGCGGCCATCCTGGACCGCAAGTTCTTTTCGCAGCCGAACCACCCCGTTCGCCGCATGCTCGACGCCATTGCCACGCTGTCGGTCCATCTGCCCGATACGGAAGCCGGAAACACGCGACTCGAAGCGATTTCCCAAGTGGTCGGCAGGGTGCTGGATAATTTCGACGAGGATTTCGAGGTCTTCGTGACGGCAGCTGCCGAGCTCGAGGCGATGGGCGACTTGCTGGAAGAAACGCTGGAAGAGACGGCGGACGTCAGCCTGCAGGAGAACATCACCCATATCAGGCAGGCAGAACGTGCCGAGCTCGCGCCCGTCGTCGTGCACGACTTCATCAATCGCGCGCTCAATGACCAGCCCGTTGCTGAGGCGGTTCGCGAATTCCTGCGCCGGGACTGGGCGCAGCTGCTGATGACCGACTATATCAACGAGGGCGAGGACGGCGCGCACTTCAACAGCCATGTCGAGACCATGCGGGAACTCGTCTGGAGCATCCAGCCCAAGGCGGACATGGATGCCCGCCTGATGCTGGTGCGAATTCTGCCCGGCCTGCTGAAGCGCCTGCGCGAAGGATCGGCCGAAATCGAACTGCCCACGAAAATGGCGGACCGCTTCTTTGCGAACCTGGTCATCCTGCATGCCAATGCAGTCCGACCCAATGTGCAACCGGTTCCGCTGCCCGAAATATCCCCCGAAGAAATCGAGGAAATGGCGACGCAGGAGCAGGAAGTGGTTCCGGTGGCCGCAGCCGAGGCCGCGATCGAGGCCGCCGCCAAGATCGAAATTGCTGCGCCGGCCGAAGTCGTCGTACCGGAAGTCGAGGACGAATTCACCCTTCGCGCACGCGCGCTCAACAAGGGCGACTGGGTTGAATTCCACTACGACGATGGCACCTTCCGCTGGGCGCGTCTGGGCTGGGTCAGCGGCATCAAGAACACCTACCTGTTCTCGGACCAGGACGGCATGAACAGCTTTTCCATCGGCCTGCACCGTCTGGCAGACAAGCTCAGACGCGGCGAAGCCGTGCTGGTCGAGAGAAAATCCATCACCGAATCGGCGCTCGGCAAGCTGATGAACCTGTTCCGGCAGAAACTCAGCCACGCCTGAAGGAGCGCGGCGAGTCACATGCCTGCCAAGGGCGCTTCCGTGTGACGCCGACAGGAGTCCTCGTCGACAGCTTGAGGAAGCGACCCCGGCGCACCGCGCCGGCGCAATTCGCCGCCGTCCATTGATCGGCCGCCCGGCACCGGCTACCCTGCCGGAGTGAAATCATTCGCCTCCCGCATCATCCGCTGGCAACAACGCCACGGTCGCCACGCCCTGCCCTGGCAAGCCAGCCGCGATCCATACCGGATCTGGCTGTCGGAAATCATGCTGCAACAAACCCAGGTCGCCACGGTCATTCCCTATTTCGAGCGTTTTGTGGCGCGCTTCCCCGATATTCGAGCGCTGGCCGGCGCTGACGAAGATGACGTGCTCGCCCTGTGGAGCGGGCTGGGGTATTACTCCCGCGCCCGCAATCTGCATGCAGCCGCCCGCGCGATCGTCGACCTTCACCGGGGCGAATTTCCGACCTCGCCCGATACCATCGAAACGCTTCCGGGCGTCGGCCGCTCAACGGCGGCCGCGGTGGCAGCGCTCGCATTCGGACAGCGCTGCGCCATCCTCGACGGCAATGTCAGACGCGTGCTGGCCCGTCATGGCGGGGTATCAGGCTGGACGGGCGACAGGAAGGTCGAAGCCGATCTGTGGCAGCGTGCGCAAACGCATCTGCCCGACACGAACATCGAGACCTACACCCAGGGCATCATGGATCTCGGTGCGCTAATTTGTACCCGCAACCAGCCCTCCTGCACGAATTGTCCAGTCAGGGCCGACTGCGTTGCCCGCATCGAGCATCGCACCGGGATCTTGCCCTCACCGCGCCCCCGGCGCGTCTTGCCCGAGAGACAGGTGCAGATGCTGCTGCTGCTGGATCGCGGGGAACTGATGCTGGAAAAGCGGCCGGCCAGCGGCATCTGGGGGGGGTTGTGGAGCCTGCCCGAACTGCCGCCGGGCATCGATCCGGCCGGCCACTGCCGGGCGCATTTCGGGCTCACGGTCCGGGAACAGGTCCCATTGGAGGATTTCAGCCACAGCTTCACGCACTTCAGGCTGCTGATCCAGCCGGTCAAGATCCACCTGGTTCCGCGCCGAGGCAGCCCGTCCGGCCGCATCTGGCTGCATCCTGCGGACGCACTCGATGCGGCGCTGCCGGCACCGGTGCGCAAGCTGGTTGCGCAACTTGCGGGCCGTTGAACTTTCTGCATCGGTCGCCGGAAAACTGCCCGCGACCGTTGCACGCTGCCGGAAAGGCACACCTGGCTGAACGCAGGCACGATGCTATAAAGACATCAGATCGGTGTCAGGAGGCGTTATGGAAACGCCGAATCGTGTTAGCAGTCCAGCCATCTTCGACGAAGACGGTTTTTTGCTCGATCCAGCAATGTGGAGCGAGAGTCTGGCCGACCGCATCGCCCAGCACGACGGTCTCGGAGAACTCAGCGAATTGCAGATCGGCTTGCTACACGCGTTGCGTCGCGAGTATGCCAAGCATGGAACC
>JAYRNU010000130.1:0-23710 GCA_041912015.1 Thiobacillus sp. | reverse complement strand
GTTCGCCATCGGCGGGCAGCAGACCCTGGCCGACATGGGCAGCTTCTTCACCCGGGCGGCTTTCCTCACGATCGGCGGCGCGTATGCCGTGCTGCCCTATGTCTACCAGGGCGGCGTCGAGCATTACCAGTGGCTGACCGGGCCGCAGATGATGGACGGCCTGGCGCTGGGCGAGACCACCCCGGGTCCGCTGATCATGATCGTCACCTGGGTGGGCTACCTGGGCGGCGTCGCCAAGGAAGTGTTCGCCAACCCGTATGCGGCTGGGCTCGCGGGCGCGGCGGTGGCGACCTTCTTCACGTTCCTGCCCTCGTTCTGGTTCATCGTCGCGGGTGGGCCGCTGGTCGAGTCGACCCGCAACGAACTCAAGTTCACCGCGCCGCTGACCGGCATCACCGCCGCCGTGGTCGGCGTCATCATCAATCTGGCGGTGTTTTTTGCCTGGCACACGTTCTGGCCGCAGGCTTCCAGGGGCGATCCCTTTGCCGGCAGCTTCGAATGGTTGTCGCTCGTCGTCGCCATCGCCGCCTTCGTTGCCTTGTGGAAATACAAGGCCGACATCATGAAAGTGATTGGCGCCTGTGCGCTCGTCGGCCTGGCGTATAGTCTGATCATTTAGGAGAATCCCATGGAATCGACCTCCCAACCCCTCAATTTCTGCGGCGGCAGTAGCGCCACCGACAAGTTCGCCGACCTGCCGCGCACCATCGCGCCCGCCGAACTGGATCCGGACAAGGTGCTGGTCTTCGACGTGCGACGCGAGGCGGACTTCAACGCCTCCAGCGAGATCATTCCGGGCGCGCTCTGGAAGAACCCCGACATGATCGACGCCTGGATCGGTGCCGCCCCGCTGACGATGGAACTGGTCGTCTATTGCGTGCGCGGCGGCGCCGTGTCGAACACGGTGGTCGACCGCCTGCGGGCCGTCGGCGCCAAGGCACGCTTCATCGAAGGCGGACTCGAGGCCTACAAGGCGGTGGGCGGCAAGGTCGCCACCAAATGAAATGGGTGACGCGCGAACGGCCGAAAATCGACCGCATCGCCTGCCCCTGGCTGATTGCGCGCTTCATCGACCCTGCGGCCGAATTTCTCTACGTACCCGCCGACCAGGTGCTGGAGGTGGCGAAATCCACTGGCGCGACGCCCTACGACATCCCCGGCGTCGAGCATGGGCATGTGGGCGAACTCTGCAGCTTCGATGCGTTTCTCCGCATCCACCAGCTCGCCGACCCGGCCCTGCATGACCTGGCGTTGATCGTCCGCGGCGCCGACACCAACCGGCTTGACCTGGCGCCGCAGTGCGCTGGATTGCTGGCGCAGTCGCTGGGCTTGTCGGCCCTGTATGCCGACGACCGGGAAATGCTCGGTCACGGCATGCGCATGTACGACGCCTACTACGCCTGGCTCAAGCAGGCACGCAGCGAAAGCCATGAAGGACTGCCCGACATGTCGCCGAACACTACCCACAAGGAGTAGTTGACCAATTTACTCAGATATTCTATGGTGTGCCATCCCAATCATTTTCAAGGACGCATCCATGGAACGCGAAATCAACGGCAAAATCGTCGAAACCGACCCCGAGGGCTATCTGGTCAACCTGGAGGACTGGTCCGAGGAACTGGCTGTCGAACTGGCCAAGGAAGACAAGCTCGAACTCGGCGAAGACCACTGGAAGATCATTCACTACATGCGCGACCAGTTCGCCCAGAACGGCACCGCGCCCAACCTGCGCTTCCTGCAGAAAGGTCTGAAGGAAGAGTTCGGCCCGGAATGGGGCGAGAAGAAATTCCTGTTCGACCTGTTCCCGTTCGGTCCCGCCAAGCAGGCCGGCCGCTACGCCGGCACCCCGAAACCGACCGGCTGCGTATAAGTTCAGATCCATCTGCTGCGATCGGGATCGCCCCCCATGCGGGGCGATTTTTTTGCGCCCGGAACAACAGTGCTTGTACGATGTCATCTTGTCTCCTTCCATAAAACAGGATCGTCATGAAACAAATCGCCGCCCTTCTCGCCCTTTCCCTGACCGCCTCGCTCGCCCATGCTTTTCCCTGGTATGCCTCGGGCAACAATATCCGCGGCGCAGAGCTGATGACCGAGCAGGAACGGCACGACTACGTGTCCCAGCTGCAGGCCATGAAGACCCTGCCGCAATGCGAAGCGTTCTGGCAGGGCCACAACAAGGAAATCGATGCGCGTGCCGCGAAGCAGCACGTCACGCTGCCGCCGGTCCAGGGCGATCCCTGCCAGGTCATGGTCATGATGGGACGAATCTCGAAGTAAGCGATCAAGCGGCGGGTTGGCGACTGGCGCCCGATCCGCCCCGTGCAGATTTGGTTCTCCCGCTCCCGTGGCCTTCGACCATGATCGGGAATGCCTCTCATGCCACGGCCAGCGTCGCCCTAGTGGCTGCGGAACATGAAATAGACCGCGCCGATCAGGCACAGCGCCGCCCACAGAAAATCCCATTTCAGCTCCACTTTCATGTAGAGCACGGCGAACGGGATGAACACCGACAGCGCGATGACCTCCTGCATGATTTTCAGTTGCGGCAGGTTCATCACGGTGAAGCCGATCCGGTTGGCCGGCACCTGCAGCAGATACTCGAACAGGGCGATGCCCCAGCTGGCGAAGGCCGCGATGACCCAGGGCTGGTTGTTCATGTCCTTCAGATGGGCGTACCACGCGAAGGTCATGAAGACGTTGGAAAACGTGAGCAGGATCAGGGTTTGCAGGGAAGCAGGCATGATCGGCGTCCGGAATCGCAGGCGCGTCATTGTAGGGCGTCCGCACGGTAAAATGCCGCCTTTCGCATTGCAAGGATCGGCACGATGAGCGCACCTCAGGTGGGCGTGGTGATGGGGTCTTCCAGCGACTGGGAGGTGATGAAGCACGCGGCGATGCTGCTCAAGCAGCTGGGCATCCATTTCGAGGCCAAGGTGGTCTCGGCGCACCGCACGCCCGACCTGCTCTACGAATACGCCGCCAGCGCGGAAGGCCGCGGGCTCAAGGCCATCATCGCCGGTGCCGGCGGCGCCGCCCACCTGCCCGGCATGATCGCATCCAAGACCATCGTGCCGGTGCTGGGCGTGCCGGTGCCGTCGAAATACCTCAAGGGCATCGACTCGCTGCTGTCCATCGTGCAGATGCCCAAGGGCATTCCGGTCGCCACCTTCGCGATTGGCGAAGCCGGCGCCGCCAATGCCGCCCTGTTCGCCGCGGCGCTGATCGCCCGCTACGACAGCACCCTGGCAGCGCGGCTCAACGAGTTCCGCAAGAACCAGTCGGACGCCGTGATCGGGATGGAACTGCCGGATGTCGAGTAAGCCGCTGCCCATCCTGCCCGGCTCAGACGATTCCGCACGGGCTTCAACCCTAAGTGGATCGGAGTCCCGGCAAATCACGCTTCCTATTTTGCCTGGGGCGACCCTGGGCATTCTCGGCGGCGGCCAGCTCGGCCGCATGTTCACCATTGCCGCGCGCACCATGGGCTACAAGGTCATGGTGCTCGACCCCGATGCCGCCAGCCCGGCCGGGCAAATGGCCGATGTCCACCTGCAGGCTGACTACACCGACCATGCCGCGCTCGCGCAGCTGGGTGCGGCCTGCGCCGCCGTCACCACCGAATTCGAGAACGTCCCCGCGGCAAGCCTGATCGAACTCGCCGGCCATTGCCGCGTATCGCCCGGCGCCGACGCCGTCGCCATCGTGCAGGACCGCAGCCACGAGAAATCCTGGCTCGCCGGAAACGGCTTCGCCACCGCGCCGTTCGCGCTGGTCTATAGCGAGGGCGACCTGCGCGCCGCGCTGGCCGAGATCGGTACCCCGGCACTGCTGAAGGTGGCGCGCTTCGGCTACGACGGCAAGGGCCAGGCACGCGTCAACACGCTCGACGAGGCACGCGCCGCGTTCGACACGTTCGGCGGCCAGCCCTGCGTGCTCGAAGGCTTCGTCGCGCTCGAGCGCGAGATCTCGGTCGTGCTGGCGCGCGACGATGCCGGCGCGTGCGCGCTGTTCCCGGTCGCAGAGAACCGCCACGACAACGGCATTCTCGACGTCACCATCGTCCCGGCGCGCGTGCCGGACCGCCTCGCGCAGCAGGCCTGCGACACCGCGCGCGCGGTGGCCGACCAACTCGGCTACGTCGGCGTCATGGCGGTCGAGTTCTTCGTCGCAGATGGCCGCCTGATGGTCAACGAGATCGCGCCGCGCCCGCACAATTCGGGCCACTTCACGCTCGACGCCTGCGTCACCGACCAGTTCGAGCAGCAGGTGCGCGTGCTCGCCGGCCTGCCGCTCGGCGATACCCGGCTGCTGTCGCCGGTGGTCATGGTCAACATCCTCGGCGACCGCTGGCACGACGGCGGGCCGCACTGGGACGTGCTGCTCGCGAACCCCGGCATCAAGCTGCACCTATACGGCAAGCAGGCGGCCCGGCCCGGGCGCAAGATGGGGCACTTCAACGTGCTCGACGCCGATCTGTCCCATGCGCTGCTGCTGGCGGCACGGATGCGGGACGCGCTCTAGCATGCTTCGCCTGGCACGCCTTACCCTGCTGCTGGCGCTCGCGTCACCGGCCGTCGCCGCCGAACCGGCGCTCAAGCTGCAGGCCGGCCCGCACGTCCTGCAGGTCGAGGTCGCCGACACCCCGCAGGCGCGGGCAACCGGACTCATGGGCCGCACGAGCCTCGGAAGCGATGCCGGCATGCTGTTCGTGTTCGAGCAGCAAGGCACGCACTGCTTCTGGATGCGCAACACGCTGATCCCGCTGTCGATCGCCTTCCTGGCCGACGACGGCACCATCGTCGACATCCAGGACATGCAGCCGCAGACGCTGACCTTCCACTGCCCGCGCGGACCGGTCCGCTACGCGCTCGAAGTCGCGCAGGGCGGATTCCGCAGCAAGGGCATCGCGCTCGGCATGCGGGTGTCGGGCGGGCCGATCGGCAGCCCTTAGTCCCCTTTCTACCCGGGGTAGGCCGCCTACCAACCATGTGAAGGTTGTGTAGCCGTAGGCGGGGTGCGCCACTCCGAATATGGCGCCCTGTCGCCAACCCATGCAGTTTTGGCCCGCGTTGTAGAATTACCCTTTCACAGTTCACCCGCCCTGCAAGGCTTCCCGTCGACCACCATGCCTGACATCGAAGGCTTCCTGGCTGCGATACTGCGCGGAGAATTTCCCGCCTGGCCATCCGGTGACGAACGCTTTGCCGCGTTATTCCTCAAGCGCGCCGGATATCACGGTGTGCTTCCACTGCTTCACGAGATCTTGCAAGGGGCTCCCGCGCCTGGTCCAAACTGGCCTCAGGACGTACTGGAGACCTGTCACCGCGAGGCCATCGCCCATACCATGTGGTCGCTGCAGCACAAACATCTGCTGGGGCAGATACTGGAAGACTTGGCTATGGTGGGCATCACACCCGTCTTGATAAAGGGCAGTGTGCTTGCCTATACAGTCTATGCCAACCCTGCCACGCGAACGCGTGCAGACAGTGACCTGCTCGTCGCGCCACGTGACCGATTCAGGGCAGCCGAAATCCTGAAGGCAAGGGGATTTGTCGCAGAACAGAGTGTCAGTGCTGAATTTGCCAGCTACGAGGCAAGCTTTACACATAACGAGACCGGCGTTCCCCATACGCTGGACCTCCACTGGCGTCTTCATTACTCACAACTCCAGTCCAGGCTGTTCGGCTACGAAGAACTGCTCCGGCGAGCCCGGCCTCTTCCAATGCTTAGCCGCGCGGCGCTTGGGGTCGATCCCGTCTTTGCCCTGATGATCGCCTGCCTGCACCGGGCAAACGACTTGCTGATGCCGCAGTGGATAGGACAAATGGCCAGCTACGGACGAGAACGCCTGATCTGGCTCTACGATTTCCATCTGCTGATCCAAAGCTTGACGCCCCAGCAGTTGAGTGAATTCACGGAATTGATAGCGCAAAGAGGATTGCGTGAAATATGCCGCACTGGAATCGTAGAAGCCCACGACCGCTTCAACACGCCACTGCCAGCGCCAATGGCCACCTGGCTCCCTGGAACAGGTGCGGTTGAACCCATCGTTCGCTATCAGTGCAGTGGAATGCTGCGGCAAAGGTGGATGGACTGGCTGGCGCTCGATGGGATCCGCGACCGTGTCGACTATCTTGTCGAGCACGTCCTTCCACCCGCCGACTACATGCGCGCACGATTTCCGGATGTTACCGCCGACTGGCTTCCGCTGCTTTATTTGAGAAGGCTCAGCGAGGGTATGCTCCGGCGCCTGCGCAACTAGCATCCAATGAAGAGCCCCGATCTGTGCCACCTATTGGGATATGCATCGCCCTATCGGGCAGCTCTTGCCATGAGTGCTTTGCTGATGCTGGCCGAAAGCGGCATGGCTCTCGCCGTGCCCTGGCTCGGCGGCAAGGCCGCGGAAGGGCTGCTGTCGAGCCGGATGGACGCCACCGGTGCCATGCTGCTGGCGCTGTTCGCGATGCAGGCCCTGTTCAAGTTCGGCAATAGCTATCTGTTGAGTCGCAGCGCCGAGCACATCCTCGCCGACCTTCGAATCCGCCTGTACGACCATCTGCAGGCGCTGCCCCTGAACTTCTACCACCAGCGTCGGCAGGGCGATATCCTGTCGCTGCTGACCTACGACGTGGCGACGCTCAGCAGCTTCATCAGCGGCACCCTGCTGAGCGTGATCCCCCTGCTGATCATGGTCGCCGGCGCGCTGATTTTCATGTTCCACATCGATCCGCTGCTGAGCCTGATCGCTGCGGCCCTGGTGCCGCTGTTCTACCTACTGATGAAAATCGTCGGCCGCCGCCTGCGCCCGCTCGCCAGCCAGCTGCAGGAAGCCCACGCCGGCGCGGTGGCGATCGCCGAGGAAAACATCGGCATGTTGCCTGCCATCAAAACCTTCACCCGCGAGCCGCAGGAATCGGAACGCTATCGCACCCAGATCAGCCACATCCTGATGCTGAGCGCCCGGCAGCGCGCGATCTATGCGGCGCTCGGTCCCGCCGTACAGTTCCTGGCGGCGGCCGGAATCGTGCTGATGCTCTGGCTGGCCGGCGAGCGCATCAGCGGCGGCGCCATCGGTCCCGGGCAACTCGTGACTTTCCTGCTTTACACGACACTGCTGACCCGCCCGGTCAGCGCGCTGGCCGATGTCTACGGTCAGACCCAGGGCGCACGCGGCGCACTCGAACGCCTCCAGGGCGTGCTGACGGAGCGACCCGAGCCTTTTACGCATACCGTTCCCGATCTTTCGTCCGCGCGAGGCGCGATCGAATTCCGCAACGTCAGCTTCGCCTACCCCGGCCGCGCGCCTGCGCTGAGCAATCTGGATTTGCACATCAGCGCCGGCGAGACGCTAGCCATCATCGGCGAGAACGGCGCCGGCAAGAGCACGCTCGCCCATCTGCTGATGCGGCTGCACGAGCCCGATGCCGGCCGCATCCTGATCGACGGCACCGATATCGCCACAGTCAGCCTGACCAGCCTGCGCTGCCAGATCGGCGTGGTGCCGCAGCACGTGCTGCTGTTCAACGGCAGCGTGCGCGACAACATCGGCTATGGCCGCAGCGATCCTTCGCAAGAGGAAATCGAGTCGGCGGCACGCGCGGCACGCGCCCACGACTTTATTCTCGGGCTCCCGCAAGGCTATGACACCGCGATCGGCGACCGCGGCGTGCGTCTGTCGGGCGGCCAGCAGCAGCGGCTGGCGCTGGCGCGTGCGCTGCTCAAGGACCCGCCCATCCTGATCCTGGACGAAGCCACGGCCATGTTCGATCCCGAAAGCGAACGGGAATTTCTGGAAGCCTGTCGCGACGTGTTGAAGCGACGCACCGTGCTGCTGATCACTCATCGGCCTGCCAGCCTGGCGCTGGCCGACAGGACGATCCGCATCCACCGCGGCAGCATGACGGTGGTGGATTGACGCATGCCCGTCCTGATGTCACGCCTGAAAAAACTGTCCCGCCTCGATGCGGACGAGTGGCGCATCCTGATCACCGCATCGTGGCTGCTTCCTGCAACCGCGTTGTCCCTGCGCGTATTCGGCTACCGCCGCACCCGGTCATGGCTGGAGCGGCACGTTTCAACCGGTACGAATGATCCGGCCGATCCCCGGCGGGAAGCGGCGCGGGTCGCTCGCTTGGTCAGCGTGGCCGCCCGACGCGGCCCCTATCGGGCCAACTGCCTGCGGCAGGCTCTGGTCGCCTGGTGGCTGCTCGGCCGGCGCGGGGTGGTGACGAAACTCGTGATAGGCGTGCGCAAGGACCCGCATGGTTTTGCAGCGCATGCCTGGGTCGAGTACGAGGATGAAGTCATCGTCGGCGGAAAGGATGCCCCGGAGCGTTTCCAGCCCATGCTCAGCTCGGATCACCGGGATTTCTAACGGGAACGAGGGATCACGATCGCGCACCGCTCAGTCGACAGGCGCATGCGATTTTCCCCACAGGACGGTGCCGCCCTACAAATCGTGCCATTTCAACTTCCAGCCTGCTGAACCGGCGCCCGCAGCAGCCCTCGTGTCAGCGCAAACAAAAATCCCGCCGAAGCGGGATTTCTGCAATCCATGACGGTCTGGCTCAGGTCCGAGCGTGCGCAGCCTGCCTGCGTCGCGGAACAACGATTCCGATTCCAATAAGGCCAACCCCCAGCAAAGCGAGCGTGGCGGGTTCCGGGACCGTTCGCAGACTTGTCAACGTTCCGCTGACGACTTCAATTCTCTGATCAGCCGTGTCTTCACCGGCGAAGAACAGGAAAAACTCATTGCTCGTGAAATCCGAGAGCACCGGATTGGTCAGCAACACCGTTGCATCGGACAGCACCGTTCCCGTCGTGTCATCAAGCCGGAAACCGATGACAGCCAGATCTACTCCATCCATTTGAGCGGATCCAATTGCATTGCGGCCAACCAGCGCGTACCGGTCTGCACCGGCAACGTCGTCCTGCTGGATCTCGGGCAATTCGACACCGGGCCCGATGGATGCCGTGAACGAGCCGACCGTGAGGGTCACGCCCAGCAGATTGTTGAAAACTGCGTAGGAAACGTCGCTCGGCGCGGTTGCCGGGACGGCCGTATCAAGGGTGTAAGAACCGCTGAACGCATCGCCGCTGTTCAGCGTGCCGAAGCTGTTGGTGAGCGTCCCCGAAAAATAGTAGGTCATGATCGCACCATGTCCCGCCGTGCTCAGGGAAAGCGCTGAAGCGAAGATCAGGAATTTCAGCAATCGAGTCATCGTTTTTTCTCCCTGGAAGCGAATGCCAAATTTAAGGACGCATTTCGATGCGTAGAAACAAGCAACATTCAGGCCATACAGAACAAGTCATTGATAAAAAAGAGGACATCCGGCCATGCCGAGAAAGAATGTAAATTCTTCCGACAACCGGACGGTGCAGCCAGCGAAATGCGCGCACTGGACCGTCCAGCGCCCAGACTTCCCACCCGGAAAAGAATTCGACGTTTCCGCCGCAGACTTCGTCATGCCGGTTTCTGCCTGACGCCTTTGTTTCTCGTCGCTGTGGCCGGGTAAAATGTCCCCCTTGATTTTATGAGGCTTTCCCCATGCTGCCCCGCCGCGTCATCCTCTCTTCCGAAGCCCTGTTCCAGGAGATTGCAGGGGAAGGCGTCATTCTCGACCTTGCCAGCTCCAGCTATTTCGGCCTCGACGAAGTCGGCGTTCGCCTGTGGCAACTGCTCCTGACGGATTCCGACCCGCAGGCGGCATGCGAGGTCCTGCTCACGGAATACGAGGTCGCGCCCGCTCAACTCGAAGAGGACCTGGCCAAACTCCTCGCCCAGCTTGTCGAGGCCGGCCTCGCAACCATTCAATAGCCCGTCGGCAAATTCGCCTTACCCAGCAGCTCACACCAGGCGCATGTCCTATTCCCGGGTCGCCTCGCACCGTTCCATGGTGTTCGATGAATACCGCAACGAGCGCTACGCACAGGCGATACACAACCGTGTCACGCCCGACTCGGTGGTTCTCGATCTCGGTGCCGGGCTGGGCATCCACGGGCTGATCGCTGCCGCAGCAGGCGCCAGGCGCGTCTATCTGGTCGAGCCCGAACCGGTGGTCCAGATCGCGAGTGAAATTGCCCGTGCGAATCGACTGGCAGACCGGATCGTGATACTGGAAGGCACCATCGAGGAAATGGAATTGCCGGAACGGGTCGATTTGATCGTTTCAGTCTTCACCGGCAACCTGCTCTACAGCGAAGATCTCCTGCCCTCGCTGTTTCACGCCCGCGCCCGTTACCTGAAACCCGGCGGGCAGATGATCCCCGACTTCGCCGAATTGTTGCTGGCGCCGGTGTCGGCGCCCGAACTGCACACCAGGCATGTCGGGCGCTGGTCAGAGAAGAATCTGGCGCTGGATTTTTCATCTGCCCGCCGGTTTGCCGCCAACGAAATCCTCTGGCTGAACCGCCAGGAACTGAAAACCGAGCGGCTGGCGGCAGGCGGTGTCATTTCCGCTCTGGACCTAATGACCGCCAATCGGGCGGACTGCCAGGGCGAAATGCGTTGCCGCATCGAGAAGTCCGGCACCTGTCATGGCCTGCTCGGCTGGACGCGGATCCGTCTGGGTGCGCAGTGGCTGAGCACCGACCCGGACAGCCCCGAGGTGCACTGGTCGCCGGCGATGCTGCCGCTCGACCCGCCCCTCCCCCTGGACGCCGGAGAAGAAATCGCAATCACTCTGGTGCGCCCCGCAAGGGGCGAGTGGACCTGGACGGTCAGCGCGGCATCCGGTATCCGCCGGCATTCAAGTTTTCTGGCGCATGTCGATGCCCCCCGCCGCCTGCGCAAAATGGCGCCGGATTATCGCCCCACTCTCAATGCGCGAGGAGAAAGCACTCTGCGCATTCTGGCGATGATGCAGCAAGGAATGCGCAATCACGAGATCGCGCAAGCCTTGGCCGACAGCGACCCGGCTTCCTTCCCTGCTGTCGAGGACGCCTTGCAACGGGTGCAGGGCTTGGCGGTGCGCTTCGCCGGAAAAGATTAGACGTTGCTGCCGAACGATTCCGGAACGGGGTATCCACGCCCATGAGTTGCATAGTTGGGATCATCAATCTGGATGGCGAACCCGTCGACCGTGCGTTGCTGGAACACATGACTCGCGCCATGGAAGGCCGCGCTCCCGACGAAAGCCGAGTGTGGTGTTCCGGAAATGCGGGGTTCGGCCATGCCATGCTGCGCGTCGCGCCGGAATCGCAAAACGAACATCAACCCTGCTCCCTGGACGGCGAAATATGGATCACGGCCGATGCGCGCATCGACGGACGGGCGGATCTCATCGCAAAGCTGCGTGCGGCCGGCGCGCCGGTTGGCGACCATGCCCCCGGCGTCGAGCTGATCCTGCATGCCTATCGCGCATTGGGTGAATCCTTTCCGGATCATCTGATCGGCGATTTCGCATTCGCCCTGTGGGACGCGCGAAGACAGAAACTGATCTGCGCGCGCGACCATTTCGGCGTCAAGCCGTTCTGCTACGCCAGGACCGGCAGGACATTCCTGTTCGCGAGCGACATCCGCGCCCTGCTCCGGCATCCGGCGACCAGCACCCGTCTGGATGAAATCTCTATCGGGGACTTCCTGATGATGGGTTGCTACCTCGATGCCGGGCAGACGATCTACGAAAGCATCCGGTGCCTGCCGCCCGCCCATGCGATGCATATCGACCGCGGAGGGATTCGCACCGTCGCCTATTGGAAGCCGTCTCCCCAGAGTGAAGTCCGCTACAGGCGTGAGTCCGAATATGCGGAGCAGTTTCGCGAACTGTTCCGTCTGGCGGTCGAGGACCGTCTGCGCACCGAAACCATTGCGGTGGAAATGAGCGGCGGCATGGATTCCTCGGCGATTGCCGCGGTCGCCGTGGAAAAGCTTCGGCCGGCGGGCGGCGCGGTCACGGCCTTTACGGGTACCTGCGCCCCCCTGCTGCCTGAAGACCGCGAGGCGCACTATGCCGGCCTGGTCGCCTCGCATCTCGGCATTCCCGTCGTCTACACGAACATGGGAGACTTTGCGCTGTTCGACCGGCCCGACAGGCCGGAACTGCGGACCGCCGAGCCTGTTCCGAGCCCCGATGTCGAAGCCATGTACCAAACAGCGATCCGGATCGGAAAATGCGGCGCGCGCGTCACGCTGAACGGTTTTGCCGGGGATGCCGTGTTGGCTGGCAGCAGTTCCTACTTCGCCGGTCTCTTGCGACGAGGGCGGCTGGACAGGCTGTTGATCGATATTTACCAGCACTGGCGCAACACCGGCACCGTTCGTGGACTGGGCTTGCGATCCATGCTGCGAGGCCGCTCGACGATGCCAGCAGACACGGAACCCGAATTCCGGCTTGCGGACTGGCTGGATGCGGGCTTCGTCAAGCGCCACGCACTCGAAGAGCGCTGGCGCACAGCCTGGGACATCTATCGTAGCACCGACCCCCTCGACCAACTGTTGCGCCCCTGGACAAGCCAGGCGTTTACGGGATACGGACAGATCCAGATGCCGCTGGAGGCCCGTTACCCCTTCCTGGATGTCCGGCTCGTCAGTTTCCTGATCGCCTTGCCGAATCCGCTGAAATTCGACAAGCACGTGCTGCGGCAGAGCATGCGCGGACACTTGCCCGAAGCGGTACGTACCCGGCCCAAACAAGGCCTGGCCGGCGATCCGGTCCGTGCCCGGATAGTGCGTGACACATGGCGCGTTCCGATGGAGTCCCCTCTGGCTTTTGTGGGCAATGGATACGTGGATCGAAGCAAATATCAGTCAGCCTTCAAACGCTATCATGAGGGTGAGGGGAAGAGATCTACGTTTCCCAGCGAATTCATCATCCTGCCCGTTGCGCTGGATAACTGGATGCAGTATAGATAGACAAACTTTGATGATTCTGCGAGTTGCCGGCGCACGCCCCATAGAAACAAGGATTCCCATGGACAAGTTCGAAATTGCTAAAGCCGCACAGGACGCAGAAGTTCAAAAAAGACGCGTCTACAAAGGCATGACGCTCACGCGTTATGGCCGTATTAGCGCGTTGACGCAGGCTGGAACGGCGTGCGAGATTCGAGATAGCTCGAACCCCGGTTTTTGTAGTATTGGCATGAACAGCATGAATGCTCGGTACTCCGATCGTACCGTAAAGGAAAACATCGTCCAGGTTGGCGTTCACCCGCTCGGGTTTGGGTTGTATCTATTCGATTACAAGCCGACGTTCCGAGGCCAATGCGGGCAGGGTCGGCAGTTTGGCGTCATTGCTCAGGAAGTGGAAACCGTGGTGCCGCGGGCAGTGACGGTAAACAGTGACGGCTACAGAAGCGTGAACTATGGGCTGTTGGGAATTCGTCTTGCGGACCAGTAGCCGTCATCGCTCGGTTTCGTAACAATGAAATTGCTCGCCCCTTAGCGTGCGCATTCTCTTGATTCGCACTTTTCGGCGACGGAACTGCGATATTCAATACACCGCTTGATTGGATGATTTCATTGCCGGATTCCGATCAACTCGGCGGAGGATGCTAAAAAAACCCGCCAGCCAGCGCTGGCTATGCAACGGCCGCTGGCCATGCTCCCACTTGATACTCCGCCAGTCCTTCAGCACGGTGAGAGCATCCGCATTACATTGCAGCATTCTAAAGAGAGCGACCGAACCACGTCGGTTAGGGCTCTCAGGTATCGGGCACGATTCCAGTCTTCTGGCACGTGGACGATGCACGGCGACTTCACACAATGGCCCTGGATTATCAAGTCACCGTCACGAAAAGTGGAGGTGCCATGGCACGCATCCTGGAATTGATGAAAATCCGGCAATCCAGCCCATAGACTGGACAAGCTTTGGCGGCGAAAGATCAGAAGGCATACCAAACGGTTAAAGTGGTAGCGCAACGGGTGCAAGAACTAGCCGATCGCTATGCGCGATAGAAGCGGAGCGACGGCATGAGTGCCATCGCAGGCGTCTTGCATCTTGGTGGCGAGGCAGTCGAGCCAAACCACATCACGAGACTGACCGCCGCAATGGCCAGGCGAGGCCCGGATGCGCAGGGACATTGGGCACAGGGACCTATCGCGCTTGGCCACTGCATGCTGCGCACGACCCCCGAGTCCATGCAGGAACGACAGCCCCTTCAGCGCGTCGACGGCAGAATGATTCTGGTCTGGGATGGCCGACTCGACAACCGCGAGGCACTGCGTCGCAAACTCGTTGCGCAAGGTGCGAGCATTCGCGACGAGACCGATGCAGAACTGGTCTTGCACAGCTATGCGGCTTGGGGCGGGGAATGCACCCGTCATTTGCTGGGTGATTTTGCCTTTGCCGTTTGGGATGCCCAGCACAGACGGCTCTTTTGTGCACGCGACCACGTCGCCGCCCGCCCGCTCTACTATGTGCATTCCGACCGCATTTTCGCCTTTGCTTCGGACGATGCAGCTTTGTTGGGACTGCCGGGAGTCTCTAGCCTTCCCGATGAGGAGCTTGTCGCGTATTTGCTGGTGCCGAGCCTGGCGGACGTGAATGTCTCCGATTCTTATTTCAGGGACGTCCATGCGCTGGCACCGGCGTCTTCGATCACGGTAGAGGCGGACGGAACCTTTCGGACCGAGCGCTATTGGCATCTGGAACCCTGCGACGAAGCTCGCTACACATCTGAGGCGGAATGTCATGAAGCCTTTCTCGACGTCTTTGGCGAAGCCGTGCGCGCCCGATTGCGCTCGACAGGTGACATTGCGGCCTTGATGAGCGGAGGCATGGACACCGCGGCAATCTTGGCCATGACTCGCCGCCAACTGGACGGCACACCGGGTCGGGAATTGCATTCCTATTCGGCCATTTCAGACACACCGAAAACCTGCATAGAAACACAGTGCATTCTCAGCATGTCCAGATCACTCTCGACCCGGACACATCATCTATCGGTGCCCTCGATGACCGGCATGCTTGGCGTGCAGGATCTTATTGAGATGGCCTGGAGCGAAGTACATCCTCTCGACAATTCCATCCTGCTGCCGATGCTGATGTTCAAGGCCGCCAGCCGGCGTGGGCATCGCGCTCTGCTGCACGGTGTGAGCGGCGACATCGTCATGCAGGCCCCCGAGTGCTATCCGGCCTATTTCATGCGGAAACGGCAATGGGGGTTGGCGTGGGACGAATGCAAGGCAGCGAGTCACAATCATACTTATCTGAAGGGCGAATCGTCTGCGAAACTGTTCCTGCAGAATCTTGGTTCCGCCTATGGGCCCAGGAGTATCAGGAAGCTTGTGCGCGGGCTGCGCAAGATCGGAAAGGCCGACCCATTGCGGCGCAGCGCCATCAACCCGGATTTCGCCGCCAGACTGATGCTGGCAGATCGTCTGCGCGAGCAGAATGCCAATGGGTTTGCTTTACCCCAAATGTCTCAGTCCTTTGTGCAAAGCATGTATGCGCAGTCCTGTGGCATCATGCTGGGGCTGGAATGCTACGAGCACGCGGCAGGGCGCTTCGGCGTGGAACTGCGGGATCCCTGGGCTGACAGGCGCGTCATCGAATTCTTCATGACGCTGCCACTCGAATACAAGGTCAGCGGGGGCTGGCTGAAGATTTTGCCCCGAACAGTATTTGCCCGGGACCTAGGGGAAGAGGTGGTTTGGCGAGCGGGCAAGGAACATCTAGGCTGGCAAATCACGGGCCGCCTCATGGACGAATCGCGTGAAAGGCTGGCTCAGGCCATGGGTGACGACCTGGACAAAATCGGCGACTATATCGATGTTGAAGAAGTCAGGATGCGCTATCAGACTTTCCTGCGCACGCATGACTCTCTGGTGCGGGAATCCCTGTACGAAATCATGTCTCTGATGTATTTTCTTGGCAGGTTTGCATGATCGGTGCTATGCAGCTGCCGATGCAGTACCAGAAAATCGGGTCGTTTCAAGCACGTCAAGGCGGAGAATATGGAACAAAAGCGTACACCCCAAACGGCTGCCATTTGCCGCGACAAGAAGAAAGGCTATACGTCACCCAAACTTGTCTGTTTTTGGAAATTACAGCAACTGACCCAAGCTTCCACGTCGGGTTCATCCGAAGGGAGTCAAGGAACTGGCGTCATGAAGCCCGGTTCCGATCGCGACATCAAGCAGAACATCGTTCGCATCGGTGAGCATCCTCTAGGTGTCGGTCTCTACCTATTCGACTACAAGCGGGAATATCGAGATATGTGGGGCCATGGCCGCCAGTTCGGCGTGATGGCCCAGGAAGTCGAGACCGTCATGCCCAAGGCCGTCAGTGTCCACCCCGATGGGTACCTGGTCGTTGACCATGTAATGCTGGGCATCCTCCGCACCCTTCATTAATCAGAAACCGCATCAATGACAACTTGATGCTGCCCGCCCCGAAAGGGGTGGGCAGCTCATTTTGAGGGGTTTAAAGCGTCAGTGTTCACCACGCCTCCTGGCCAGGTATTCAAGATTGCCTCAGACAGGCTACAGCCTCTTCCAGTGCAAGGGGCTCCTTTCCTTGAGTGGAATCTTCCGGACGGCACGCCCTGGACCCGATTCTTTCGCACGCAAGTTTGCTATTTGCTGCGCTTTCCTGCTCTGGCCGATTTCACCGTGTCGCCTGACGGCAACGAAGTTGCGGCTTACCCGCTTGAAGGGGTTTCCGATC
Organism: Thiobacillus sp.; assembly: GCA_041912015.1. Lineage (GTDB taxonomy): Bacteria > Pseudomonadota > Gammaproteobacteria > Burkholderiales > Thiobacillaceae > Thiobacillus. The sequence continues at coordinate 7,100 of JAYRNU010000130.1, read as the reverse complement.
ATACGATCCAGCATCTCTACCTGAACCAAGTGCTGCCGCTGGCATTAAGCCGCCAGTTCAAGCTCGTGCTGCACGCCAGCGCAGTCGAAATCGAGAATATCGGCATCGCCTTCCTGGGCGAATCAGGGCACGGAAAATCCACCCTCGCAGCCAGCTTCGCCACCAGTGGCCATCGTTTTCTGACCGACGACGGCCTGCAACTCGAAGAAGGCGAGGCTGGCTATCTGATCCGGCCGAGCCACCCCTCCATCCGGCTCTGGGAAGACTCCAGCGCGGCGCTGATCCCGGAAACCGCCCAGGCCGCACCGCCCGTCGAGTACACGCCTAAGTCGCGCTTCCTGGCCGATGACGAAGTCGCTTTCTGCATTGAACCGCGTCCGCTTCGCGCCCTGTATTTTCTGGGCGAGGGCAACTCCGATACGGTCACGATCGATCCGGTCAGCGGCCGCGACGCCATGATCGAAATGGTCCGGAACTGCTTCCTGCTCGACATCGAAGAACGCGAGATGCTGATGCATCACTTCGGCCAATTGACCGAGTTGGCACGAATTCCGATGTTCTTCCGCCTCGATTACCCCCGCCGATACGAGCTGCTGCCGCAGGTGCGTGATGCCGTGATCCGGCACGCGACGGCTCTGCGATAGGTAGCAACCCTGTAGGAGCACCCGCAAGGGGTAGGCCGTGGCCGTAAGCCGCTAAAGCAGCAACAGCCACGCTCGGGCGCCCCCGCCCCGATTAACACCGCCGCAATCCATATCGGCCCTTCGGCCGGGGTCGGGCCTCCTACCGACGCCCCTCCTGCAAGTCCGCCTCAACTATTCGCTTTGTCGGCCGATAACATCAACCGTACAATCTGCCGCATAAAAATGAACACCCACCCGCGCACGCCTCTGGAAACCCAGCACCTGCAGGTGCTCAAGCTCTTGCAAGCCAACCCCAGCCTGAGCCAGCGCCAGCTCGCGGCGCAGCTGGGCGTCAGCCTCGGCAAGGCCAACTACTGCCTGCGCGCGCTGGTCGAGAAGGGGCTGGTCAAGCTCGGCAACTTCGGCCGGAACCCGAACAAGCGCCAGTACGCCTACATCCTGACCCCCGCCGGACTGGAGGAAAAGACCCGCATCACGCTGGCTTTCCTCAAGCGCAAGGAAGCTGAATTCCAGGCCATCCAGCGCGAGATCGAAGCCCTGAAAAGCGACCTGGATTCGACCCCGGCAGCCGACACAGGCGGCCAGGATACCCCGCCCACCGTACACAGTTCACCGATTACCGATCACATATCAAGATGAGAACCTACGACTCCCGCAAACGCATCCTCGTCACCGGCGGCGCCGGCTTTCTAGGCTCGCACCTGTGCGACAAGCTGCTGGAGCAGGGTCATGACGTCATCTGCCTGGACAACCTGTTCACCGGCACCAAGCGCAACATCGACCACCTGCACGCCCACCAGCGCTTCGAGTTCATGCGCCACGACGTCACCTTCCCGCTGTACGTGGAAGTCGACGAGATCTACAACCTGGCCTGCCCCGCCTCGCCGATCCACTACCAGCACGACCCGGTGCAGACCACCAAGACCTCGGTGCACGGCGCCATCAACATGCTGGGCCTGGCCAAGCGCCTGAAGGCGCGCATCCTGCAGGCGTCGACCAGCGAGGTCTACGGCGATCCCGAGGTGCACCCACAGGTAGAAGGCTACTGGGGCCACGTCAACCCGATCGGCGTGCGCTCCTGCTACGACGAAGGCAAGCGCTGCGCCGAGACCCTGTTCTTCGACTACCACCGCCAGCACAAGCTCGACATCAAGGTCGCGCGCATCTTCAACACCTACGGCCCGCGCATGCACCCCAACGACGGCCGCGTCGTCTCCAACTTCATCGTCCAGGCGCTGCAGAACCAGCCCATCACCGTGTACGGCGACGGCAGCCAGAGCCGCTCGTTCTGCTACGTCGACAACATGATCGACGGCTTCGTCCGGCTCATGGAATCACCCGCCGGCTTCACCGGCCCGGTCAACCTCGGCAACCCCAACGAATTCACGATCCGCCAGCTGGCCGAAAAGGTCATCGCGATGACGGGCTCGAAGTCCGAGATCATCGAAAAGCCCCTGCCCAGCGACGACCCCACGCAGCGCCAGCCGAACATCACCCTGGCGAGGAACAAGCTCGGCTGGCAGCCGGATATCCAGCTCGAGCAGGGGCTGGTGCAGACCATCGCGTATTTCCAGGAATTACTGGCCACCCAATGAACATCGCATGAACGCAGCAGGCTGAACCATGTGCGGCGTTGCAGGCATTTTCGCCTACCACTACGCGGCCCTACCGGTCGACCGCGGGGAATTGCGCGTCATCCGCGACCACATGGCGGCGCGCGGGCCGGACGGTATGGGTGAATGGGTTTCGGACGACAACCGCGTCGGCCTCGGGCATCGCAGGCTTTCCATCATCGACCTGTCGGACCGCGCCGCGCAGCCCATGGCCAGCGCCGACGGAGAACTCGTCATCAGCTTCAACGGCGAGATCTACAACTACCGCGAACTGCGAAAAGACCTCGAAGCGAAGGGCCGCGTCTTCCGTACTGAGTCCGACACCGAAGTCCTGCTGCATCTCTATGCCGAGGAAGGAGAGGCCATGCTGAGCGACCTGCGCGGCATGTTCGCCTTCGCGCTGTGGGATGCGCGCAAGTCGGCGCTGCTGCTGGCCCGCGACCCCTACGGCATCAAGCCCCTATATCTTGCCGACGATGGCTGGACCTGCCGCTTCGCCTCGCAGGTCAAGGCGCTGCTGACCAGCGACAGGGTCTCGCGCCTGCCCGAACCCGCCGGGCTGGCCGGCTTCTACCTGTTCGGCAGCGTGCCCGAACCCTACACCCTGTACCAGGAAATCCGCAGCGTGCCGGCAGGCAGCTACCAGTGGGTGGATGCCACGGGGCCGCACGCGCCGGTGCACTACTTCTCGATCGCCGAGACCTGGGCCGATGGCGAGCAGTCCCGCCCCCTCGCCCCGAACGAATTACAGAGCTGCGTCCGCGAAGCCGTACTCGACTCCGTGCGCGCCCACCTGGTCGCCGACGTTCCCGTCGGCGCTTTCCTCTCCGCCGGCATCGACTCCGGCGCCCTGGTCGGCCTGATGGCCGAAGCGAGCGCCCCCTCCGTTCACCGCTCACAGCTCACAACTCACCCTGCAGCCCGAGGGTTGCGGGCCATCACCCTCGCCTTCAAGGAATTCCGCAACACCCAGGCCGACGAGGCGCCGCTCGCGGAAATCGTCGCTCGACACTACGGCGTCGATCACCACGTACGCGTCGTCGGCGAGGCGGAATTCCGTGAAGACCTGCCCGGCATTCTTTCAGCGATGGACCAGCCCAGCATCGACGGCATCAATACCTGGTTCGTCAGCAAGGCCGCCAGCGAAGCCGGCCTCAAGGTCGCCATCTCCGGCGTCGGCGGCGACGAACTCTTCGGCGGCTACCCGTCGTTCCGCGACATCCCCAGATGGGTGCGCATGTTGTGGCTGCCCAGCCATGTCCCCGGCCTGGGCGCGCTGATGGAACAGGTACAGGCCGCATTCGCCCCCCTGTTCCCCCGCGTCAACCCCAAGGCCGCCGGCATACTGCGCTACGGCGGCACCTGGGCCGGTGCCTACCTGCTGCGAAGAGGGCTTTTCCTGCCCCGTGAGCTACCGGAACTCATCGGCAAGGAACTGGCCGCCGAAGGCGTGCGCCGCCTGCAGCCTCTGAAACACATCCAGCGCCGGCTTGACCAGACTGTGGGAGCGACGCGCCCGCCGAGATTAGCTGGATCCCCCCGTAGCACTCACGGCCGCATCGCCACCCTCGAATCCACCCTCTACATGCGCAACCAGCTGCTGCGCGACACCGACTGGGCCAGCATGGCGCATTCGCTGGAAGTGCGTACGCCAATGGTCGATGTCACCCTGCTGCGCAAACTGGCAGGCCCCCTCTCCACCGCCAAAGCGGGCAACCACAAGCAACTGCTCGCCAGCAGCCCCGCCAGGCCGCTTCCCGATGCAATCACCCACCGCGCCAAGAGCGGCTTTGCCACGCCGATTGCCGAGTGGCAGCGGCGCGGTGACAACGTCCAGGCTTGGCGAAAAGTTTCGGTACTTGCGGGAGACTTTTGTCCTTGGGCCCGGCGCTGGGGATACACGGTTTCGGCAATGGAGAATTCCTGAGCATGGGCCATCGCATCCTCGCCCTGGTCACCGACGCCTATGGCGCAGGCGGCGGCATCGCCCAATACAACCGCGATCTCTTTCAGGCGCTGGCTCACTCTGGAATCATTCGCGAGCTCGTGGTGCTCACGCGCCATGGCAAGAGCGGAACCGGGAACCCGCCCGGCAAGGTGCGGCAGCTATCCCCCAAGCCAGGCAAGCACGCGTTCGTCTTCCAGGCAATGAATGCCGTCCGCAGACACGGGCCCTTCGACGTCATCTTTTGCGGCCATCTCTACATGGCGCCGCTGGCCGCGCTCATTGCAAAACTCAGCGGCGCGCCCCTATGGCTGCAAATTCATGGCATCGAAGCCTGGCAGCGGCCGACGCGCTTGCAGTGCTGGGCCGCCGAGCGCGCATGCCTGGTCACTTCTGTAAGCCGGCATACCCGGAGGCTGTTCCTTGCCTGGGCGAACTGTCAACCCGAAACGGTCAAGGTGCTTCCCAATACCGTCGAGGAAAGCTTCTGTCCCGGGCCCAAACCGTTAGATTTGCTGGAACGCTATCGCCTTCACGGCAGGAAGGTTCTGCTTACTGTATCGAGACTCGCTGCATCCGAGCGCTACAAGGGCCATGATCGCGTCATCCGGGCCATGGAAAAACTCAAAGCGACGCATCCCGAGATTGCCTACGTCATTGCCGGCGATGGCGACGATTTGCCTAGGCTCAGGCAGTTGGCTAGCGAACTTGGCGTGGCAGAGAACATTCGCTTTGTCGGTTATGTGCCGGACGAAGAATTGCCGAAACTCTATCGCGTTGCGGATACGTTCGTCATGCCCAGCACCGGGGAGGGATTCGGCATCGTCTTTCTGCAAGCGCTGGCCAGTGGCATCCCGGTCATCGGCGGGGACAGTGACGGCAGTCGAGATCCGCTGCGGGAAGGTATGGACGGCAGGATGGTCGCAGCAGACAAAGCGTCCATTGCCAAGGCCATCGATGAGATCTTGCGTTCCAAGAAGCAACAGGATGGCGCCGGCATAGCGTTTTCACGCTCACGATTCGAAATGATGGTAGCTAGCATCACCACGTCTCTGCAGCGCAGGGGACCCTGACGAGATGACAGGCTCACTCCGCAAGTCCGCGCAGCAGGCCATGCTCTGGTCTGCTGGCCTCAATCTGTTCCGCGACGTTCTGCAATTCGGCCAGATGATCGTCATGGTGCGCCTGCTCGATCCGGCCATCTACGGCATGGCAGGACTCGCTACCACCTTCATCAATTTCATCGGCCTCGTTTCATTCCAGCACATCATCACCCATGTCCTGCAGGTACGTGGTGACGGCGAGGTCAATTATCACCAGCACTTCACGGCAGGTATCGTCGTCAATGGCGCACTGTTCTTGCTGACCAACCTCATTGCTGTCGGAATCCAGTTCACCCCCAACTATTCGAAGTTGCAGTCGCTCCTGCATGTGCTGTCCTTGACATTCCTTCTCAGCGTGCCCGTCGACATGCGGGTCAAGATGCTCGAGCGCGACCACAACTGGACCCGACTGCGAATGCTGCAGATGGGCAGCATCATCGTCAGCATCATTGCCGCAGTCAGCATGGCATTGGCAGGGGCCGGCGTCTTTGCGCTAATCGTCCCTGGCTTACTGGCTTCGATGGTGTTTGTGACCGACCTGTTCCTGTACACGGGTTGGCGTCCGCACTGGCAGTGGCGCTATGACGACTATCGCGAGGCGCTTCGTTTCGGACTCAACCGTGCAGGCTCCAACGCGCTCAATGGTGGCCGCAATCTGCTGCAGAACATGCTGATCACCCAGCAGTTCCAGTTTTCCGCATTGGGGGTGTTCGGGCGGGCAGAGGGACTGGCCAATCTGTTCTGCGGCCGGATCGCACAGGAGGCTGCCAATGCGCTCTATCCCGTGATCACCCGGGCCGAAGCCCGGTCAGAACGCTTCCAGAGGATCAGTGGCCTGGTGCTGCAAAGCGTAGTCTGGGTAGTGGTTCCGATTGCGGCTTTCCTTTCCCTGGAAGCCGACAATATCGTGCGACTGTTGTTCGGGCAAAAATGGATCGAAGTCATCCCCCTCGTACCGCTGGCCATGGCGATCGGCTTGGCCATCAGCATCGGGGCCACCGCGTATCGTCTCCTGCTTGCCAATGACCAGGCACGCCTTTGCCTGCGTTCAGATCTGATCGCATTTGCCCTGGCAGCCACCCCGATTCTGGCGCTCATACCTTTCGGGCTGGTGCCCTATCTGATTGGCTCAGCAGCGGCCCACATCTGCATCGCAGGCATCCTGCTCCTCCTGCTTGTCCATACCCGGGGCATCCGTTCTCCAGCGTTGCCGGCCATCCTGCTTCCTCCGGTGCTGGCCGCGCTCGCCGGCGCAGCTGCATTGTGGATGCTGGATAGCGCACTGCTGCGCGATTTAAGCCATTTTGCAAGATTGCTGGTCGCCGGGCCGACGTTCGCCATCGTCTATCTGGTTATGCTGCGGCTAGCGTTCCCTGCAACGCTGGCAGAACTGGTGAGTTATTTGCCCGGTAGTCTGCACCTTGGCCGCCTGTTGCATCTGCAGAAGGCAAATACCACGAATTGGAATTGGCGCCCATGAAACTGCTCTTTCTGCAGCCCGAATACGTCACCAACGCTGGCGGCGGCATCATCACCTTCTACCGGCATTTCCTGCCGCTGCTCGCGGCGCAGGGCCATGAGGTGCGGGTGATCGTCGGCAGCGGCGTGGTGGCCGAGCGTTCTCCCTCGCCGGTCTGGGTCGACGGCGTCAGCATCGAAATGCTCGACCATGATCTGCTGGACGCTTATCACGCACGCTTCGCGCGCTATGCTGCGCTGCCCAGCCTGCGCCGCTTTCTTGCCGGCGCATGGGCGATGCGCGAGCAGGCGGGAAATGGAGATGGGTACGATCTGG
>JAYRNU010000129.1:0-4918 GCA_041912015.1 Thiobacillus sp. | reverse complement strand
GAATTGCGAATGATCCACTCGCGCGTCTCGTGGATGTTCTTGCCGGTCGACAGATCCATCACGGTGTCGCCGCCCCAGCGGATCGCCCAGGTCATCTTCTCGACTTCTTCCTGGATGCTGGAACCGAGCGCCGAGTTGCCGATGTTGGCGTTGATCTTCACCAGGAAATTGCGGCCGATGATCATCGGCTCGGACTCGGGGTGGTTGATGTTGCTGGGGATGATGGCGCGGCCACGCGCTACTTCGTCGCGCACGAACGCCGGCGTGATCTCGTTCTGCAGCGTCGCGCCGAAGTGCTGCCCCGGATGCTGCCGAGCCATCAGCGCGGCGAGCTTCTCGCCCATCGGCCCGGAGGCCTTCAGCGATTCCAGGTAGGCAGCGCGATTGTTGTTTTCGCGGATCGCGATGAATTCCATCTCCGGCGTGATGATGCCCTGCTTCGCATAGTGCATCTGCGTCACGTTCATTCCTGCTTTGGCGCGGCGCGGGTGGCGGTGCAGCTCGGGAAAGCGCATCGTCGCGAGCTCGGGATTCGCGGCCTGCTGGCGGCCGTATTCGGAGCTGAGGTCGGCCAGCACTTCGGTATCGCCGCGCGCCTCGATCCATTTCGCGCGCAGCGCGGGCAGCCCCTGGCGGATGTCGATTTTCGCAGTCGGATCGGTGTAGGGGCCGGAGCAGTCGTAGACGAAGATCGGCGGGTTCTTTTCCCCGCCGAAGCCGGTCGGCGTGTCGGCCTGGCTGATCTCGCGCATCGGCACGCGGATGTCGGGCTGGCTGCCCTGGACATAGATCTTGCGCGAATTCGGCAACGGCTGCACCGCGGCTTCGTCGACGTGCGCGGTGGCGGCGAGAAATTTTGGGTTGGCGTTCATGAGCACTCCAGTGAGCCAGGAGGCCTCGCAGGCCTCGCTGAAAAAACGGCGGGAGTCCATGTACGGCCTCCCTACGGCGGTATGAACCGCATCAGGTTCGAAGGGTATGTCTCACTCCCGCAAATACCGGCGGGAGACCCCTGGCGAGCGGGTCAAATTAGCCGAAATGTGAAATAATTGCAAGGCAGCACCCTGTCTAACCTATTGAGACGTAACTCAATTTTCTTCAGCAAGGGCCCCGAATGGACATCGAACAGGCGCGCTACAACATGGTGGAACAGCAGATTCGCCCTTGGGAGGTGCTGAATCAGGACGTGCTCGACCTGCTGCACAAGGTTCGCCGCGAGGATTTCGTTCCCGACGCGCATCGGTCGCTGGCCTTCGTCGACATGGAAATCCCGCTCGGCCACGGTCAGGCGATGTGGACGCCGAAGCTGGAAGCGCGCGCCCTGCAGGAACTCGCCGTTCGCCCCACCGACCGCGTGCTGGAAGTCGGCACCGGCAGTGGTTATCTCACGGCCCTGCTGGCGGCCGAGGCCGCCGCCGTGGTGTCGGTGGACATCGTGCCGGAATTCACTGCCGAAGCCAGCCGAAAGCTGCGTGCCCACGGTTTCGACAATGTCACGCTGCACACCGGCGACGCGGCGCGCGACTGGCCCGACGAGGACGGCTTCGACGTCATCGTGCTGACCGGATCGACGCCCCTGCTGTCGGACGCGTTTCGCCGCCGCCTTCGTGTCGGCGGCAGGCTGTTCGCCATCGTCGGCGAGCCCCCGGTCATGCAGGCGCAACTCGTCACCTGCAGCGCCCCGGGCGCGACCCGTAGCGTGGCCCTGTTCGAAACCTGCGTGGCGCCGCTGCAGAATGCCCCGCATCCCGCGGCCTTCGTATTTTGATGCCATGCGCCAGTTTCGCCCCGTCGAGCTCGCTGCCTACATCCAGGCCGGTCATACGCCGGTCCTGCTGGATGTGCGCGAGCCCTGGGAGTGGAACCTGTGCCGGCTTCCGGGTGCGATCCTGATTCCGATGCGCGAACTGCCTGCCCGGCTGCAGGAACTGGACAAGGGAGCCGAAACGATCGTCATCTGCCACCATGGCGTGCGCAGCTATCACGCCGCCCGCTACCTGGAGTCGGCCGGTTTTGGCGACATCGTCAACCTGTCGGGCGGCATGGCAGCGTGGAGCGACGAAGTCGACCCCGGGATGCCGCGCTACTGAAGCCCCTTATTGAGAACTGGATCCATCATGCAACTCAAGCCCCTGTTTATTGCAATGTCGCTGGCGCTGGCCCCCGCCGCGCAGGCTGCGAACCTGTCCGATGTTTTCCGCGATGCCCAATCCTACGATGCGCAATTCGCCGCCGCCCGCGCCGCCTACGAGGCCGGCAAGGAATATGCCGAGCAGGGCAAGGCCGGCCTGCTGCCCAATGTCAGCCTGAGCGGCAACGTCCAGCAGAACTGGATCGACTCCACCGGCGCCGGTGGGACATCGAACAATGCCGACTTCACTTCGGACAATATCGGCATCACGGCGTCGCAACCGCTGTTTCGCAAGCAGAACTGGGTGCAGTATCAGCAATCGAAGGAGCAGGTGAAGATCGCCGGCATCCAGTTCAAGGCGGCCGAACAGGACCTGATCCTGCGTGTCGCGCAGGCCTATTTCGACGTGCTGCAGTCGCAGGACAACATTGCCTTCATCAATGCCCAGAAGGCCGCCATCACCGAGCAGCTGGCATCCGCCAAGCGCAATTTCGAAGTCGGCACCGCCACCATCATCGACACCCATGAAGCGCAGGCGCGCTACGACCTCACGGTCGCGCAGGAGATCGCCGAGCAGAACACCCTCAACATCCGCCTGCGGAATCTGGAAAAGATCACCGGCAAGCCTGCCGGTTCGCTCGACAAGTTGATCGACACCCCCACTCTGGCGAGCGAGTCCGGCAGCATCGACGAATGGGCCACGCGCGCCGCCGACGCCAACCTGCAGGCCGAGATCGCACGCATCTCGAAAGCCATCGCCGACCAGCAGGTGGAGTTCAATCGCGCTGGCCACTATCCCACAGTGGATGCCGTTGCCAGCTACTACTACTACAACAACCAGAACTACGGCGGTGTCGCCCTGATCGACTCCAATGCCGCGAACATCGGGCTGCAGCTCAACATGCCGCTGTATCAGGGCGGTCTGGTCAGTTCGCAGGTCCGCCAGGCAGTCGCCAACCAGGAAAAGGCACGCCAGGAAGTCGAGGCAGCCGCCCGCGAGGCGAGCCAGCAGGCCCGCCAGGCCTGGCTCAACGTCAACAGCGGTGTCGCCCAGGTCAAGGCGCTGGAGCAAGCGCTCACCTCCGTCAAGGCGCAGCTCGATTCGACCAAGCTCGGCCAGGAAGTCGGCGTGCGCACCTTCCTCGACGTACTCAATGCCGAGCAGCAGGTGCTGGCCGCGCGGCGCGACCTGGCGAACGCGCGCTACAACTACCTGCTCGCCAGCCTGGCGCTCAAGGCCGCCGTGGGCAGCCTCGCCCCGGCCGACCTGGAGACGATCGACAAGCTGCTGGCCAAACAGACGGACACGCCCGTAGCCGCAGCGGCCGTTAAAACGAGCGAAGCAGCCAAGCCGACGAATACTTCGGTGGCAGCGGCGGCGATCGAAGCGGCCGGTGCGGCCAAGCCGACGGGCCTGACCCTGAAGAAAGCCACCCTGGAAAACCCGGTCCAGCCAAGAAAAGTCTCGTCTCGCTGACAATCGCCGGCAGGCCAGGTATGGCCTCGGCGCGGCGCGTGTCTCACGTATTCAGCATTGCCCATACGCGTTCGGTCGCGCCCTTGTGCGCGGCAGTGAACGACTTGCCGGCATCCCCCATGCCTTGACGCGCCGCTTCATCCCGCATCAACCGCGCCGCCTCGCGAATCCACGACGCAGCATCGCCGACCCGCAGCGCGGCGCCCTGCGCGATGGCGTCTTCCGCTGCCTGCTTGAAATTCTCGGTATGCGGTCCGAGGATCACCGGACACCCCACTGCGCAGGCCTCGATCAGGTTCTGCCCGCCGTACGGCAGCAGGCTGCCGCCGATCAGGGCGCAATCCGCCGCCGAATAATAGGCAAACATTTCCCCCAGGCTGTCGCCGATCCAGACGCGCGTTGTCGCCGCCACCGAATCGTTGTCGCTCCGGTACTGCAGGCTCAGCCCGCTGCGCCTGGCCAGGGCCGCCACCTCGTCGAAACGTTGCGGATGGCGCGGCACCAGTATCAGCAGCACCTCGGCCGGCGCTGCTTTCGCAAAGGCATCGAGCACCTGCTGCTCCTCGCCGTCGCGGGTGCTGGCAGCGAGCCACGCCGGGCGTTTGCCGATACGCGCGCGAAACACCCGGCCCAGTTCCCGTTGCGCGGCAGGCGGGTCGATGTCGAATTTCAGGTTGCCGCTGATCATGACGCTGCGTGCGCCCAGAGCGCGCAGGCGCGCGGCATCGTCCCGCGTTTGCGCGGCGACGGATTCGAATCCCCCGAGGGTCGCGCGTGTCAACCCGGCCAGTCTGCGGTAGCCCCGCGCGGAGCGTTCCGACATGCGGGCGTTGACCAGAAACAGCCTGACGCCTGCACGACGGCATTCGCTCACCAGATTCGGCCACAGTTCGGTCTCGAGGATGATGCCGAGCCGGGGCTGCGCCTGTCGCACGAGGCGGCGCATCGCCCAACGGTAGTCGTACGGCAGGTAGCGCACCGTCACGCGGTCGCCGAACAGTTGCTCGAGCGTCGCCCGCCCGGCCGGAGTCATGCAGGTCACCAGCACCGGCGGCGCCGGGACTTGCGCGAGAAACTTTTCCACCAGCGGCGCTGCGGCGCGCGCCTCGCCCACCGATACCGCATGCATCCATACAGGCTGTCCGGGCAAGGCTCCCATGCAGCCGAAGCGTTCGCGGATATGTCGCCAATACCCGCGCTCCTTGAAGCCACGCAGCAAAAGCCGCAGCGGAATCAGCGGCATCAGCAGCCACAGCAGCAGTTGATACAGCGTGCGTTGCAGGATCGGTGTCATGGTCCGATTTTATGGG
>JAYRNU010000128.1:0-16992 GCA_041912015.1 Thiobacillus sp. | reverse complement strand
TGCAGCCGGTGCATCCGCTGCCGGGTTGCCGGACGGCACACGCACAGGCCTCAACGACTGGAAACGCCAAGGCTACGGCGGCCCCTGTCCGCCCATCGGCCGGCATCGCTACATTCACAAGATCTATGCGCTCGACACCGTGCTGCCGGACCTCAAGCCAGCGACCAAGGACGCGCTGCTGAAAGCGATGCAGGGGCACATCTTGGCGCAAACCGAACTGGTGGGGTATTACAGGAAACAGAAACAATAGGCACGCCGTGGCAGCCCGATCGCCAGCATTCGTCTACCGTTGGCACAAATGGCGCCGTTAAAGGAAACCTGCCTTCATCAGCAGTAAATCCGTTCCATGACGCCTGCTGCTGTCACGAAATATTGAATAGAGCACGGTGAATGATGCCTGCAACCGCGAACACCTCTGAACTCGCCTCCGCATCGATTCCCGACACGCTCGCGGCGCTCGCTGTGAACCCCGAATCGGGTCTCAGCCAGACCGAGGTGCAGAGCCGTCGGCAGGCCCATGGCTACAACGAGGTGGCCGAACACAGGGGGCATCCGGTCCTGCTGTTCCTCGGCAAGTTTTGGGGCGTGTCCGCGTGGATGCTCGAGCTGATCATCGTGTTGTCGGCCATCCTCGGGAAATTCTCGGACCTGCTGGTGGTGAGCGCGCTGCTGGTGGTCAATGCCGTGCTGGGCTTCATGCAGGAGCGCCGGGCAGCGGGTGTCGTCGAGACCTTGCGGCGACGCTTGCAGGTGAGCGCGCGGGTGCTGCGCGAGAGCAGCTGGCAGATTGTTCCCGCCCGCGAACTGGTGCCCGGGGACATCGTCCGCGTGCGCTCCGGCGACATCATCCCGGCGGATATGAAACTACTCGCCGGCGCATTGAGCGTCGATCAGTCGGCGCTCACCGGCGAATCGCAGGATGTCGACAAGGCGCCGGGCGGCGTGCTGTCGTCGGGGTCCATCATCCGCCGTGGCGAGGGCAACGGCGTGGTGATGCTGACCGGAGCGCAGACCTACTTCGGCCGTACCACGGAACTGGTGCAGGCGGCACGGCCGACACTCCACATCGAAGCGGTGGTGACCAAGGTGGTGCGCTGGCTCTTCGTCATCGTCAGCACGCTGCTGGCCGTCGTGTTTCTGCTGTCCCTGATCCGCGGCACGCCGCTTCTCGAAGTGCTGCCGCTCCTGCTCGTGCTTTTGATGAGCGCGGTGCCGGTCGCCCTGCCGGTCATGTTCACGGTCAGCATGGCGGTCGGGTCGAAGGAACTGGCGAAGCGTGGAGTGCTGGTCACTCGCCTCAGCGCCGCGGAGGATGCCGCGACAATGGACGTGCTGTGTGTGGACAAGACCGGCACGATCACCCTCAATCAGTTGGCCGTCACCGGCGTCGTGCCGCTGGCGGGCGTGACCGAAGCCGACGTGCTGTTCGCAGGCGCCCTGGCGTCGCAGGAAGCCAACCAGGACCCGATCGACCTGGCCTTCCTCGCTGCAGCCAAAGCGCAGCACGTGTTCGACGACGTTGCCGCAGTCACCCCCGTCTCCTTCGCCCCGTTCGATGCGCAGACCCGGCGCACCGAAGCGGTGGTCGAACAGGACGGGCAGCGGCTGCGCGTGATGAAAGGTGCCGTGCGCACCATCGCCGAAGCCTGCGGGCTGCAACCGCCGGAAATCAAGACGCTGGAGGCGCGGGTCGGCGAATCGGCCGCGAAGGGCTACCGGACCCTGGCGGTCGCACGTGGCGCCGAAACGGGCACGCCCGCCCTGATCGGGCTGGTGAGCCTGGTCGATCCGCCGCGACCGGATGCCGCGCAACTCATCGCCACCCTGCGCGACCTTGGCGTGGCGGTGAAGATGCTGACCGGCGATGCGCTGGCGGTCGCACGCGAAATCGCGTCCGGCGTCGGCCTGCCCAATATCCGGCGTGTGGCGGATCTCAAGGCCGCGGCAGCGCAGGCCGGGAACGAGGCGGTGGACCTGCTGGCGGGCGCCGACGGCTTCGCCGAGGTATATCCGGAAGACAAGTACAACGTGGTGCAGCACCTGCAGGCTGCCGGTCATGTGACCGGCATGACGGGGGACGGCGTCAACGACGCGCCCGCGCTGCGCCAGGCCGAAGTGGGCATCGCCGTCAGCAGCGCGACCGACGTGGCCAAGGGGGCGGCGAGCGTCGTGCTGACCGAACCCGGGTTGACCAACATCGTGGCGCTGGTCGAGCAGGGGCGAACAATCTACGAGCGCATCCTGACCTGGATCATCAACAAGATCAGCCGGACGATCCTGAAGGCAGCCTTCGTTGCCCTCGCGTTCGTCGTAACCGGAAAATTTGTCGTCTCGGCCTTCGCGATGCTGCTGCTGGTGTTCGTGCTGGATTTCGCGACGATAGCCCTGGCCACCGACCGGGTTCGCCCATCCAGGAATCCGGAGACATGGGCTATCGGGGACTACGTCATGGTTTCCGGGGTACTCGGCGTCGCGATGGTGGTGGAATCGCTCCTTTTCTTGTGGATCGGTTGGTCGCGCTTCGGTTTGGCAAAGGATGGCAATGCACTCTGCACCTTCAGCTTCCTGACACTGCTCTATTTCTGCGTTTTCTCCATCGTCTCGGTCAGAGAACGACGCTGGTTCTGGGCGACGATGCCCAGCCAATCCTTCTTGGCGTCGCTCGTGGCTGGCGCGCTCGCGGGCACCGTCTTGACCTTCGTGGGCTTCCCGGGACTCCTGCCATTGCCCTGGTGGCAAACGCTCGCGATTCTCGCGTATGCGATGGTGATGTGCCTGGTCGTGAACGACGCCGTGAAGGTTGCGATGATCCGATGGCGGGTTCCAGCAACGGCTGCCTAGCGTGTGGGGGACGGATGCTCGGGAAATCGCGTCGAGCGGTTTGTTCCGCGAGTGAATCCACGCTGGCCCGCTGGCGTCGGAATATGAATATCTGGCAAGACCGGGTTCTGACAAACGGGTCTCCGGCGAGGTGGCCCAGCCGCAATGCTGATCGTCGGCTGCGCGGCATGTCTAGCGTCGACCGCAACGCTTGCCCCGCGTCCGACCTCGGCAGCCGTCGGCCCGGTACCGTGGAAACTGTCGGACAATGCGCTTCTACCGATCTTGCCCACCCAGGCGCATGGCAATGCTGACATTTCTGAGCGTGGCTTTATTGATTTACGGCTCCATGCACCTCTATGCGCTCGGCAAGGTGTGGATGAGCTGTCCCCATTCGCTGGCGCTGGGTCTGGCGCTGACGCTATCTGGCCTCGCCCTGACCTTCTCGCCGCTGCTCGTCTGGTTTCTGGAACGACAAAGCTGGCACCGCGCAACCGTCGCCACCGCCTGGGTCAGCTATACGTGGATGGGATATCTGTTCCTGTTTCTTTGCATCGGCCTGTTATTCGACCTCGGCCATGCACTCGCCACGCTGCTGAATATCCGTTGGCCGCTGAACCCGGCGACGACTTTCCAGACCGTGAGCCTGATTGCACTTGCCTTGCTGGGCTACGGCTTTATCGAAGCGCGGCAGTTAAGAATCGTGCAAGTGAACGTCACCACCCCCAAGCTGGCGTCCGGGCACGTCACCATCGCACAGCTTTCCGACCTGCACCTCGGCATCATGCTGGGCGACCGGTTTCTCGACCGGGTCATGGGCAAACTGCGCGAGATCAATCCCGACATCGTCGTGGCGACGGGAGACATCGTCGACGGGCAGGGTGACAACCTCGCTGCGCTCGCCCGTCACTTCCACGCCTACACGCCGCCATTCGGCGCATACGCCGTCACCGGCAATCACGAAACCTATGCCGGGCTGGAGAACGCCTTGCGATTCCTGCGTGACGCCGGATTTACCGTGTTGCGCGGCGAATCGGCCCGAGCAGGCGGCATCGTTCTAATCGGTGTCGATGATCCCAGTGCAGCCGCCTCCGCACAGGCAACCCGGCCGGATAGCGACAAGGCGCTCGCTGCAGTCGCCGCGAATGACTTCGTCGTTCTGCTCAAACACCAGCCGGTGATCGATCGCGATACGCCCTTCGATGTCCAACTGTCCGGCCATATCCATGGCGGGCAGATATTCCCGTTCGGCTATCTGACGCGCCTGTCCTATGGCGTACGCCCCGGTCTCACCAAACTAGCCGACGGGCAGCAACTGTATGTCAGCCGAGGCGCCGGCACATGGGGGCCGCCGATACGCCTGTTTGCCCAACCGGAGATCACACTGATCACGATCGCGAGCGCGAACAAGTGATCCATTGCCGGAACAGCCGGGATCAGCCCACGTCTTTTCCACGCTCCGCCAGCCACGCCCGCCATCCACCGTATTCCGTAATGTCCTTCGCGTCGGCCACGCCGATGCTTTCACAGATGAACCCGTTCACGACCGAGCCATCGGCCAACTCCAGTTTGCCGATGCCGAGCGGCGCGGGGATGCCGGCGACGAAGGAGCCGAAATCGTTGGCGGACATTTCCCATATTTCGCAGGCGATCGATGCCCCGCCCGTTTGCGCCCGAACAAGCGCGGGACGCTTGCCGTCCGACAGGGCGTAGAAGCGGTATTTGGGCGCGGTCCGTGTCGTCGCCAACAAGTGCGCGTTGCGCTCGGCCAACTGAGGATTGAGCGGCAGGCCGCTGAGGTGAGCGCCCACTACGGCGACGCGCACCTGGCCGTCTGGCAGCAATCCCACGGTCTCGACCGGAGACAGGGCGTGAGCGGTGGCGCCCAGCTTGCCGCCGAGCGCCTGCTGCATTCTGGAAGCGAGGTGCAGCAGCGGGCCGTCCTGATGCGGCGGCGCGATCAGGGTCACGCCGAACGGCAGGCCGTCGTTCTGGAACCCGGCCGGCACCGCGGTGGACGCGAGGTCAAGCAGGTTCATGAAATTCGTGTAATAGCCGAGATTGGAATTCAGGCGGATCGGATCGGCTTCCATCTCGTCCACCCGATAGATCGTCCCGGCGGTCGGCGTCAGCATGACGTCGATGTCGTGCCACACGGCATCGCAGGTCCGCTTGAGCGCACGCAGCCGGTAGAAATGGGCGAAGGTGTCGGCGGCGCTGCAGGAGCGTCCGCCGGCGATGATCTCGCGAACGGGCGGGAAGACCTTATCGGACTGCGCGTCGAAGAAATCGCGGATCGCGAGATAGCGCTCGGCCACCCAGGGGCCGCCGTAGAGCAGGCGCGCGGTTTCGAGGAAGGGCGCGAGATCGAATTCGACCGGCGTGCCACCCAGCGATTTCATCCGTTCCATCGCTTCGCCGAACAGCCGTTCGGCCTCGGCGTTGCCGAAGAATTCCAGGTCCTTGGCCAGCGGCACGCCGAACCTGAAACTGCTCGTGCGGCCAAAGTCGAAACCATGCGGCGCCAGCTGCCGCGAATATTCGTCCTCGGCGTCGAAGCCTGCGGCAACTGCCAGCACGCGCTCGGCATCCTCGGCCGTCAGCGCGAAGATCGACACCGCATCGAGCGAGCGGCAGGCCGGCACCACACCGCGCGTCGACAGTGCGCCGCAGCTCGGCTTGTGGCCGACCAGATTGTTGAACGCTGCGGGCACGCGGCCGGAGCCGGCGGTGTCGGTGCCGAGGCTGAAGCTCGCCAGGCCCAGCGCGACGGCCACCGCCGAGCCGGAGCTGGAGCCGCCGGATATGTAGTCGGGGTCGAAGGCGTTGCGGCAGGCGCCATAGGGCGAGCGGGTGCCATTGAGGCCGGTGGCGAACTGGTCGAGGTTGGTCTTGCCGAGCGGGATCGCACCGGCGTCGATCAGGCGCTGCACGACTGTGGCGCTGCGTTGCGGCATATAGGCGAATTGCGGGCATGCCGCCGTCGTCGGCAGGCCGACAAGGTCGATGTTGTCCTTGATGGCGAACGGGATGCCATAGAGCGGCAGGCTTGCCGGGTCCTTGCCGTCGAGGTTGCGGGCGTGAGCACGCAGCGCATCGGCGTCGAGGCGGCTGATCCAGATGTGGTGACTGTCGTCGCCCCCCATCCGGGAAAGCAGATCATTCACCAGCGCCGACGGGGTCAGGTCGCCGGACCGGTACAGGCGGCGCAGGTTGGCGATGTCGAGCGACAGGTTCATCGGCGCTTCACCCGCTGACGATGACGAGCAGATCCTGTCCGGCGCTGACCTGCCCGCCTTCGCGGCAGAAGATTTTATGTATCCGGCCGTCGCACGGCGCCAGCACGGCGAACTCCATCTTCATCGATTCGACAATGACCAGCGGTTCGCCCTGCTGCACCTCGGCGCCGTCCTGCACCTCCACCTTCCACACGTTGCCGGCGACGTGGCTGGCGATCGCGCGGCCGTTTTCCGGCAGGTCGAGTTCGCTGTCGGGCGCGGCTTCGGCCACCGTCAGGTCGCTGGCGTAGTCGGCCTGGCCGCTGCTGCGCCAGCGCTCGCGCTCGACCTCGAACGACGCCTGCTGCCGGGCCTTGAAGGCAGCGATGGACTCGGCGTTGTCGGCGAGGAAGGCGTTGTAATCGCGCAGGCTGAAGGTGGCTTCCTCGATCCTCAGCCGGTAGCGGCCGAGCGGGAAATCCTGGCGGATCCTCAGCAGCTCTTCTTCGCTGACCGGGAAGAAACGCACCTGGTCGAAGAAGCGCAGCAGCCACGGCTTGCCGTCGGTGAACTCGCGGGTCTGGCGCCAGCGGTTCCACATCTGCAGGGTGCGGCCGACGAACTGGTAGCCGCCGGGGCCTTCCATGCCGTAGCAGCACATGTAGGCGCCGCCGATGCCGACGGCGTTTTCCGGGGTCCAGGTGCGCGCGGGGTTGTACTTGGTCGTGACGAGGCGATGGCGCGGGTCGACCGGCGTCGCCACCGGCGCGCCGAGGTAGACGTCGCCGAGGCCCATGACGAGATAGCTCGCGTCAAAAACAATCCGCTTGACCTCCTCGATCGACTCGAGGCCATTGATGCGACGGATGAACTCGATGTTGCTCGGGCACCAGGGCGCGTCCTTGCGCACCGACTGCATGTATTTCTCGATCGCCAGTTTCGTGGCGGCGTCGTCCCACGACAGCGGAATGTGCACGATGCGCGTCGGCACCTGCATATCCTCGATCGCGGGCAGCGCCTGTTCCGCTGCCAGCAGCAGGTCCATGAGTTTCGTCAGCAGAAGCACGCGCGAATCGTAGTGCACCTGCAGCGAGCGGATGCCCGGGGTCAGATCGAGGATGCCAGGTATCGCCTCGGCCTGCAGCCGGGTCATCAGTGCATGTACGCGGAAGCGCAGGTTGAGGTCGAGCACCAGCGGGCCATACTCGACCAGCAGGTATTTGTCGCCGGCGCGGCGGTAGACGACGGCGACCGGGTTGTCGGTGTCGGGAATGCGATGCAGCACCGGCTCGGCGAGCGGCTCGTCCCACCCGTTCGCCCTGAGCCTGTCGAAGGGCTTGTCCGAGTGGGCACAGGGCTTCGACAGGCTCAGCCCGAACGGTGCTTGAGGCCTGTCACAGTTTGCGGAAGCCACAATAGCTACGTCTTCACTCTGCCCCCTGGACCCTATCCCGCTTGCGGGGGAGGGGGGAAGGCTGGCGATGGCCGCGTCCTGCGCCGCTTCCCTGCGCTCGGCCTCGCCCTGGCTCAGGCGCTTGAAGCGCAGGGTGTCGCCGGGACGCAGCTGGCCCATCTTCCACAGCTCGGCCTGCACGATGGTCGCCGGGCAGACGAAGCCGCCGAGGCTGGGGCCGTCCGGGCCGAGGATCACCGGCATGTCGCCGGTGAAGTCGACTGCGCCGATCGCGTAGGCGTTGTCGTGGATGTTCGACGGGTGCAGGCCGGCTTCGCCGCCGTCCTTGCGTGCCCACTGCGGGCGCGGGCCGATCAATCGGACCCCTGTCCGGCTGGAGTTGTAGTGCACCTCCCAGTCGGTGGCGAAGAACATCTCGATGTCGGCGTCGGTGAAGAAGTCCGGCGCGCCATGCGGGCCGTACAGCACGCCGATTTCCCACGCATGGCTGTAGGCCGGGATTGCCGCAGCGGGCAGCAGCGTGCCGATCGCCCGGTCCTCGACGGCATGGACATGAAGCACGTCGCCGACCCGCAGCGTGCGTCCGGCGTGTCCGCCGAACTGCCCAAGCGTGAAGGTCGCCTTGCTGCCGAGATAATCCGGCACGTCGAAGCCGCCGCGCACCGCGAGATAGGTGCGGCAGCCGGTATCCCGGATCGCGCCGAGCTTGAGGATGCTCCCTGCCTTGACCGCGTGCGCCGCCCAGTTGGCGAGCGGCGCTCCGTCGAGCTCGGCGCCCATGTCGGCGCCGGCGAGCGCGACTACGCTGTCGCAGTTGAAGCGCAGCGTGGGGCCGGCCACGGTCAGTTCCAGCGCGGCCGTGCCGTCGGCATTGCCGGCCAGTTTGTTGGCGAGGCGCAGTGCCAGCGCGTCCATCGGCCCCGACGGCGGCACGCCGACGTCCCAGTAGCCGGTCCGGCCGGGCCAGTCCTGGATGCTCGACTGCACGCCGGGCTCGACGACGTCGATCGTTGCCGGGCGGTAGTGGAAGGCGTTGAGGTAGCGCGTGGTCTGGCGGCCTTCGGCGAACACATTGTCGCGCACGATCTGGCCGAGGTAGCCGAGGTTGGTCTCGATCCCGGCGACACGCGTGTGCGCCAGCACCTGCTGCATTTTCTGCAGCGCCTCGACACGGTCGCGGCCCTTGACGATGAGCTTGGCGACCATGGGATCGTAGAACGGCGGCACGTCCGACCCGCGCTCGACCCAGGTCTCGATGCGCGCACCGACCGGGAACTCAACTTCGGTCAGCACGCCCGCGGCCGGCTGGAAGTCCTTGCCCGGATCCTCGGCGTAGAGACGAACCTGCATCGACGCGCCCTGCGGCGCGGCGGTGAAGCCGGCAAGATCGAGTTCGCCGGCGGTCTGCCTGACCATCCACTCAACCAGGTCGACGCCGGTGACTTCCTCGGTGACGCCATGCTCGACCTGCAGGCGGGTGTTCACCTCGAGGAAATAGAATTCGCCGCTCTGCGTATCGTAGACGAACTCGACCGTGCCGGCGGAACGGTAGGCGACGGCTTCGCCGAGCCGCACGGCAGTGGCGAGCAGGTTGGTGCGCTGCGCATCGGTCAGTCCCGGCGCCGGGGTTTCCTCGATGACCTTCTGGTTGCGCCGCTGTACCGAGCAGTCGCGCTCGCCGAGCGCGACGACGTGCCCCGTGCCGTCGCCGAAGATCTGCACCTCGATGTGGCGCGCGTGCTCGACGTATTTCTCGAGGAAGATGCCGGCCTCCTTGAAGTTGGCGCGCGCCAGCCGCTCGACCGACTGGAACGCCTCGACCAGTTCGTCGGCGCTCCAGATCAGGCGCATGCCGATGCCGCCGCCGCCGGCGGTGCTCTTCAGCATGACCGGGTAGCCGATGCGCGCGGCCTCGGCCTGCGCGTGGCCGGCATCGGACAGCAGGCCGGAGCCGGGAAGCAGCGGCACCTTGTTGTGCTCGGCCAGATCGCGCGCCGTGTGCTTGAGGCCGAACGCGCGCATCTGCTCGGGGCTCGGCCCGATGAAGGCGATGCCGGCGGCGGCGCAGTCCTCGGCAAAGCCGGGATTCTCGGAGAGGAAGCCGTAGCCGGGATGGATCGCCTGGGCGCCGGTCGCCTTCGCGGCCTCGAGGATCTTGTCGGCACGCAGATAGCTCTGAGCAGCGGGCGCCGGACCGATCTCGACCGCCTCGTCGGCGAGACGAACGTGCAGGCTGTGGCGGTCGGCTTCCGAGTAGACCGCGACCGACTTCACCCCCATCGTGCGCAGGGTGCGGATGATGCGGCAGGCGATGGCGCCGCGGTTGGCGATCAGGACTTTGTTGAACATGCTTTTCTCTTGCAGGCCGTCCTGCACTTTTCATGCGCTGCACGGGCCGTCCCGCGCAGCGCTACGTCATTGCGGGTTCCAGAGCACGAAGCGCGCCGGAGTCGGGTTGTAGGCATTGCACGGGTTGTTGAGCTGCGGGCAGTTGGACACCAGCATCCACAGGTTCATCTCGGCGCGCAGTTCGACGTACTTGCCGGGCGCCGACACGCCGTCGGCGAAGGTCAGCTGCCCTGCCTCGTTCACCGGCACGTTCATGAAGAAATTGACGTTGGGAACGAGGTCGCGCTTGCCGAGGCCGATGTCGGCGCGCTGCAGCGCGCTCAGGTAGTTGTCGCGACAGCTGTGCATGAACTTCTTCTGCAGTGCGTAGCGCACCGTGTTGCTTTCCGCCGCGCAGGCGCCGCCGAGGGTGTCGTGGCGGCCGCAGGTGTCGGCGACGATCGTCAGCATGGCATGGCCGTCGTCGCTGTAGAGCACCGAGCCGGTGGTCAGGTAGATGCCGCCCTGGCGCAGGATGGTCTCGGTGGCGCTGTAGTGCTCGGCGCCGTCGTCGCGGTTGTAGAAGATCACGTCGACGGCCTGGTTGCCTTCGAGGTCGACGATGCGCAGGGTCTGGCCCTTGTCGATGGCGAGCAGATAGGGTTCGCCCGCGGGCACCGTGTGGTCGAGCACCGCGGTGGCGGGATCGAGCGCGCTTTCCTGGATGCATGAAGCGAAGTTGGGCGCGGTAGCGGTCATGGTGGTGTCCTCAGGCCAGATACAGCATGTCGGTGTTATGCAACGCCCGCGCGTTCTCGGGCCGGAAGGTGCGGCAGTAGTCGTCCTTCGGCGCCGGACCCGAGCGCCAGACGGCCAGGCCGACCTTGCCGGGCGCGTAGGCTGGGTTCGGGTCGAGCGGATGCGGCGCAGCCGAGAAGGCGACCAGCACGTCCATGTCGAGACGCAGGTCGACATGGTCGCCCGCCTTCGCGTGGGTCGGAACGAACTGGAAGCGTCCTTCTCCGTCGACGACGACCTTGCTGAAGAAGTTGACCGGCGCCACGAGATCGCGCTTGGCCAGGCCGTACTTGCCGATCTCGATCAGGAGACCGTCGCGGCCGGAGCGATACATCGCGTTGCGGTACTGCTGGTAGGCATGGTCGCCGTATTTCTCGTGCATCAGGCGGTTGTCGAGCAGCAGGCCGAGCGGGTCGTGCCAGCCGACGGTGTCGGCGGTGATCGAAGCCATGGCACGGCCCATGTCGCTCATCAGCACGTGGCCGCGGGTGTAGTGCGCCGTGTGCTGGGCCTTGAGCGAATCCGGCATGTTGTAGCGCTCGAGCTTTTCCTGCGCCGAATACAGCACCAGCGACAGGTTGGCCCCTGCCTCGAGTGCGGCGATGCGCAGCGTGGCGCCGCGCGGCAACCGCCAGGACCAGTGGCCGCCGCCGGGCACGAGCTCGGAAAACAGCACCCGGTCGGCCGGCAGGTCGGGTGCGAACCGGCGCCAGTGTTCGGGCGCGTCGACCGGCGCCGAGGCTGGCGGGTTGTCGAGGGCGAGTTCCGGGTGTTCCATGTTCATTCCTTCGCTTCGCTTGCAGGGGCGTGCAGCGGCGGAATCACCGCCGTCAGCAGCTGCAGGTGACCGGTGACGACGCCACGCTGCGCGATCATCTCGTCGGCAATGGCCTGCAGCCTGGCGGCCGGCCCCTGCACCAGGATCACTTCGAGCATCTGGTCCTCGGTCAGGTGCACGTGCAGCGAGCTGATGACCTCCGCGACATGCTGGTACTGGATATCCGCCAGCCGGCCTTGCAGGCCCCGGGTGGCGCGGTTGTAGAGCAGCGTCAGGGTACCCGCCATGACCTCGTTGCCGAGGCTGCGCTTGTGTTCGGCGAGCTGGTAATTGACCATCTCGCCGATGGCCTGCGAGCGGCTGTCGTAGCCGCGGCTCGCGACCATCGAGTCGAGTTCGGCCAGCAGGTCCGGCGGCAGCGAGACGCTGATGCGGCTGACGAGGCTGGAGGGTTTTTCGGCGTGATCGCGGTTCATGGTCTCGGCTCAGAACATGTACGAATAGCGTTCGACTTCCCACTTGCTGACCGACAGATGGTAGGCCTCCCACTCCTCGGTCTTGTAGCGGATGAATTCGTCGCGCAGTTCGCGGCCCAGCGTGGCCTCGACCAGCGGATCGGCGGCGAACGCCGCGACCGCTTCCTGCAGGGTCTGCGGCAGGAACTCGATGCCGCGCGCCGCGCGTTCCGCTTCGCCGATCTCGTAGAGGTTGTCCTCGTTCGGCTTGCCAGGATTCAGGCCCTCGCGGATGCCTTCGAGGCCGGCGGCCAGCACCAGCGTGGCAGCCAGGTAGGGATTGACCGCGCCGTCGGCGTTGCGCGATTCGCAGCGGCCGCCGCCGGCCGGGATGCGGACCGAGTTGGTGCGGTTGTTGGAGCCGTAGGAATTGAACACCGGGGCCCAGGAGAAGTAGCTCATAGCGCCGCGCCGCACCAGGCGCTTGTAGCTGTTGACCGTCGGCGCGAACACCGCGCACAGGGCACGGCCGTGCCTGAGGATGCCGGCGACGAAGCTGTAGCCGAGCGGGGTCAGGCCGATGCCGTTGGGGTCGTCCTTCGGGTCGCAGGCGAACAGGTTCCTGCCATCCTTCAGGTCGTAGAGCGACATGTTAAAGTGCGCGCCGTTGCCGGTCTTGTCGGCGAAGGGCTTGGGCATCATGGTGGCGAGCAGCCCCTCCTCGCGCGCATAGTGCTTGGCCATGAAGCGGAAGAAGGTCAGCCGGTCGCAGGTAGTCAGCGCGTCGGCATAGTTGAAGTCGAACTCGAACTGGCCGTTGGCGTCCTCGTGGTCGAAGGAATACAAATCCCAGCCGAGGTCGTTGATGGTGGTCGCCATCTTGTCCAGCCAGCCGAAATTGTTGGTGAAGCCGCGCACGTCGTAGCAGGGCTTGGTCAGCTTGTCCTCGGGGTCGGGCACCGACAGGCTGCCATCCTCGCCTTGCTTCAACAGGAAGATCTCGCACTCGATGCCGAGGTTCATGCCATAGCCGAGCCTGGCCGCCTCGGCCAGCTGGTTCTTCAGCGCGACGCGGGTGTTGAGCGCGTAGGGCCTGCCCTGGAAGTGGTTGTCGGCCGGAATCCAGGCGATCTTGGGTTCCCACGGCAGCTGGATGGCGCGGTCGAGGTCGGGGACCGAGGTCAGCTCGTCGTCGTTGGGTGCCTGGCCCAGGCCGTCCAGGGCGTACCCGGTATAGCGCTCGGACCCCTTGGCCATGTGGCCCAGATGATGGATCGGCACGACCTTGGCCTTGGGCACGCCGTGAATGTCGACATAGGCGCCGATGCAGTACTTCACACCCTTGTCCATCAGGTCGCGCTGCAGGCGTGCCGTTTCCTCGGCCGGATGCGCGGCGGTGTCGGGTTTATCCAGTATGTCGGTATCTGCATTCATGCTGCTTCCTTTATCGGGTGGAGGCGGGGACGGTGTCCCCGAAATACGAATGAGGCAGGGGCGGCTCCTCGACCATGCCTGTCCTGACCAGGGCCGCCAGATCCTCGACCAGCCAGTCGAACCATTGCTCGCCCTTCTCTACCGTGGCCAGGCTGGGCGTACCCGTGGCACCGTTCAGGCTGGTGCGGTTGACCGGATGCGCGAACACGCAGCCGCAGGTGCGGTCGGGGTCGTCGGCCTCGACCAGCTTGTCCGGGCGCACGCCTTCCGGCGCGATGGCCAGCATGATCGACGCCTCGGCATCGTTGGCGTGCCAGTCGGCTGCGTCGGCAAAATGAAACTGGCGCACCCGCTCGCTGATGGAAGCCGTGTTGATGACCGCGACCATCAGGTCGTCGTGCTCGGCCCGCAGCATCTCCAGCGCGCAGCGCAGCGGCGCGGCGTTGGTGACGTGGGCGTTGACGATGAACAGGCGGCGGATGCCGCTGTGATAGGCCCAGTCGCCGATTTCCTTGACCAGCTGGATCAGCGTGACCGGTTGCAAAGCCAGCGTGCCGGGCCAGCGCCGGCTGTGGCCGAGCGAACAGCCGTACGGCAGCGTCGGCAGCATCGGCACGCCGGTCTGCGCGGCGACCGCAGCGCAGAGCTGCTCGGCGATCACGAAGTCGACGCCGCAGCCGAGGTGCGGACCGTGCTGCTCGGTAGCCCCCACGGGCAGGAGGGCAGCCTGGCCGCAGCGGGCCAGCACGTCGGGGATTTCGGACCAGGTCAGGTTTGCCCAACGCATCGCTTACTCCACGTTGTCGGCGACATCGGTGAACCGGATCATGTGCGGCTTCACGGCCTGCTCGTCTTCCGGCTCGGGTTCGGGGGCGGGATGGATCAGTTCCTCGAGGCGCGCCTTGGTGGCCAGGAATTCCGGCGTCTTGAACTGCTCCGGCAGGCGCGGGCGCGGCACCGGCACCTCGATGACCTCCTGCACTTCGCCCGGATGGGCCTTGAGCACCAGGATGCGGTCGGCCAGGTAGATCGCCTCGTCGAGATCGTGGGTGATGAACAGCACCGTGACGTCGATGTTCTTCCAGATGTCGATCAGGTGCGACTGCATCTTCGACCGGGTCTGGGCGTCGAGGGCGCCGAAGGGTTCGTCCATCAGCAGGATGCGCGGCTGGTTGACCAGTGCGCGAGCGATGGCGACGCGCTGGCGCATGCCGCCGGACAACTGGTGCGGATAGGCGTCGGCGAATTTTTCGAGGCCGACCAGCTCCAGCCACAGCAGGGCGTCGCGCTCGGCCTCGTCCTTGCCGTGGCCCTTCATCAGCGGTCCGAACATCACGTTCTTCTTGACCGTCAGCCAGGGAAACAGGGAATAGCCCTGGAACACCATGCCGCGGTCCTGGCCGGGTCCCTCGACCGGCTTGCCGTCGAGCAGCACGTCGCCCGAGGTATGGCTCTCGAGGCCGGCGAGGATGCGGATCAGGGTCGACTTGCCGCAGCCGGAGGGGCCGATCACGCAGACGAACTCGCGGCGGCGCACGCTGAAGTCGATGCCGCGCAGGGCTTCGACCTCGCCCTGCTGCGAGCGGAAGCGCTTGCCGAGGTCGCGCACCTCGAGAATGGTTTCGCGCTGGTTGATCCTGTCGAAGCGTGCCTTCACGTCCGCCGACTGGTCCAGGTAGCTGGGCAGGTTCTTGTCGTTCATGGCGTGCCCTCTCAGCGGCGATCCTGGGCACGGTCCCAGGGGAACAGGCGGCGGCCGAGCCGGGCCAGCACCAGGTCGGTGCCGAAGCCGATGATGCCGATGATCATGATCGCGGCGTAGACATTGTCGAAATGCTGGTAGCGGGCCTGCTGGGTGATGTAGAACGTGATGCCGGAACTGGTGCCGATCAGTTCGGCCACGATCAGGTAGGTCCAGGCCCAGCCCAGCAGAATGCGCTGGTCGCGGTAGAGGTCGGGCAGGATGCCCGGCACCACGACCTTGGTGAGCAGCTTGATGCCGCGCGTGCCCAGGGTGCGGGCCGCCTCGAGGATCGTGACCTCGAGCTTGCGGGTGGTATTGGCAATGATCAGCACCTGCTGGAACAAGGTGCCGATGACGATGATCGCGATTTTCGGTCCGTCGTAGATTCCGAGGATGGCCACTGCCAGGGCGCCGAAGGCTGGCGCCGGCAGGTAGCGGAAGTATTCGATGAAGGGCTCGGTCAGGCGGGCGAAGGTCGAATAGGTCCCGGCCAGAATGCCCAGCGGCACGCCGAAAATCGAGGAAATCAGGAAGCCCCAGAAAATGATCTGGATGCTGTGCCACAGGCTCTCGTGCAACCAGGGTGCGTCCTTCTGCACGGGCTGCTTGGTGAAACCGGTGTAGAACGCCTGCGCCACGGCATGCGGCGCCGGCAGGTAGATGGGGTTGGCCGGCTTGCCGGCCGGGAGCGGCAGGTGCTGCTCGCGTGCGTAGGCGAGCTCGTCGGCAAACTGCGCCTTGTCGACCAGCATGCCGACCTGGAAGTAGTCGACGCCACCGGGTGCGGTGACCTCGACCTTGGGGTGCCAGACGAACGGCACGTAGCTGACCAGGCTCCACAGCAGCAACGGCAGCAGGAACGAGCCGATTGCCAGCAACGTGCGCTTGCGCATCTCGCTGTCGGTGCCGCCGAGGTTGGCAATCAGGCCCATGTCCGCGCGCGCTCGTCCGGATTACTTGGCGTTGGTGAAGGATGCGTCGAGATAGCTGTCGATGTCCTGGGGCTTCTTGTAGACATCATTGGCGACGTTGAAGTCGTCGGCGATCTTGGAAGAGCCGTACAGCGTCTTGAAACCGTCGCCCTTGACATAGATCTTTCTGGCTTCATCCAGGCTCAGCAGCTTGGTGCCCTTGAGCAGCGGCAGGTAGGCCTCGGGGGAGACGCCGACGCGTGCGGCCATGATCTTGACGGCATCAGGCTGGGTCTTGGGATCGTTGATGTACTTGACGACGCGGTCCCAGACCTGCACGACCTTGACCCAGTCGGCGCGGCGCTGCTTGGCGCTGGCGGGATTGACCGCGAGCACGTCGTAGATCAGCCCGGGTTCGTCGGCGGACGTATAGATCGGTCGAGCACCCGGCACCGACTTCATCGCCTGGCCGGAAATGGGTTGCCAGGCGCCGACTGCGGCGACGTCGCCGGAAGCCAGCATCTGCGGCATCTCGTTGGTCTTGGCATTGACCAGGGTCACGTCGGACTCCTTCATGCCCGCCTTCTTCAGGCCGTTCAGCAGCAGCAGATGTTCGACGAAGCCCATTTCGACCGCCACCTTCTTGCCCTTCAGGGCCTTGATGGAGCGAACGCCGGGTTTGCCGATGATCATGTCGTTGCCGTTCGAGTAGTCGGTCAGCATGATCATCACGCTCTTGCCGCCGGCGGCGCCGGTCACCAGCGCATCGCCGTTGGTCATGGTGACGGCGTCGATCTTGCCGGCGGAGAAGGCATCCATCGACGCCGAGTAGTCGAACCATTCGAAGGTAACGGGCACGCCCGCTTCCTTGAACCAGCCCTTGTCGATGGCGACCTGCCAGGCGACCCAGCCGGGCCAGTCGCTGTAGCCGATCTTCAGGGGCTGGGCCGCCTGGGCCGTCAGCGTCATGGCCGCGACGGCAGGAATCACCAGCCGGGCGAACAGCGTCTCGAGGGTGCGTCGGATGTGCTTCAGATTCATGGTGGGCTCCTGGTTGAAAGGTATTACGGACGTGAATATTCGTAATATTCA
>JAYRNU010000127.1:0-12714 GCA_041912015.1 Thiobacillus sp. | reverse complement strand
TTTTTGTGCGGGCCGCCTGCCAACCGCGCGCCTCGGGGGTGTTTTTTTTTGTGTTGTGGGGGGGTGGGGGGGGGGGGCGGGGGGGGGCGGGGGAGCGGGGGTGGGCGGTCCGGGCGCCCCGGGGGGGGGCGCACCCCCCCCCGACCCGCGAAACCCTCGCGCTGATTTTCCGGCGCAAGCAGAAATACTGGGATGACGGCACCCGCATCCACCCGGTCAACCTGCCGGCCAGCAATCCGTTGCGCCGCGCCTTCTCCGAAGCCATTCTCGGACACCCGCCGGAAGAGCTCGAGGATTACTGGCGGGAGATGTACTTCCACGGCGTGCTGCCGCCACACGTGCTGGAATCCGAGGAAGCCGTCCTGCTGTTCGTGCGCTCGACGCCCGGCGCCATCGGCTACGTGTCAGGCTGCGTGCCGGACCACCAGGTCACTGTCGTCCTCGTGGTAGGCGACCTGCCCAGCTGTCCGAAGTAGCCGCCCCCTGCAAGTCTGGTCGACAAGACCTGCAGTGACCCGGGAAACAGGCGCCACCCAGATCCGGTCCGGCACCAGGACCGCCCAGATTTTTCATCGACATTTCAATGCGTTGAAACGCTTCTTCCGTGGATCCTCCGATCTGGCACCGGTATTGCTGAACGCCTGGCACCCGCCCTGTGCGCTCATCCGCCAACCTGCCGAGAAAACCGATGTCCACATTGACCCAAGCCCTGATGCCGCCGATCGAGATCCGCAGTCCGATCCAGGCATGGCAAGCGATTCTCGTCTCGTGCCGCCAGCGTGCAGAGCGATCCGCCCCCGGCTCCAGTCGTGCTGCAGAGATGGCGACGTTCAGGTTGACCGAGCACGTCGGTTCCGAACGCGCGGCGGTCGAGTCGTTCATCAGCCGGTGCTTTGCCGAAAGCTTCGGATCCAGGATCGACGCCTTCATGCCGCGGCTGTTCAGCGTCCGCGATCACACGGGAAAAATATGCGGCGCATTCGGGTTGCGCTCAGGCACGCGCAAGCTGTTTCTCGAACAGTACCTCGACGAGCCGATCGAGCAAGCCGTCGCAGCCTTTGCCGGCAGCAAGCCCGAACGCCGCACCATCGTCGAGGTCGGCCACTTCTGCGGCAGCTTTCCCGGCGCTGTGCGGGCCATGATCTCGCTGTTGACCGGGCACCTGCATCACGAAGGATTCGAATGGGTTGCGTTCACCGGCACCACCGGCCTGCGCAATGCCTTCTGCCGCCTCGGTCTCAGTCCGTTCGATATCCAGGCGGCCAGCGCCAGCCGCCTGCCGCCCGAATCGCGCGCCGCCTGGGGCAGCTATTACGACCACGGTCCGCGCGTCCTGATCGGCAATATCCTGGAAGGCTACCGCGCGATGCGCGCGGCGGCGCAGCCTGACAGCACGGAAATCGAGGTGGCTGCGTGAGCCGCATCCTGGCCGCCGTGGCGCGCCATGCCGCCAGCGCGCCGCTCAAGGTGGCGTTGCAGGATGACGCCGGCACGCTCACGTACGACGAGGTGCTCGCAACGGTCGAATCGCTGGCCGAGCGACTGCAGGCACGCTCACGCGGCATGGTCGCGATCCTGGCCGACAACAGCAGGGACTGGGTGCTCGCGGATCTTGCTGCCCACGCTGCCGGCATTCCCGTCGTTCCCTTGCCCCACTTCTTTTCCGCGGGTCAGATCGCCCATGTGCTCGGAAGCGCTGGCGTCGAACAGGTCCTGACCGACCGGCCCGAGCAGGTGCAGGCCGCGCTGCAGCAGCAGGACCTGGCGGTCGAGCCCTTCTACGGCGGGCTGTGGCGCATCAGGCTGCGGCCTGCCGCGCGCGCCATCGCGGCGATACCCGACGGCACCGGAAAGGTGACCTTCACTTCAGGCACGACCGGGGAACCCAAGGGCGCATGCCTCAGCATGGATGTGCTGGAAACCGTTGCCGAATCCCTGTGGATCGCCAGCAATGCCGACAGGGATGACAGACACCTTTGCGTGCTTCCGCTTGCCACGCTGCTGGAAAACGTCGGCGGCGTCTATACGGCGCTGCTGGCCGGCGCAACGATCTGCGTGCCGCGCCTGGCTTCGATCGGACTGACCGGCAGTTCCGGTCTCGATGTCGACCGCCTGGCGGCGGCGCTGCATGCCTGGCGCGCCAGCACTGCGATCATGGTTCCGCAGATGCTGCAGGCGCTGGTCGCTGCCGGCATGGCCGGCCGCCCCCTGCCCCACGGCCTGCGCTATCTTGCGGTCGGTGGCGCGCCGGTCGCGCCGCGCCTGCTGCAGCAGGCGCAGGCGCTCGGTCTCCCGGTCCACCAAGGCTATGGCCTGTCGGAATGCGGCTCGGTAGTCGCCGTCAACCGACCGGGGGCCAGCCGCAGCGGCAGCGTCGGCAAGCCCCTGCCCCATCTCCGGATCGACTTTGCCAACGATGGCGAAATCCTGATCCGCGGCATCGCATGGCATGGCTACATCGGCGATTCGGGCGCGACCCGCACGGCGGGCTGCATCGCCACGGGCGACCTCGGCTACCTGGACGAAGAGGGCTTCCTGTTCCTCACCGGACGCAAGAAGAACATGTTCGTGACCTCCTTCGGGCGCAATGTCGCGCCGGAATGGGTGGAAGTCGAGCTGACTTCGCAGCCCGGCATCGCCCAGGCAGCGATCTTCGGCGAAGCGCGCCCGTTCAACTGCGCGGTGATCGTGCCGCAGCCCGGAACGCCGCCCGGCGCGATCGAGGCTGCCCTGGACATGACCAACGAACGTCTTCCCGACTATGCCCAGGTGCACCGCTGGATCCGCGCTCAGGAACCGTTTTCGGCGACCAATGGCATGTCGACGCCGAATGGCCGCTTGCGGCGAACCGAGATCCTGGGGCGCTATGCGGCC
Organism: Thiobacillus sp.; assembly: GCA_041912015.1. GTDB lineage: Bacteria > Pseudomonadota > Gammaproteobacteria > Burkholderiales > Thiobacillaceae > Thiobacillus. The sequence continues at coordinate 9,840 of JAYRNU010000127.1, read as the reverse complement.
CAGATCGATGCCTTGTATCAATCCTGAATCGAACTGGAACCCAATGCATTTCTACCCACAGCTTCAACAGGCGACTGCCGCTGAACGCGCCGCCCTGTATTCCAGCCCGCTGATCACCGCTGCCCTGGAAGGCCAGGTCACGCGGCAGCATTACCTGAGCTTTCTCGCCCGGGCCTTCCACCATGTCAAGCACACCGTTCCGCTGCTGATGGCCTGCGGCGCGAAGCTGCCCGATCGGCAGGAATGGTTGCGCAGCGCCATCGCCCACTACATCGAGGAGGAAATCGGCCATCACGAATGGATCCTGAACGACATCGCCGCCGCCGGCGGCGATGCCGACGCCGTGCGGGACAGCCGTCCCGACTTCGATACCGACCTCATGGTTGCCTATGCCTACGACACGGTCACGCGTCGCAATCCGGTCGGGTTCTTCGGCATGGTCTACGTGCTCGAAGGCACCAGTGTCAGCCTTGCAGCGAACGCGGCCGGCGTGCTGCAGACCGCCCTCGACCTGCCAGCCGAAGCCTTCACCTACCTCAACAGCCATGGCGCGCTCGACCTCGAGCACATCGGGGATTTCGAGCGACTGGTCAACCGCCTGGACACGGCAGCCGATCGGGAAGCCGTCGTGCGCAACGCCCAAACCTTCTTCCGCCTGTACGGCAACGTCCTGAACGGCATCGACATCGAGGAATACGCATGAAGATCTCTGGAAGCACCATCATGATCACGGGCGCCAGCGGCGGCATCGGCGGCGCCATCGCCCGCCAACTCGCCCAGCGCGGTGCCGCATTGATCCTGGTCAACCGCAACAGCCGCAAGATGGACGATTTTGCCGCCGAGCTCAGGGCTGCGGGCGCCAGGGTCACGACGCTCGTCGGCGACCTCGCCCAGGACGGCGAGCCTGCCCGGCTGGTGCGCGACGCGCTCGACCAGGCGGGGACGATCGACATCGTTATCAACTGCGCCGGGGTCCAGAACTTCGGCTTCTTCGCCCAGGAAAGCGCGGCCGACATGGCGACGCTGTTCCACATCAATACCGTTGCGCCGATTGCGCTGGTCAATGCCGTGCTGCCCCACATGCTCGCGAAGGGAAGCGGCCAGATCGTCAATCTCGGATCGATATTCGGTTCGATCGGATTTCCCTGCTTCGCGACGTATTCGGCCAGCAAGTTCGCGCTGCGCGGTTTTTCCGAGGCGCTGCGACGCGAGCTGGCGGGAACCGGCGTCGGCGTCAGCTACGTTGCCCCGCGCTTCACCCGGACCGCCTTCAACCGCAGCGTGGTCACCCGCATGGCCAATGCCTTGAAGATGAACCAGGACGAGCCCGAGAGCGTTGCCACCTGCGTCGTCCGCACGATCGAGCGCGACCACCAGGAACGCTACCTCGGGTGGCCCGAAAAGCTGTTCGTGCGCATCAATTCGATCCTGCCGCGCCTGGTCGATCCGAGCCTCGTCAAGCAGGTCGAGCTGATGCGTCCCTTTGCCACCGAAACCACCCGCTAGATCCCTTACGGAGACCGTCCATGTACCGCAAATCTCTCGCAACGCTCTTTCTGTTCGGCAGCCTCAGTGCTGCCGCCCTGGCATCCCAGCCGACCCTCGATGACGAGATCGCCGATGTCGGCCATCGCTGGGCGAGAATCACCTTCCATGTTCCGGAAGACCAGAAGGAAGCCGCCTACGACGCCCTGATCGCGAATGCCCAGCAGGTCGCGCAGTCTTTCCCGAACCGGGCGGAACCGATGGTCTGGCAGGCCATCGTTCTTGCCAGTGCCGCCAAGGTCGAAGGCGGCCTGGGTGGGCTGCACAAGGCCAAGGAGGCACGCGACCTGCTTCTTGCCGCCGAGAAAATCAATCCGTCGGCACTGGACGGCTCGATCTACAACTCGCTGGGCAGCCTCTACGCCAAGGTGCCGGGCTGGCCGATCGGTTTCGGCGACAGGAAGAAGGCGCAGCAATACTTCGACAAGGCGCTTGCCATCAATCCCAACGGCATCGACCCCAACTATTTCTACGCGGACATGCTCGCCGACGAAGGCAATTATGCCGACGCGGCCGAGCACCTGAGGCGCGCCCTGGCCGCCGCCCCCCGCGCTGGCCGTGAAGATGCCGATGCAGGCCGCCGCCAGCAGGCCAAACAGCTGCTCGACACGCTGAAGCAGGAGCACGGCGACCAGCTCGTCAGCCGCTAAGCGCTGGTCGCGCGCAGCGGCGCGCTGCAGCGAACGCGCCGGTCCGCCCGTACGGACCGGGCGCACGCCCCGTCCCCTAGACCACCGAGAATCCCACCAGCCCGATCTCGTCGCCGTCCTTGACCGGAGCGGTCTTCTCAGCGAATTGCCTGTTGACGGTGACGTTCAGCTTGGGGTTGCCGAGCAGCATTTTTTTCCAGATCTCGCCCCGCCTCGAGAGCACGAACAACAGCCGCTCGACATCGTTGACGTCGGGCGGCAGATCGAATTCGTCGGCAGCCATCCCCAGCACGTCGACCAGGTCGCCGAAGAACAGAATTTTCACCATGGGTGAGACCTTTATAATCGATGACTGACCGCCCGATTCTACTCCCGTATGACCGCCCATCTGCTGCAAAGCCTCAACCCCGAACAGCGCGCCGCAGTGACGCTGCCGCATGTGTCTGCGCTGATCCTGGCCGGCGCCGGATCGGGCAAGACGCGGGTGCTGACGACGCGCATCGCCTGGCTGATCCAGACCGGGCAGGTCTCGCCGCACGGCATCCTCGCGGTGACCTTCACCAACAAGGCGGCAAGGGAAATGCTGACGCGGATCGCGGCGATGCTGCCGATCAACACGCGCGGCATGTGGGTCGGCACCTTTCACGGGCTGGCCAATCGCCTGCTGCGCACGCACTGGCGCGAGGCCGGGCTGCCGCAGTCGTTCCAGATCCTCGACAACTCGGATCAGCTTTCCGCGATCAAGCGGCTCATGAAGTCGCTCAACGTCGACACCGAGAAATACGAGCCGAAGAAAGTGCAGTGGTTCATCAACAGCCACAAGGAGGCCGGGCGGCGTGCGCGCGACGCCGAGACCTACGACGAATATTCGATGCGGCTGGCCGAACTCTTCGAGGCCTATGACGCGCAGTGCCAGCGCGAGGGGGTGGCCGATTTCCCCGAACTGCTGCTGCGCTCCTACGAACTGCTGTATCGCAACGAGCCGCTGCGCGAACACTATCGGGAAAGATTCAAGCACATCCTGGTCGACGAGTTCCAGGACACCAACACGCTGCAGTACCGCTGGCTGAAGCTGTTTGCCGGGCCGCACACCGCGCTGTTCGCGGTCGGCGACGACGACCAGTCGATCTACGCCTTCCGCGGCGCCAACACGGCCAACATGGCCGAGTTCGAGCGCGAGGTTGCGCACGGCAACGTGATCAAGCTGGAGCAGAACTACCGCAGCCACGGCCATATCCTGACTGCGGCCAACACGCTGATCGCGCAGAACGCGCACCGGCTCGGCAAGAATCTGTGGACGGCCGAGGGCGAAGGCGAGCCGATCCGCGTGTTCGAGGCCTATTCCGACCAGGAGGAGGCAGGCTTCGTGGTCGACGAGGCGCGCGCGCTCAACCGCGAGGGGGTGGCCCTGTCCGACATGGCGCTGCTGTATCGCTCCAATGCGCAGTCACGGGTGCTGGAACACGCGCTGTTCTCGGCCGGCGTGCCCTATCGCGTCTACGGCGGCCTGCGCTTCTTCGAGCGCCAGGAAGTCAAGCACGCGCTGGCCTACCTGCGCCTGCTGACCCACCCGGAGGACGACGGCGCGTTCCTGCGGGTGGTCAATTTTCCGGCCCGCGGCATCGGCGCCCGCACCCTGGAACAGCTGGCCGACGTCGCCGCAAGGTCGGGCACGAGCCTGTGGCAGGCCGCCTGCACGGCCAGCGGCAAGGTCGCCGGGTTCGCCAGGATGATCGAGTCCATCAAGCAGGCCACGCGCGACCTGCCCCTGGCCGAGGCGATCGACCATGTCATCGAAGCCTCGGGTCTCGCCGACCATTACCGCGCTGACAAGGACGGCGCCGACCGCCTGGAAAACCTCAACGAACTCGTCAACGCGGCGGCGCTGTTCTCCGAGGAATCCGGGGCTGCGCCTGAATCCGGCCCCGCCCCGTCGCCCGGGGAGCCGGTCCCCGGCGAACCCGACCTGCCCGAGCTCGACCGCTTCCTCGCCCATGCCGCGCTCGAAGCCGGCGAGCATCAGGCCGGCGCCGGCCACGACGCCCTGCAGCTGATGACGGTGCACGCGGCCAAGGGGCTGGAATTCCACGCCGTGTTCATCACTGGCCTGGAAGAGGGCCTGTTTCCGCACGAACAGAGCGCGAGCGAGGAAGGCGGGCTGGAAGAGGAACGACGGCTGATGTACGTGGCGATCACGCGCGCGCGCCGCCGCCTCTACCTGACGCACGCGCAGTCGCGCATGCTGCATGGACAGACCCGCTACAGCCTGCCGTCGCGTTTCCTCGACGAACTGCCGCAGCAGGTGCTGCGCCATCTGAACCGTCGGGCCGAACCCGCCTTTCCGGCAAGCGGCTTCAAGGCGCCCGCCGCTTCAACCCATCCTCGCGGCAACGACACCGGCTACAAGGTCGGGCAGAGCGTCGCCCATGCCAAGTTCGGCACCGGCATCATCATCGATTTCGAGGGGCGCGGCAGCGATGCACGGGTGCAGGTGAAATTCCGCGGCGAAGCCGGCACGAAATGGCTGGCGCTGGCCTACGCCAACCTGTCGCCAGCCTGAACCGGCACGGCTTCGTCGGCCCAGACGGCAAAGATCGCCTGATAGGACGCGTACAGGGAGCCGAACAGCAGCGGCATCGCCACCAGCAGGCCCAGCATCAGGGGCACCAGCGCAGACAGGATCAGCACCATCCCGAGCGCGAGGCTGTTGACCAGCATCGCCGCCCAGTTCCGCACGACGGCCTTGAGGCTCACCCCCAGCGCGGTCGCCGGACGGGCGCCGCCGAACAGGATCAGCGCAGGCGCAAACCAGGTGGCCATGATCAGCGGCGTGAACAACGCGAGCCCGGTCAGCAGCGCCGGCATGGCCTGATCCAGGAAAGCCTGCAGCGCCTCGGGAGAGGCCTTGCCGTCCGCCGCGAGGGCAACCAGCGCCTGTTCGTCGAAGCCCATCGCGACCATGATCTGGCTGATCAGCCAGCCCCCAAGCAACTGCACTGCACCGACCGTCATCAGCGGAATCATGGGGCCCTGGATACCCGCCAGAAAGTGCGGCAGTTCGAGATCGCTGCCGTTGTCGAGCGTGCGATAGGCGGCCATGAATCCGGCCACCATCAGCGGCGATGCCAGCTCCGACAGGCTGCTGCCCACATAGGGAATCAGGACAAGCGCCATCACCACGCCGAACAGCAAGGCAAACGCCGCCGACAGCAACAGGGGCGCCTTGCGATACAGGCGAAAGCCCTCGGCCACCCACTGAAAACCCTGTCTGGCCGCAACCTTGCGCGGGACGTCCTGGTCGGATGCAATATTCATGCGTCAAACTCACTCGATACGGCTTGAACACTCAGGAGGCGGGCGCCGACCTGCCTGCCCGGCAACCGGATGACCGATACGCCGGCCTGCATTTCAGAAATCGAACAGCACCCACATGGGCGGCTGGAAATTGGCGCCAAGATCGCCCTGTCTGACAAACCGGCCGTCGCCGGTCTGGTCGATCAGGTAATACGGCCGCCCCCTCCTCGGGGTGACTTTCAGCATGTACAGCTTGCCGTTGGCCCGGTACTCGACGACCTGACCCTGGCCGCTTTCCTTGATCGTCACCGAAGGTTCGTCACCTGGGGCCGGTGCGCCGTCCGGAACAGGCTCGAGTTCGGGTGGCCGGTCGGAGGGGGGAGCGGCGACGGCGAGGCCGCTCAGCATCAAGGTCAACAACAGAACGGGGTAACGCATGTCAGGCTCCGGAACAGGAATGCTTCTAGCTTAGGTGACAGATCGAGCGGCGGATCAGAGGTTGAACTGGATTTCGCGTTCGGCCAGCGACGGCATGAAGCCACGCTTTTCATAGTGGCTGAAGATGGCGTCGACGACTTCTTCGGGCTTGTCGATGATGCGCAGCAGCCCGACGTCCCCGGGCGAAATCATGCCTTCATCGACCAGGCGATCCGCGACCCAGGCGGCCAGCCCCGACCAGAACTTCGAGCCCACCAGAATGATTGGGATGTTCGCGATCTTTCCGGTCTGCACCAGGGTCAGCGCCTCGAACAATTCATCGAGGGTTCCGAATCCGCCGGGCATCACGACATAGGCTGCGGCGAACTTGACGAACATGACCTTGCGCGCGAAGAAATGCTGGAAGGTCTGGCTGATGTCCTGATAGACGTTCGCGCTCTGCTCGTGCGGCAGCTGGATGTTGAGGCCGACGCTGGGCGACTTGCCGAAGTAGGCCCCCTTGTTGGCGGCTTCCATGATGCCGGGGCCGCCGCCGGAAATCACCGAGAAGCCGGCATCCGACAACTGGCGCGCGATCGTCTCGGTCAGCATGTAGTACGCATGGTCCGGGGGCGTCCGTGCGCTGCCGAAGATCGACACGGCCGGCCGGATCGATGCGAGGCGTTCGGTCGCCTCGACGAACTCTGCCATAATCCCCAGCATCCGCCACGACTCGCGCGCCGAATAATTGATCTCGGCGGTGCGCGCCGGGTCGGCGGTGGTCGGCAATTTATCCAAGTGCATCTTCGAGCGCCTCGTGAACGATCCTGCTTTGAACCGGACCAGTGCAAGCCAGCCCGCGAAAATCCTGCTGTTGGTCGACGGCTCGTCCTATCTGTACCGTGCGTTTCATGCGTTGCCCGATCTGCGCAACGCGGCGGGCGAGCCGACCAACGCGATCAAGGGCGTGCTGTCCATGCTGCACAGGCTGCGCAAGGACCACGCAGCCGATTATATCGCCTGCGTGTTCGACGCGAAGGGCAAGACCTTTCGCGACGCGCTCTATCCCGAGTACAAGGCACACCGTCCGCCGATGCCGGATGACTTGCGCTGCCAGATCGAGCCGCTGTTCGAGGCGATTCGCGCCGAAGGCTGGCCGCTCGTCGTGATCGACGGCGTCGAAGCCGACGACGTCATCGGCACCCTGGTCGTGCATGCCGCCCGCAGGAACATCCGCAGCATCGTCTCCACCGGAGACAAGGACATGGCGCAGCTGGTCAACGGCCATGTGACGCTGGTCAACACCATGAGCGACGAGACCCTCGACGAACCAGGCGTCAGCGCGAAGTTCGGCGTGCCGCCCGAGCGCATCATCGACTATCTGACCCTGGTGGGCGATGCCGTCGACAACGTGCCGGGCGTAGCCAAATGCGGTCCGAAGACCGCCGTCAAATGGCTGGCCGAATACGGCACGCTCGACAACCTGATGGCGCATGCCGGCGAGATCAAGGGCGTCGTCGGCGACAACCTGCGCGCGGCCCTCGACTGGCTGCCGCAGGCGCGCGTGCTGATCACCATCAAGACCGACGTGGCGCTGCCGTTCGAATTCGACGAACTGACCCTGAAGCCGCGCGACCGCGATGCGCTCAGAACGCTGTTCGAGCGCTACCAGTTCCGCACCTGGCTGCGCGAGCTCGATGCCGATCCTGCCGTAGCGCCTGATTCCCGCGAACAGGACGACAGCGGCGAGCATCGCGCCCGCTACGAAACCATACTGACCGACGCCGCGCTCGACGACTGGATCGCCCGTCTGCTGGCGGCTCCGGCGTATGCGTTCGACACCGAAACGACCGGCCTCAACCCGATGCAGGCCGAACTGGTCGGCATCTCGTTCGCGCTCGAGCCCGGGGTGGCCGCCTACCTGCCGCTGGCGCACCACTATGCCGGCGCGCCCGCGCAGCTGGACCGCGACGCGGCGCTGGCCCGGCTCAGGCCGCTGCTCGAAAGCCGCGAACCCAGGATCATCGGCCAGCACCTCAAATTCGACCGTCACATCCTTGCCAATTGCGGCATCGGGCTCGGCGGCGTGCTGGACGACACCCTGCTGCAGTCCTACGTGCTCGAAGCGCACCAGCCGCATGAACTCGGCAACCTGGCCACGCGCCACCTCGGCCTCGCGACGATCAGCTACGACGACGTCACCGGCAAGGGTGCCGCGCGCATCGGCTTCGAGCAGGTGGCGATCGAACGCGCCGCGGAATACGCCGCGGAGGATGCCGACGTCACGCTGCGGGTGCGCGATGCGCTGGCGCCGCAGATCGCCGCATCCGACTCGCTCGAGTTCGTCTATCGCCGGATCGAGCTGCCGGTGGCGGAGGTTCTGTTCCGCATGGAGCGGAACGGCATACTGATCGACCGCGACCTGCTCGCGGCACAAAGCGGTGAACTCGGCAGGAAGATGCTGGAACTGGAACAGCGCGCCTACCAGGAGGCCGGGCAGCCGTTCAACCTGAGTTCGCCCAAGCAGATCGGTGACATCCTGTTCGCCCGGAAAGGCCTGCCGGTCATCAAGAAGACGCCGGGCGGCGCCCCGTCTACCGACGAGGACACGCTGGCGCAGCTGGCGCTCGACCACCCGATCGCGCGGGCGATCCTCGACTACCGCGGCCTGGCCAAGCTGAAGTCGACCTACACCGACAAGCTGCCGCAGATGGTCCATCCGCAAACCGGGCGCCTGCATACCAGCTATTCGCAGGCCACCGCGGTGACCGGGCGGCTCGCGAGTTCCGACCCCAACCTGCAGAACATCCCCGTGCGCACCGCCGAGGGGCGCCGCATCCGCGAGGCCTTCATCGCGCCGCCCGGCCACGTGCTGGTGTCGGCCGACTATTCGCAGATCGAACTGCGCATCATGGCGCACCTGTCCGGCGACGCCGGCCTGCTGAACGCGTTCGCCCACGACCTGGACATCCATACCGCCACCGCCGCCGAGGTGTTCGGCGTGCCGCTCGATGACGTCAACAGCGATCAGCGGCGCATGGCCAAGGTCATCAACTTCGGTCTGATCTACGGCATGTCGGCATTCGGCCTGGCAAGCCAGCTCAACCTGGAGCGCTCGGCCGCGCAGGCCTGGATCGACCGCTACTTCTCGCGCTATCCCGGCGTGGCCGACTACATGCAGCGCACCCGCGAAACCGCGCGCCGGCAGGGCTACGTCGAAACGGTGTTCGGGCGCCGGCTGTATCTTCCGGAAATCAACGCCAGGAACCCGCAGCGCCGGCAAGGCGCCGAGCGTGCCGCGATCAACGCACCGATGCAGGGCACCGCGGCCGACCTCATCAAGCTGGCGATGATTGCGGTGCAGGGCTGGCTCGACGCCGAAAGGCTCGGCAGCCGCCTGCTGCTGCAGGTACACGACGAACTGATCCTCGAGGTGCCGGAACGTGAACTCGACCGCGTGCGCGCCGAACTGCCCGCGCACATGTGCAATGTCGCAGAACTCAAGGTACCGTTGCGGGTCAGCGTCGGGTCGGGCAGCAACTGGGAGGCGGCGCACTGAGGCCTGACCCGGGCTCCGCCGAGGACGACGACACGCAGGGCCGGCGCAGCGAAAACGGGTGCCAAGGCACCCGCACGACTATTTCTTCAGGCTGTCGCGGATCTCACGCAGCAGCAGGACGTCTTCCGGCGGCGCCGCAGGGGGAGCGGATGGCGCTTCCTTCTTCATGCGGTTCAACTGCTTGACCAGAACGAAGACGACGAAAGCGAGGATGATGAAGTTCAGCAGGATGGTCAGGAAGCTGCCGTAGGCGAACACCGGCACGTTGGCCGCCTTGACGGCGTCCAGCGTCATCGCCACGCCTTCCGGAACGGGCTTGAGCGCGATGAACAGGGTGGAAAAATCGAAGCCGCCGAATACGGCCCCCACGAGCGG
>JAYRNU010000126.1:0-4369 GCA_041912015.1 Thiobacillus sp. | reverse complement strand
GCAGCTTCAGCGTCGAAGGTCGCACGGTCAGCTACGCCGCAGGCCAGAAGGTCGGCTGTTACGACTGCCACAACGGCCCCGGCGGTGACTGAACCGGAGCACGCGTCCGACACGTCAAGGGCCCACAGCATGCTGTGGGCCTTTTTTTCTGCAGTTCACCGCCTGGCGTCACGACTGCCTGACCCCCCGAACCGGGCCGCGGCGCATAGACAGCCAGGTCGACGCGCATCATTGCGTTGCACCGCCGCATGAAGACACCCGCGTTGGCTTTTGGAGCTCCCGAGATGAGTTGACAGCGTTGCGTGCTGGACATGACACTCTGCGCGGGCTTGGCTTGCCCGATCATGAATTCATCGGAGACGAAATTGCGCGCGCTGAACGGTTCCTTCAAATTGCTGGCGTTGATCGGCTTGGCCGCGATGGCCACGAATCCCGCACAGGCTGATTTTTCCGGTGCCTACGCACCGACGAACTGGACCACCAACCTGACGGGTACTCCGGCGGGTGGCGGCGGATCGGTGGATACGAGCGGGGCGCCCACTTCCATCACGCTGAACGGTGGAAACTCGGGGTGCACTTCCTCCGGAACGACACCCTGCACGCTTCAATACACGATCACGGCACCGGCCAGCGGGAATCTGACGTTCGACTGGAACTATTCGACGACCGACGTCGATGGACCTGCTCTCGATCTGTTTCTTGTGATCAACGGCGCCGCCACGACCCAGCTGTCCAACAATGCGGGTGCGAACGATCAAGGCGGCGCTGAAAGCTTCGCTGTCACGGCGGGCGACTCGATAGGATTCATGATCGATTGCACGGACTGCGGTCTCGGCCCTGCGGCCGTGACCATTTCCAATTTCAACGGTCCGACCGCTTCCGCGCCAACTGCCATCCCAACGCTTTCCGAATGGGGCATGTTCATCCTGTCCATCCTGCTGGCAGTGGGCACGGCTCACATCCTGCGACGCGAGCTATGTTAGTCCTGTTTGCCCGATGCCCGTCCTGATTCAGGGCGGGCATGTTGTTTCCGTGAGCTGACTCGTCTGAGCGGACCGGATGCGGGTGACGCCGGGTCGGCAGGAACCGCCTGAACTCGATCTCCAGGCTGCACGCCCGGCTTTCTTGGCCTCGTTTCGCATCGCACCCCGACCCGGCTCGATTCGAACCTGGCAGGGCGAACAGGAGCGATGAAGCCGGGGCAGGATGACCCGCAAATGGGCGTCGAACTCAAGTTTCGGCCAGGTAGCCCAGCGCCGCACCGGTCCGCGCGGCTGCCTCCCGAAGCGCCGCGACCCACTCCGACTTGTGGCGATCGGCCGGCGCGGAGATCGACAATCCGGCGACCAGCTTGCCTTCGGCGTCGCGAACGGGTGCGCCAATGCACGCAACGCCGCGCTCGGCTTCCTCGCGGTCGTACGCCAGCTGTTCGCGGCGTATGGTGTCGAGCTCGGCCTGCAGGCGATCCAGCGTCGTCAGCGTGTTTGGCGTGTAGGCGGGCAGGCCGGTGCGGTCCGCGTAGCCCATCACACCGCTGGCGGTGTCCTCGGCGAGGAAGATCTTGCCGACGGCGGTGACGTGCAGCGGTGCGTGTGCACCGACCACCTGCACCACCTGGATCAAAGTCTGGCCGCCCGACACGCGCTCGACATAGACGGCCTCGTCGCCGCGCCGCACGATCAGGTTGACCGTCTCGCCGGTCAGTTCCGCGAGCTTCTGCATGGTCGGCATCGCCACCTGACGGATGTTGAGCCGCGCTCGCAACCGATTGCCCACCTCCAGCCAGCGTACCCCGAGGTCGTATTCGCCGGCACCGGTCTTCTCCACCAGGCCGTGCGCCATCAATGCACCCAGGATGCGATGAGCACTGGCCGTATGCAGGCCGGCCTGCGCTGCCAGGCGAGTCAGGCTCATCGGGCCCGGCGCGCGGGCGAGCAGGTTGACCAGCGACATCGCGCGGTCGAGCACCTGAATCGAAGAGGTCATATTTTTCATAAAGTGAAAATTTATCACGCAATGTGAAAAGCCGGGCGGATAGTGCTTCAATACGTTCATCGTTTCACATCATGTGAAACATTTTCATATTGTGAAAGGAATCGCGATGAGCGCCATGATGCAATCTGCCCCAGAAACCCTCCCGGCCTTTTGCGAAGGCATCCAGTATTTCGCTGACAGCTTTCCCGAAATCGCCCGCCTCGGTGCGGCCCCGCTGCTGGGACCCGGTCGGCCCGCGTTGCCGGACGCCCGCAGCGAACAGGCGGTCTACCAGACCCTGCTGGCCGCCGACGCGCTGCGCTACCTGACCCTGCAAGTCACGGGCAGCAAGTCGTCGGGCCATCCGGGAGGCTTTGCGTCGAGCGCCGACGCGGTCGCCGCGCTGCACCTGCTGGGCCACCGCAACATGGTGACCGAAGTCGGCCATCACGCCCCCGGCTTCTACTCGGCGATGTTTCTCGACACCTCGCTCGAGGACATGGACATCCACAGCGTCGCCGACATGCGCGCGCGCTTCCGCGAGCGTCACGGCCTGCTGGGCCATCTGTCAGGTGCCATTCCCGGCCTGCTGGCGCCTGCCGGTCCGCTCGGACAGGGACAGCACTTCGCGATGGCCGGCGCCTACCTGAACCGCGACAAGCTGTTCCCCGTCACCATCGGCGACGGCGGCCTCGGCGAGCCCTACATCATGAGCGCGTTCCAGCATTTCGCCACCGCATATCCCGACATCACCAACTACCTGCCGGTGCTGGTGTGGAACGGCTACTCGCAGGAGCACCACAGCATGGTCTCGCTATGGGACAACACGCGCATGACCGACTACTGGCACGCTCATGGCTTCGACGAGGTGCATCTGGTCGACGCCCGCGAATTCGCCGACGTGCCCGACGCGCCAGTGTACGCGGACAGCACGACCTTCGGCTTCGCCGCGCGCATGACCTTCACCGGCGCCGTACTCAAGGCTGCCGATGCCGCCGCCAGGAGCGCGCTGTCCGGCCGGCGCGCCTGCCTCATCATCAAGCAGTTCAAGGGTGCCGGCGTGCACGCGACCGGCGCCAAGTCGCACAACCTCTATGCCCATCACACGCTCGACTCCGACGACGTCAAATCCGGTCTCCAGCGGCGCGCGCTGCCGATCCAGGCATGGAAGATCACGCGTGAAAACTTCCGCCACGCCGGCGGTGGCCCGGCTGCCCGCATCGCAGTCACCGAATCCGTGCGCGACCTGCCAAGCCTCGATGGCCTGTCGCTGACCGAATTCGCGATCGGCGAGAACCACGTCCCGACCACGGCCTTCGGCCACGTGGTCGGCGAAGTCGGCAAGCGCGATCCGCATTTCGTCGTCACCAACGCCGATGGCAACGAGGCCTCGGGCATGGCCAACATCAACAAGGCGCTGACGATCCGCCACCCGACCGCCGACACGCTCTACTTCCAGGGCCCCGCGGGGCAGGTCTACGAACCGCTCAGCGAGGACGCCTGTGCCGGCATGGCAGCGGGTGTCGCGCTGTTCGGCGGCCGCAGCCTGTGGTGCAGCTACGAATCGTTCGCGATCAACGGCCTGCCGATCTGGCAGACCGTGACCCAGGCGATGGCCGAGCTGCGCCGCCCCACCCCGGCGACGGTGTGCCTGTTCACCGCCGGCGCGCTCGAGCAGGGCCGCAACGGCTGGACCCACCAGCGCCCCGAGATCGAAAGCTACTTCGCCGCGATGATGCGCAACGGCAACGTCTACCCGCTGTTCCCGGTCGACGCCAACATGATCCAGGCGTGCTACGACTGGGCGCTGAAGCAGCACAACAAGGGCATCGTCATCACCGCCTCGAAGTCGCCGCTGCCGATCCACGCGACGATGGAACAGAGCTTCCAGGCGATCGACGATGGCGCGATGGTGCTGAAGGAGACGAAAGGTTCGCGCACCGTGGTGTTCGCCGTGGCCGGCGACATGGTGCTGCAGCCGGTGTTCGCCGCAGCGGAGAAGCTCGCCGAAGCCGGTATCGGCTCGCGCATCGTCGCGGTGGTCAACCCGCGCCGCCTGTATCGCCCAAGCGACGTGCTGTGGGACAGCGTGTCCGAGCCCGACGGCCGCTTCATGGGCGACGATGCTTTCAAGGCTCTGTTCCATGGCGACGTCCTGCTCGGCGTGACCGGCGGCCCGTCCGCGTCACTCGAGCCGGTGCTGCTGCGCAGCCGGGCCACCGAGCGCGACATGTTCTGCTGGAAGCGCGGTGAAACCACGGCCAACCCGCAGCAGCTGTTCGACTTCAACGCCATGAACGCGCAGGCGATGCACGATCGTGCGCTGGCGATGCTGAAACAGGCAGATCAATGAAGTCGGAGCATCCACGAACAAAGCCTGCTGCTTCAGGGCCTG
>JAYRNU010000125.1:0-7134 GCA_041912015.1 Thiobacillus sp. | reverse complement strand
TTGCCACCGGAGCCGTCGCCGCCATTGCCGTTGCCGTTGCCACCGGAGCCGTCGCCGCCATTGCCGTTGCCGTTGCCACCGGAGCCGTCGCCGCCATTGCCGTTGCCGTTGCCACCATCCGAAGGTGCGGTACCGCCCTGAACCTGGCCCGGACTGAACAGGTAGTCGATGCTGCCGGTCGCCGAACGATAGCGGGAATAGGTGCCATAAACGGTCAGCGAGTCATTGTTGTAGCGGGCAGCGTTGCGATCATCGTACTGGCCGTAACCATGCCGTTCGAAAACGAACACGTCGCGCTCGCTATCGTTGGTGGTGATGTCGAGATCGAAGTCGGCAAACACGCCGGATTCGGTATTGCCGCTATGGCTCTCGAGGTAGTAGTAGCGGTCGAGGTAGCTGAACTGGCCGTCTTCTCCGCCCTTGAAATAGTTGAATCCGAACAGGCGTGGCGTGATGACGGCTATGGTCGTGTTGGGGCTGGTTGCGGGGTCATCGAGCACTGCCGGCACTGCAGGCTCGGGCTCCGCAGGACGTCACCCGGGCGTGCATTTCCTGCCACGCTGACGAGGTCGAGCAGGTCATGAAGACCAAGCACTGGACGTGGGAGGCATTGAACCCGCACTTCGACCAGAAGTTGGGCAAGAAGACCGTGGTCAACAACTTCTGCATCGGCATCGCCTCCAACGAGCCGTACTGCACCTCCTGCCATATCGGCTACGGCTGGAAGGACAAGCACTTCGATTTCACCGCGCAGGAGAATGTCGACTGCCTGGTCTGCCACGACACCACGGGCACCTACCGCAAGCCATCCGGGCTCGCTGGCAATCCCGTATACGAGGAGATGGAGTTTCCGCCGGGTTCCGGCGTCATCCTGCGCCCGGTCGACCTGAACAGGGTCGCGCAGAACGTCGGCAAGACCAGCCGCTACAACTGCATCGCCTGTCATTCCTACGGCGGGGGCGGCGATGGCGTGAAGCATGGTGATCTCGATTCCTCGCTGCAGGTCCCAGACGCCGATACCGATGTCCACATGGACGCCCTCGGGCTCGACTTCGCCTGCTCCAAATGCCACGCAGCCTCCGGCCATGACGTGCCCGGCAGCCGCTATGCCCCGACAGTCACGCGGCGCGGCGCCCCGCCACAGAGCGGCATGCCGGACAAGCGCAACCCGGCCATCTGCGAATCGTGTCATGGCAACCGTCCGCATACCGTCGACACGGTCGCGGCCATCAAGCCCCTGCCCGGTTTCAGCGCCGTGGCGATGGCCGCCATGGTCAACAATCATGCCGACAAGCTGGCCTGCCAGACCTGCCACATTCCCGCCATGGCACGCGGCGGCGTTCCCACCAAGATGAACTGGGACTGGTCGGTCGCCGGCAGGCTGGGGCCGGACGGCAAGCCCATCGAGGAATTCGACGCCAAGGGGCACAAGATCTACGACTCGAAGAAGGGTGCATTCGTGCTCGGCGAGAACGTGGTCCCCGATTACGTGTGGTTCAACGGCGAGGTCAAGTACACCCTGCTGAGCGACAAGGTGATCAAGGGGCCGGGCTACACGCCGATCAACCAGTTCGGCGGCAGCCCGACGGACGGCAAGTCGCGGATCTGGCCGGTGAAGCGCTATCGCGGCGTGCAGCCCTATGACCCGGTCAACCAGACCTTGATCGTGCCGCATACCTACGGTACCGATCCTGATGCCTACAGCGTGAGCTTCAACTGGGAGCGTGCCGCAGCGGCCGGCATGGCCAGCGCCGGCGCCCCATTCTCCGGCAAGGTGGACTTCATCAAGACCGAGATGCTGTGGCCGCTGAACCACATGGTGGCCCCCCGCGCCAAGACGCTGGCCTGCACCGAATGCCACAATCCCCGGAATGGCAGCTTGTCGGAAGGCCGGATGAAGAACCTGCCAGGCCTGAAGAAAGGTCCTCTGTTCAAGTCCGGCCGATGAACGCCACGCGCATTGCTCAACCACGATCCAAGGAAAGGAATTCAGCATGTCTCTCAGCAAACCGCTTCTCATCGGTCTCGCAACCTGTCTCCTCGGCGCGCCGTTGCTGGCCCGGGCCTATGAAGGCGACTGGAAGCGCGGCCATGTCTATTACCGGATGGTCTGCACCGAATGCCACAAGGGACAGCCCTGCGGCGTGATCGGGCCGAACACCCGCACGCGTGCCGAGTGGACCGCTTACCTCGAGGCCGACAAGCACGCCAAGGGCAAGGACAGTCTCAAGACCTACCTCAGCAAGCCCTTCCGCGCGAGCATCGCCGGCACCAACAAGGCTGCGGCGAAGTTCGCCGACGTGCCCGAGGACGAACTCTATGCGGACCTCAAGGCCTTCGTGCTGCGCAGCGCCAAGGACGGTGATGCACCGACCGGATGCCGCTGAACCCAAAACGCGCGGACTGTCCTGAGTGAAGGAACGACATGAAAGCTTCATGGTTTGAAACGGGCGGGTTCACGGCCGATTACGATGCCGTTCTGGTCGAGCCCTGGTCGCCTTATGTCGGCGCGGTCCTGCTGCTGCTGGCCATTTTTGCGCTGATGCTTTCTGGCCTGTTCTGGGGGGTGTTCGGCGGCATCAAGCTCTGGGGCGACTGGATCAATCAAGCGCTCGGCCTCGGCGACCTGCTCGGTCTGCCGCAGCAGCTCGACTCGCCGCTGATGCAGCGCATTTCCCTGACCAACATCACGCTGGTGCTCGGTGCGTTCACTGCAGCGCTGCTGTCGCGTCAGTTCCGTTTCAATCGCCCGCCGCTGCTGGAACTGGTCTGGGGCGCACTGGGTGGCAGCCTGATGGGCATCGGCGCCGTGCTCGCCGGCGGCTGCACCGTCGGCGGCTTTTTCGTCCCGACCCTGCACGCATCCCCATCAGGTCTGGTGATGCTGGTGGGGTTGATGATCGGCGCGGTGATCGGCCTCAAGCTGCTGATGTGGACCCTCGAGCACATCACCTGGGGCATGCAGGCACCGGTGCCGAAGCCCTTGTCGCCCGCCGTGCTTCGGCTCTATCCCTGGCTCGGCCTCGGCGTCATTGCCGGCATCCTGTGGTGGGCGACGACCTGGTATGGCTCGACGGACGAGAAGATCGCGTCGCGCGCCATCATCGTGGTGGCAGGATTCGCCATCGGCTTCATCATGCATCGTTCGCGGTTCTGCGTGGCGCGGGCGATCCGCGAGCCCTTCATGACGGCCGAAGGCGACATGACCAAGGCGGTGATCCTGGCGCTGGCGATCGGCATCCCGTTCGCCTCGCTGATCTTCCAGGACAAGCTGCTCGATCCCTATATCGGGATTCCGCCGCGCTTCTGGCTCGGCTCGCTGATCGGCGGCATCGTGTTCGGGCTCGGCATGGTGTTCGCCGGCGGCTGCGGCACCGGTTCGCTATGGCGGGTCGGCGAGGGACATCTGAAGCTGTGGGTGGCGGTCCTGTTCTTCGCCTGGATCGGCTCGCTGGCCAGTGGGCTGTTCCACCACATCGGCTGGACCGTGGCGGAAATGAACCTCGACATGCTGGAGGAAAGCCCGCTCGGCATCCAGACGTTCTTCCCGGTCATGCTCGACGGCTGGGGCTGGACCTATCTCGCCACCGGAGCCTGCCTGCTGCTGTGGTACCTGCTGGTGCGCTACAACGAGAGCACGGAGAAATTCACGGTGGTCTGAACCTGTTTTTTCCCTGAAAGGCCCGTCCTGGTGACGGGCCTTTTTCATGTCAGACCGTGGCGCTTGAGCTTGCGGTACAGCGTGCGCTCGGTGATGCCGAGCGCAGTGGCCACCCGGTTGCGATGGCCGCGATGGGTGTCGAGCAGCGCGCGAATGTGCTCGCGCTCGAGGTCGGCCAGCGGCCGGGATGCGGTCGGTGCCGGCGCGGCGGCCGTCGGCAGGCGCAGGTCCGCGGCACGGATCACGCCGTCGCGGCAGGTCAGCACGGCGCGCTGCAGCAGGTTGCGCAGTTCGCGCACATTGCCCGGAAACTCGTGGGCCTGGAGTGCCGCCAGCGCCGTTGCGTCGAGCCGGCAGGGGCGGCGTTCCCCGCTCAGGCGCTTCAGCAGAAACGCCGCCAAGGCCGGGAGGTCCTCGCGCCGCTCGCGCAGCGTGGGCAGCGTGACATCGATGCCTGCGAGCCGGTAATACAGGTCGAGACGGAAGCGCTTCTCGTCGACTTCGTCCAGCAGCCGGCGGTTGGTCGCCGACACCAGCCGCACGTCCGCGCTCAGCGTATGGGTGCCACCGACGCGCCGGAATTCACCGGTCTCCAGGACCCGCAGCAGCTTGGCCTGCAGCGCCAGCGGAATCTCGGCCACCTCGTCGAGGAACAGCGTGCCGCCGTCGGCCAGTTCGAACAGGCCTCTCTTCTGGCCGCTGCTGCCAGAGAAGGCGCCGCGTTCATGGCCGAACAACTCGCTCTCGAACAGGCTTTCCGGTACCGCGGCGCAGTTGATCACGATGAAGGCGCCGCCGGCGCGGTCCGAGCGGGCGTGAATGAAACGTGCGGCGAGTTCCTTGCCGACGCCGCTTTCGCCGAACAGCAGGATCGACGCCTCGCTCTCGGCCACGCGCGCGAGATGATCGACGCAGGACAGGAACGCAGGCGACTGTCCGACCATCTGCATGGCATCGCAGTCCGTACCTGCCTCGGCTTCGAGCGGGAACAGCTGTTCGCCGAGGTAGCGCTCGCCATTGAGCCCGAGCAGGGCATGGCCGCGGATGCGGGTGCGTTCGGGATGGTCGTCGGCATGGAAGTGCGTGTGCACCACCTCGACCGCCTCGCCCCGCTCGAACAGCGCCCGGTGCGGGCACTGCTCGCCGTTTTCGTGGCAGGGGCGGGTGGCGTGGTGCGACACGGCGTAGCAGTACTGGCCGACGATGGCGTCGGGGGTGGTGCCATAGGCGTCGCCATAGCGCTGGTTGGCTGCCACGATCCGGTATTCGCTGTCGATCACCACGAAGGGCTGGTCGTTGGCGTCGATCAGCGACTGCAATTCGAGCTGGGGCATGTCAGGTCCCTGTCATGACGTTGGCGCAATCTGACATGACAAGAATGTCATGTCAAACCGGCGCAAGCCCGTGAATGACGGTATCCAGGCGTGTGCGGTCGTGGCATGACGATTGCTCCATGCATGCGACACCAACCAAAAGAGGAGACAACACGTGGCACATATCGTGATTCTGGGCGCAGGCGTAGGCGGCATGACCATGGCGTACGAGATGCGCGAGCAGGCGCGGTCCGAGGACAAGGTGACCGTCATTTCCAACCTGCCGTATTTCCAGTTCACCCCGTCCAATCCCTGGGTCGCGGTCAACTGGCGCAAGCGCGACGACATCACGATCCCGGCCGCGCCCTACCTGAACAAGAAGAACATCGACTTCATCGCGGTCGGTGCCGCGCGGGTGCATCCCGATCGCAACCAGGTCGAACTGACCGACGGCCAGGTCGTCGACTACGACTTCCTGATCATCGCGACCGGCCCCAAGCTGGCCTTCGACGAAGTGCCCGGACTGGGACCGAATGGCCACACCCAGTCGATATGCCAGGTCGAGCACGCGGTCGAAGCCGGACGGGCGTGGGACGACTTCGTCAAGAACCCGGGCCACATCGTGGTGGGTGCGGTGCAGGGCGCCTCGTGCTACGGCCCGGCCTACGAGTTCGCCATGATCATGGATACCGACCTCAGGAAGCGCAAGATTCGCGACCGCGTGCCGATGACCTTCGTCACGGCCGAGCCCTACATCGGCCACCTCGGGCTCGGCGGCGTCGGCGATTCGCGCGGCCTGCTCGAATCGGCGATGCGCGAGCGCCACATCAAGTGGATCTGCAACGCCAAGGTCACCCAGGTCGAAGCCGGCAAGATGTTCGTCGCCGAGCACAACGACAAGGGCGAGGTCATCAAGGAGCACGAACTGGCGTTCGCCTACTCGATGATGCTGCCCGCGTTCAAGGGCATCGACGCCGTGTTCGGCATCGAGGGGCTGACCAACCCGCGCGGCTTCATCAGCATCGACGCGTTCCAGCGCAACCCCAGGTTCCCCAACGTCTATTCGGTCGGCGTCTGCGTCGCCATCCCGCCGGTCGAGGCGACGCCCGTGCCGACCGGCACGCCGAAGACCGGCTACATGATCGAGTCGATGGTGACGGCCGTGTCGCACAACATCCGCGCCGTGCTCGACGGCCGCGAGCCGACCGAGAAAGCAACCTGGAACGCCATCTGCCTGGCCGATTTCGGCGATACCGGTGCCGCCTTCGTGGCGCTGCCGCAGATTCCGCCGCGCAACGTCAACTGGTTCAAGGAAGGCAAGTGGGTGCACCTGGCCAAGGTCGCATTCGAGAAATACTTCATGCGCAAGATGAAGGTCGGCTCCACCGAACCGCTCTACGAGAAATACGTGCTCGGCCTGATGGGCATCAAGAAGCTCAAGTGATTTCCTCCTTGAGGCTTCTGCCTCAAGGAAACACTGGTCGAGATCATTCCGCCCATACCCTTCGACAAGCCCATCCCGAGCCTGGTCGAAGGGCCCGGCAAGACAGCACAACAACTTGCCGATCGTCCTGAGCCGGTCAAGGGGAGCGTGTCAACTGAAGTCTGTCGAAGGACTTGTTCAGCGTTCCCTTCAGCGCCTGCGGGCGCTTTTCATTTTGCCGCTGCTAGCGGCGCGCGTGCGAGCGGACGCGGTGTCAGAGAATCGGCGATGTCCACCCAGCCGCCACCCATGGCCTGGTACACGTTTACGCCTTGCGTGTAGCGGTCGGCATCTGAACGCACCAATGCGAGCTCGGCGGCGAAAAGCTCGTTGTCGGCAATCAGTACCTCCAGGTAACCGACCATGCCGTTCTCGAAACTGAGCCGGGACAGGCGGGCAAACTCCCGCAGCGCGTCCACCCGCTCGTGCTGCAAGGCAGCCGCTTCGGTCGCCATCTGCGCGCCGACGAGCGCATCGTTTGTTTCACGAAGGGCATTCAGGATCGTCTGCTGATATACAAGCTGCGCCTGCAGTTTCTGCGCCTCGGCGGATTGAACCTGGCCCTCGATGGCGCCGGCGGTGAAGATCGGGCCGGTCAGGCCCGCCCCAACCGACCACGCGGAAGCCGAGCCGGCGAGGAAATTGCCGGAGGAAGTGCTGACCGAGCCCAGCAGGCC
>JAYRNU010000124.1:0-1737 GCA_041912015.1 Thiobacillus sp. | reverse complement strand
GAGGCGCGCCACCATTCCGGTGGAGAACGTGCGCACGGGCTCGTCGATGGCGTCCGCCAGCTCGGCGAACTCGACGATCCGGTCCATGCGCGCGGCCACCTCGGCCCGCCGCATTCCCAGCAGTACGCCGTTGAGCATCACGTTGTCGCGGCCGGTCAGCTCCGGGTGGAATCCGGCCCCCAATTCCAGCAGCGGCGACACGCTTCCGTTCACGGTGAGCGTGCCGGTCGTGGGCCTGATCACGCCGGCGATCAGCGACAGCAGCGTGCTCTTGCCGGCGCCGTTGCGTCCCATCACCGCGATGGACTCGCCGCTTGCGATCCGCAGCGAAAAGTCCTCCAGCACGACGCGGCTGTCCGCGCGCATGTTGCGCAGCGCTCGCGGCGGATTGAGGATCAGGTTCTTGATTCCGCCACCGCGATGCAAAGCCAGCGCGTAGGACTTGCCGACGCCGCTGAATTCGATCATGGGTTCGATCTTCGGCCCTGCCATCACAGGGCCTCGGCGAACTTCCACTGCAGCCGGTCGAAGATCGCGTGGCCCACCACCATGGCGACCAGCGCGATTCCCGCGGCCGTTCCCAGCGCGATCCAGTCCATCGTGCCGTCGAGGAGCAGCGACCGCCACGCGACGATGAGATGGGTGAAGGGATTCAGCGCTATCAGTGGCTGGAACATTGGCGGCACCATCTGCCGCTCGAAGATCACGGGAGTCACGTAGAACAGGACCGTCATGCCGAGACCGACCAGCCGCTCCAGGTCGCGAAAGAACACGTTGCAGGCGGCAATGGCCAGCGCGAGGCCGTAGATCATCAGTCCCTGGACCACCAGCAGGATCGGCGCACCCCACAGCCAGCCCGCCGACAGCGTGCCGCGCCCGAACAGCAGCGCCAGTCCCGCCAGGACGGGCAGGCACAGCAGGAAATGGAGGCCCTCGGTGACCACCGACGACGCGATGATCAGGTAGCGCGGAAACGCGATCTTCTTGACCAGCGATGCGTTGTTGGTGAACGCCCGGGGCGCCAGCTGCAGCGAGTTGTTGAGCCACTGCCATGGGAACAGGCCGGCCAGCAGGAATATGAAATAACCTTCGATCCTGACGTTGAGGATGGCCTTGAACGCAATCCAGTAGGTCACGGCGAACACCAGCGGGTTCAGCAGCGACCAGCCGTAGCCCAGGACCGTGCGCTTGTAGCGGACCTTGATTTCCTTGATCGTGAGCGCCACCACCAGGTCGACGTAATGCGCCAACCGGGACGCCCGATGACTGGCCCGGCGTGATGCCCGCGGCAGGGCCCCAGGCGCAGCCAATGCGTTACTCCCGGCTGACGCGGCGCATGTCGGCTTCGACCATCATCGCGATGAGCGCGTCGATGCCGGTCCGGGCCTGCCAACCGAGCACCCGCCTGGCCTTGGCCGGGTTGCCAAGCAGCAGGTCGACCTCGGCGGGGCGGAAGAACTTGCGGTCGATGACGACATGATCGTTGTAATCGAGTCCGACGCACTGAAACGCGATCCGGCACATGTCGCGCACGGTCGTGGTGACCCCGGTGGCGATCACATAATCGTCCGGCTTGTCCTGCTGCAGCATCTGCCACATCGCCTCGACGTAATCCCCCGCAAAGCCCCAGTCGCGCTTCGCGTCGATGTTGCCCAGGCGCAGTTCCTTCTGCTTGCCCTGCTTGATGCGCGCCGTGGCGTCGGTGACTTTTCGCGTCACGAATTCGATGCCCCGCAG
>JAYRNU010000123.1:0-1943 GCA_041912015.1 Thiobacillus sp. | reverse complement strand
GGCGAACTCTACGTGTTCGCCGATCCGGAGTCGGGCATCGAGTCGTCGGAAGGCGTGACCGTCATCCACATGCCGCGCCACGTGAGCTATTTCCAGGCGCCAGCGGTGTACACCGTGCCGCTGCAGTTGCTCGCGTATCACTGCGCGATACTGCGGGGCACGGACGTCGACCAGCCGAGGAACCTGGCGAAGAGCGTGACGGTGGAGTAGCGGCTCGACCGGCAGCATTCTGCTGATCGGTGGAGCTGGAGTCGGTACGTCCCGTCGATAATGGCGAATGGCTGCTTTTTGGTCGTGAGCTGACCGGCCGGAACCGGCCATGAGCGGACGGTCGGTTTGACGGACTGCTGGACCAGTGATGTAGTCCTAACCATGGGTTCCAAGGAATGTGACCTGGCAATGACACGAGCACGCGCAGTCGCCTCGGAACCGCACTCACCCGGCTCGCGGCGTTTAGCCGATACGTATAGCGGCTGTCCGCACAACGTCTGTCGGCCTAAATGTAGTTAGGCCGACATGAAGACTCGCGATCCACTCGTAGATTCTCTAAATCCCGAATCGACGGAATCGAGCGTGGAAGCAGACTCGCCTGATGGTATTGAGACAAACCGCGCCGCTCCGCTTGCAACGGAAAACATCGCGCGACGGCGTATTCGGGTCGCCGGCCGGCTCCTCGGCTCACTGCTGCTCGGTGCCGCGGCGGTTCTTGGTTCCATTCTGATCTTTCGACAGGGCCTGCTCCCGCTGATCGACGCAGCGTTCCATCCCGGACCCGAATGGCTCAGCGTCGTCAGGCGCGTGGGCATCCTTCTGACAGCCGCGGGGGGCTACTGGGCCTTCGTGCACTGGCATGAAAAACGCAAAGCGACCGAGCTGCGTCTTCGGCCGATTCACCTGTTGCTGGGCGGCGCGAGCGGCGCTGCCATGGTGGCGCTGCCGATGGCGGTGCTATTCGCTTTCGGCGTCTACGAATGCGTCCTGTATCGCGGCGCGTCACCTGCGTTGCTCGACGTAGCAGCCCTTATCGGAATCGCGGCGATCCTGGAAGAACTGACTTACCGCTGCCTGCTGTTCCTGATCCTGGAACGGACCTGGGGGACGAAATGGGCGTTGGCGGTCCAAGCGGTGGTGTTCGCCCTGCAGCACCTGGGAAACGTCGAGACAGGCGGGATCAGCGATGTGGTGACGATGCTGATCGCGGTGACTTTGACGGGCCTGCTGTGGGGCGCAGTATTCACCCTGGCGCGCAACTTGTGGGTAGTGGCCGCCCATCATGCGGCATGGAACTTCACGATTCTGCTGAGCGGCCTGCCGCTTTCAGGCATCGAGGACTGGCGGACGTTGGCGCCACTCGAAAGCCGCTTTGCCGGGCCCGACTGGCTGACCGGCGGGATGTTCGGTCCAGAGAGTTCGTTGCTCGTGATCGCGTCGACCACGGTCGCGGTTGTGTTGCTGCTACGCGCGGCACGGCGACGTGGCGCCTTCTTCGTGCCGGCGGCCTGATCTAGTGTGACCGTCCGCTGTGGGTCGCACCCTCGACGCTGAATCGCGTACTGACCGGCGCCAGCGGGGTCAGTCCGGAGATGGCGCTGAGGCTGTCGAAGTCCCTGGGCCGGACGCCGGGAGGGCTGGCTTGCCATGCAGTACAACCATGATCTCTGGCGCGCAAGACAGCAGGTGGACCTGAGCCGCGTTTCCAAGGCTCGCCTCATGGCTGCCTGATGTATTCCACGATTCGCACACTAATCACACGCGTAACCGTAGCAACATGTAAGTGATTGTTCTGGATAACGCGATGGGGCGCCCCGCTTGGGTTCGATTCCCATCACCCGCTCCAATCTCTGTTGCGCGTTGTTGTCCCTAAAGCCCCGCAACCACTGACGGGACTGCCGCAATTGATCTGCACTGGCAGCAGTAGCCTGAGCGGCCGGTCAGAATGTGTC
>JAYRNU010000122.1:0-9366 GCA_041912015.1 Thiobacillus sp. | reverse complement strand
CATGTCGCCGTGGGTATAATTCATGGCCTCAGGTGCCGATGCGGCGTTCCGCCGCTTAGGTTAAACGGGAAACAGGTGCGTGGCCACACGCCATCAGACCTGTGCTGCCCCCGCAACGGTAAGCGCTAAACGGTACATCACACTGCCACTGGGTTCGCCCGGGAAGGCGATGGATTTCAAGCGCGAGCCCGGATACCGGCCTGTGCCCTGCAAGACGAAAGTCATGCAGAGGATCGTGCAACGCGCCTGCGGGGAAGCGGGCGCCCAATCCGGAAGCATCATGCAGCAAGCTGCTCTTTCGCTCGCACTGGGCGTCGTACTGGTTTCATCCGCGCATTCCGGAACGCTGCCGGAGTTTACCGGCGAAACCATTGTCGTCACACCAACCCGCTTTCCGCAGTCGTTGTCCGGCCAGACTGCCAATACCACGGTGATCACGCGTCAGGACATCGCAAACAGTCCGCAGACCTCCTTGCCTGCTCTGCTCGCCGAACAGGCCGGGATCGGGATGCGTGACCTGTTCGGCAACAACGCCGCCGCCAGCACCGTCGACATGCGCGGCTTCGGCGCCGCAGCAGGCCAGAACACGCTGATTCTGCTCGACGGCCGTCCGTTGAACGATATCGACCTCTCGGCCGTGGACTGGTCGGCACTGCCGCTTTCCGCCATCGAACGCATCGAAATCGTCCGCGGCGGCGCCAGCGTGCTGCATGGTTCGGGCGCAGTGGCGGGCGTGATCAACATCATCACGCGGTCGCCGCTCGGGCAGCCCAATCAAGTGTCGGGCAGGGTGCAGGCCGGCAGCTTCGACACACAGGATTATCAGCTCAGCGGCAACTATGCCGGCGAGAAGGGCGGACTTCACCTGACGGCCGACCATTACCGCTCGGACGGTTGGCGCGACAACAACGAGAACAGCCAGACCAGCCTCAACGGCGATGCGCGGCTGCTTCAGGCGTTCGGCGACCTGACATTCAAGTTCGGCGGCGCCACCCAGGATCTGCGTCTGCCCGGCCCACGCACGGTCGATACCAGCATCGGCCTGAACGAGCTGGAGTCGGACCCGCGCGGCACCAGCACGCCGCTCGACTGGGCCAGCCGGCGCGGCTATCAGGCCGGCCTGAGCAATCATTCCGAAATCGGCCGAAACGAACTCGTGCTCGACCTGGATTATCGCAACAAGCAGCAGCAGTCCTATTTCGACTATGGCGGCTACCCGGACTACCGTGAAACCGGCCTCGACATGTGGGACTTTTCGCCGCGCATGCTGCTGCCGTTCGAGACCGGAAATATCGCGCACACGCTCGTCACGGGGGTCGACTACCAGCGCTGGACCTACACCCTGCGCACCTCGAATGCCGAAGCCAATATCGACACGCCCATCCATCACGTGACGGCTGACCAGGAAACGCTTGGCCTCTATGCTCGCGACGACATCCAGCTGGGTCCGTCAACGCGGATGACGCTGGGGGGCCGATACGAGTGGTTCGATCTCAGCGCCGTCGATCAGTACGATGCCAGTGCACCAGGCAGCGGCTACGGCAGCGGCGCTGTGCCGGGCAAGCAGGACGAAACGCAGTACGCGCTGGAACTGGGGGTCAACCATCGCCTGAACCCGCAACACGCGCTGTTTGCCCGTCTGGCGCGCAGCTTCCGCTTCGCCACGGTGGACGAGATCTATGAATATTCGCCTGCCTATGCGCCCGAATTCCAGTTTCTCAAGCCGCAGACCTCGGATGATGCGCAAACGGGCTGGGAATGGGGCGCTGGCGCGGATCGTCTGCGGGCGGCCGTGTATTACATGAAGGTGAAGGATGAAATCCATCTCGACGCCTACAGCAGCGGCATCGGCAATACCAATCTGCCGCCGCTGCAGCGCTATGGACTGGAACTGGAGGCGCATGGCCGCCTACGCAGCGTCGATCTGGGCGCGGCCTACACGCTCGCTTACGCAACTTTCACCGGTGGCAGCCTGAACGGGGTCGATCTCGACGGCAATGACGTTCCCCTCGTCCCCCGGAACAAGCTGTCGCTGCGCGCAGTCTGGCACATCGACGGGCAGACCCGGCTGAGCGCGGATCTGAACTACGTCGGCAGCCAGCTGATGGACAACGATGAAACCAACAGCTTCGACCAGAAGATCCCGGCCTATACCCTGGTCGATCTCAAGCTGGTCCGCCAGATCGGCGCCTGGCAGCTGACCGCAGCAATCAGCAACCTGTTCGACGAGGCGTATTACACTTACGCCGTTCACAGCACATACAATCCGGACCGGTTCAATGCCTATCCGCTGCCGGGACGCAATGGCTGGCTCAGTGTGGCGTACGCCTATTGATAGGCAGCAGAGGGGGCGAACGTGCAGGATGACCAGAAAAATGCGCGCCACGCTGCGCGCATGGCGCGCAAGAAAGCCGCCATCGACGCGGCCATCGCAGCAGCGACCGACGAGCGCGGCCTGCTGATCGTCATCACCGGCAACGGCAAGGGCAAGAGCACATCGGCCTTTGGCATGGTGGCGCGCGCACTCGGTCATGGCATGAAGGTCGGCGTCTGCCAGTTCATCAAGAGCCGCACCGATACCGGAGAAGAGGCCTTTCTCGGCAAGCAGCCCGGCGTCGAATGGCATGTGCTCGGAGATGGCTTCACCTGGGATACCCAGAATCGCGAACAGGACATCGCCACCGCGCAATGCGGCTGGACGGTGGCGCGCGCGATGCTGACGGACGCGTCCTACCAGCTGGTGGTCCTGGACGAGCTGACCTATCTGCTGAGTTACGGCTATCTCGACAGCGACAGCGTGCTCGATGCCCTGGCGCATCGGCCGCCCATGCAGCACGTCGTCGTGACCGGACGCGGCGCCTCCGGTGCGCTGATCGAGCTGGCGGACACGGTCTCCGTGATCGCCGACGAAAAGCATGCCTACCGTGCGGGCGTGAAGGCGCAGCGCGGCATCGACCTGTAGCCGTCGCTAAGGCTGGCGTCATGATCCTGTAACCGCAATGCCATACAAGACAGGTTTTGCCCTGGGCGGAGCCTGCCGTGCGTATTCTGATGCTGTCCGACGTCTACTTCCCGCGCGTCAATGGCGTGTCGACCTCGATTCAGACCTTGCGCCAGGCGCTGACAGCAGACGGCCATGCAAGCCTGCTGGTGGCGCCGGCGTACCCGGCCACCGTCGCTGAAGACGGCATCGTGCGGGTGCCGGGCTGGCAGATTCCACGCGACCCGGAAGACCGGCTGATGCATCCGCGCGCGCTGGCCGCCGCGCTCGATGCGCTCGATCCCGCCGACTTCGATCTTGTCCACATCCACACGCCGTTCCTGGCGCACCGTGCCGGCGTGCGCTGGGCGCGGAGGCACGGCCTGCCATGCGTCGAAACCTACCACACGCTGTTCGAGGAATACTTCCACCACTATCTGCCGTTCCTGCCGAAGGCCTGGCTGGCAGCTGCGGCGCGGATGATCTCGCGCAAGGAATGCGACGGTGTCAGCGCGGTGATCGCCCCGTCGTCGGCGATGAAGCACGCACTCGTGGCCTATGGCGTCAGCAGCCCGATCCATGTCATCCCCACGGGCATCAAGCACGCCGATTTCGCCAACTGCGACGGCCCTGCATTTCGCGCGCGCCACGGCATTTCACCGGAGCGACCCGTCATCGCCTATGTCGGCCGGGTGGCGTTCGAGAAGAACCTGGATTTCCTGCTGCGCGTGACCGAACAGCTCCGACCCGACTTGCCGGATCTGCAGTTCGTGATTGCCGGCGAGGGGCCCGCGCGCGTGTCGCTCGAGCGCGCCGTCGCAAGACGCGGCCTATCGGACAACGTGCGCTTCGTCGGCTATCTCGAACGCAGGACCGAGCTGCCGGCCTGCTACTGCGCAGCGGATGTCTTCGTCTTCGCGTCGAAGACCGAGACCCAGGGACTGGTGCTGCTGGAGGCGATGGCGCTGGGCGTGCCGGTCGTGGGCCTGGCCGAAATGGGAACGAAGGACGTGCTGCAGGAAGGTCAGGGCTGCCGCATCGCACCCGACGATGTCGCGGGCTTTGCACGGGTGCTGAAGCCGTTGCTGGCCGACCGCGCGGCAGCCCGGGCGCTTGGCGAGACCGGGAAAGCCTATGCCGAGAGCTGGAGCGAGACACGCATGGCCGAGGCCGTCCTCGCGCTCTATCAGGATCTGCAACCTGCAGGGGCATTGTGCGCGGCATAATTGCCGCGTGAAAGCTGCACTTTACGTCGGGCGCTTCGCGCCGTCCCCCACCGGCCCCCTGCACCTCGGCTCGCTGGTCGCCGCGCTGGCGAGCTGGCTCGATGCCCGCGCGGTGCAAGGTCGCTGGCTGGTCCGCATGGAAAACCTCGATCGCCCCCGCTGCGTGCCTGGCGCGGCCGACACCATCCTGCGTCAGCTCGA
Organism: Thiobacillus sp.; assembly: GCA_041912015.1. GTDB lineage: Bacteria > Pseudomonadota > Gammaproteobacteria > Burkholderiales > Thiobacillaceae > Thiobacillus. The sequence continues at coordinate 4,959 of JAYRNU010000122.1, read as the reverse complement.
AGCCTGCGGCCTTGTCTGGGACGGTGCCGTGCTGCTTCAGTCACAGCGTGACGATGCCTACGTGGCGGCACTGGATGCGCTGAAGTCTGAGGGGGCCGTTTTCGCATGCACCTGCTCCCGCAGCCAGCTGGCGCTGGCGCCGCGCAATGCCGAGGGCGAGATCGTCTATCCTGGCACATGCCGCCTGCATTCCCCGCCGCACGGGTCGGCGCACGCGTGGCGGGTGCGCGTGGCGGATGCGACGCTGCAATTTGTCGACCGCATCCACGGAGACCTCGAGCAGAACCTGGCGCACGATGTCGGCGACTTCATCGTCAAACGCGCCGACGGCCTGTTCGCCTATCAGCTGGCGGTGGTGGTGGATGATGCCTTCCAGGATGTCACCCATGTCGTGCGGGGAGCCGACCTGCTGTGGAACACGCCACGCCAGATTCATCTGCAACACCTGCTCGGCCTGTCGACGCCCGCCTATGCCCACGTGCCGCTCATCACCAACAGCGCCGGGCAAAAACTGTCCAAGCAGACCCGTGCGCCGGCGCTCCCTCTGACCGGGCAGGGCTGGGTCCTGGCGCAGGCGCTTGCAGCGCTCGGTCATGTGCCGCCGCGCGAGCTGGCCGGGGCCGGCCCGGCCGAGCTGCTGGCATGGGCGTGCGCGCGCTGGCAGATCGGGAACGTGCCGCGCCATCCGGCCATTGCCAGCGCCGCGCCCTGACCGGACAATCCATTCACCGTTCACTGCCTCCCGACAAGCCATGGCCCAACTTCCCCCCGCCGTCGACCAGGTCCTGCGCGTGCATGCCGCGTTCATTCATACCGTGGTCAACGCACTGCGCGATCGCAGCCAGCTGCCCGAGCTCATGAAGCAGCTCGATGCCGCCGAACAGGCAGGCTGGGCGCGTCTGGTCGGCGCACTGCGCCAAGTGATCGACGGCCGCCGCGATCCCTCGATCAAGCTCGGGCTGGATGAGGAAGACCGCATTCTGCTCGACGCCACCCTGCGCGGACTCGACAACCCGGCGACGCTGCCGCCCCTGAACGCCCAGCCCGATGGCAGCAGTGCCGCCCCCGGGTTGGCCGCGCTCATCGACGCCTCGGCGAGGGGCGACGCGCAGGCGATGTCAGTGCTCGCCAACATGGCCGAGCAGATGATCAAGGCGGGCGGGGACATGGCGCTGCTGGGCGGACGCATGCGCCGCCTGGTCAACGGCGATCGCGACGCCGAGCAGCTGGTCGCCGGGATGGGTCCGCTGGGGCGCGAACTGCTGATCAGCCTGCTCGACGAACTCGCGAGGCTGCGGCCGCAGTAAGGCGTGCGCAGCCGTCCGCCAGCCGGCGGGCGGGCAGCGGCCCCCTCATGAGGCGCCGCCCCCGAGCGCTGCATACAAGTGCGCGTTGGCGGAGAGCAGGGCGTGGCGGGTCAGGATCGTGGCTTGCCGGGCGGCGAACAGGTTGCGCTCCGCATCGAGCACTTCGAGATAGCTGGAGAGGCCTTGGTTGTAGCGTGCCGTGGCCAGCGTGAGCCGCTGCCGTTCGGTCGCTTCCAGTCGCGTCAGGGCAGCCAGCTGGTCGCTCAGCGCGGCGCGCGCCGCGAGCCCATCGGCGACTTCGCGGAAGGCCTGCTGAATGGTTTTTTCGTAATCGGCGACGGCGATGTTCTTGCGTGCCTGGGAAAGATCGAGAACGGCCTGGTTGCGCCCGCCATCGAATAGCGGGAGGCTCAGCACCGGCTGATAGCTCCAGGCGCCACCGTCGAAGAGATTGGCCAAGTCGCGGCTGGCAAACCCCAATGCGGCGGTGAGGGTGATGCGCGGGAAGAAGGCCGCGCGCGCTGCACCGATGTTGGCGTTGGCCGCCTTCAGGCGTTCCTCGGCCGCGAGGACGTCGGGGCGGCGGGTGAGCACCTCCGACGGGATGCCGGCAGCCAGATCGCTGACGATGCCCTGATCCGCGAGCGCGTGGCCAGGCGGCCAGTCGGACCTTTGTACGCCGACCAGGACATCGAGGAAGTTTTCTGCCTGCGCCCGCTGTCGCACGAGCAGGGCGAGATCCGCCAGCGCCGACTGGTAGAGGCTGTCGGCGGCGAGATAATCGAGATCGCTGGCGAGCCCCGCTTCGCGCCGCTTGTCGATCAGGGTGCGGGTTTCCCTCCGCGTGTCCACGGTGGTCTGGGCGATCGTCAGCCGTTCTTCCGTATCCTTTACCGTCAGGTAGGCGTCGACGACGTCGGTTATGAGGGACAGGCGGAAGGCCCGCTGCGCCTCCTCGGTGGCGAGATAGGACGCCTTGGCCGCCTCGGTGAGGCTGGCCACCCGGCCCCAGAAATCCAGCTCGAAGGCGGGCACGGCGACATACAGGTCGTTGCGCCGGCTGATGCTGTCTTTGCCGGTGCCCGAGACGTCGGCGGGCACGCGCGAAGCGGTTTGGGCGGCGCCCAGGTTGAGGCCGGGCACCGTGTCCGCCTTCTGGATGCCATAGATTGCGCGTGCTTCCGCGACGCGCGCCACGGCGATCCACATGTCGCGGTTGTTGTCGAGGGCGGCCTCGATCAGCGCCTGTAGGCGCGGATCGGGGAAGGCCTGCTGCCAGGACACGTCTGCGACCGTGCGCTGGCCTTCCGCCTGCGACCACTGGGCGGGGACCGGCGGTTCGGGGCGCTGGTAGACGGGGATGAAGGAGCAGCCCGCCAGGGCCATGCTCGCGGCCAGAGTGGTCAGCTTACGCATGATCGTTCTCCTCCCGGCGCGGCTTGCCGGGGAAAATTCTCTTCACCACCACGAAGAACACGGGGACGAAGAATATGGCGAGCACGGTCGCGGCGATCATCCCGCCGACTACACCGGTTCCCACTGCGTGGCGGCCCGCTGCGCCGGCGCCAGTGGAGATGGCGAGCGGCAACACCCCGAGGATGAAGGCGAAGCTGGTCATGAGGATGGGTCGCAAGCGCAGGCGGCACGCCTCGAGCGTGGCCGACACGAGATCCATGCCCTCCTCGTGCAACTGGCGGGCGAATTCGATGATGAGGATGGCGTTCTTGGCAGACAGGCCGATGATTGCGATCAGGCCGACCTTGAAGAACACATCATTGGGCAGCGTGCGCAGATGCACGGCCAGAATCGCGCCGAGGATCCCCAAAGGCACCACCAGAATCACGGAGAAGGGGATCGCCCAGCTCTCGTACAGTGCCGCAAGCGCGAGGAAGACCACCAGCAGTGACAGCGCAAAGAGGACGGGCGCCTGGGAACCGGCGAGCCGTTCCTCAAACGAGGTGCCCGACCATTCGTAGCCGAAGCCCGGCGGCAGCTTGGCGGCGATCTCCTCCATCGCCTGCATCGCTTCGCCGGTGGAATGGCCGGGTGCAGCCGTGCCCGCGATCTTCATCGAGGGGTTGCCGTTGTAGCGGTCGAGTTTGGGCAGGCCGACGATCCACTTCGGCTTGGCGATCTCGCCCAGCAGCACGATGTCGCCCGCGCGGTTGCGGATCGGCAGCTTCAGCAGGTCTTCCGGCGTCTTGCGCAGATCGGCGTCGGCCTGCATCTGCACCTTGAGGATGCGCCCGCTGCGCACGAAGTCGTTGACGTAGGACACGCCGATGGCGGAGCTCAAGGTGTCGTTGAGGCTGGCCATGTCGATCTGCAGCGCCTGTGCCTTGTCGCGGTCGATGTCGAGGAATACCTGGGGACCAGGCTCCTGGCCTTCCGGCCGCACGCCGGCCAGCCGCTTGTCCTGGCTCGCCATGCCCAGCACCATGTTGCGCACGTCCGTCAGCGCCTCGCGGCCCTGACCGGAACGGTCGAGCAGGCGGAAGTCGAAGCCGCCGACTGCCCCGAGTTCCGGGATGGACGGCGGGTTCACCGCAAAGACCATCGCGTCCTTGATCCGCATGAAGGTGCCCATGGCACGGCCGATCACGCCTTGTGCCGAGTGCGCGCTGCCTATGCGTGTGTCCCAGTCCTTGAGGCGGGTGAACACGAGGGCCGCGTTCTGCCCGCGGCCGAAGAAGGAGAAGCCCACCACGCCGATGACCCGCTCGACCTCCGGCTGTTTCAGGTAGAACTGCTCCACCTGGGAGAGCACCTGCACCGTGCGTTCCTGGGTGGCGCCGCCCGGGAGTTGCACCATGGTGATGAAGTAGCCCTGGTCCTCTTCGGGCAGGAAGCTGCCGGGAAGTTTGGTGAACAGCCAGCCGGTGGCGGCCACGATGGCCAGGTAGATCACGACCCAGCGGCCGCTCCTCGCGAGAACCCGCGCCGTGAGGCCGCGATAGCGCGCGGTCACGCGTCCGAAGAAACGGTTGAACCCACGCTTTTCATCCGCTTCGGCCTCGCCCGGCTTGAGCAGGGTGGCGCACATCGCCGGCGTGAGCGAAAGCGCCATCAGCACCGAGAAAGCCATGGTGAGGATGAGGGTGGCAGCGAACTGGCGATAGATGGCGCCGACCGAGCCGCCGAAGAACAACATCGGCATGAACACCGCCGACAGCACCACGGAGATGCCGAGGATGGCGCCGAGGATCTGGTCCATGGCCTTGATCGTGGCCTGCAGGGGCGGCAGGTGCTCCTCGCGCATGATGCGCTCGACGTTCTCCACCACCACGATGGCGTCGTCGACCAGCACGCCGATCGCCAGCACCATCGCAAACAGCGTCAGCACGTTGATCGAGAAGCCGAAGGCATAGAGCCCGGCCGTCGCGCCCGCCAACGCGACCGGCACCACCACCGCCGGGATCAGCGTCGTGCGCCAGTGGCCGAGGAACAGGTACATCACGATGAACACCAGGATCATCGCTTCACCCAGCGTCTTCACCACCTCGAAGATCGAGATCTCGATGAAGCGCGAGGTGTCGTAGGGCACGGCCCAGCCAATGCCCTGGGGGAAGAAGCGGGCGAGTTCCGTCATGCGTGCCTTGACCGCCTTCGCCACGTCGAGGGCGTTGGCGCCGGGCGCCACGCGTATGGCGAT